>JABJCN010000205.1 GCA_018668635.1 Opitutia bacterium
CAGGGAGTTAAAGCGGCACGGGTTGGAAATCCGCCGAAACCATGTGGTGCGAGATGATCCGGATGAGATTCGTGATGTTTTTCCCAGGATTTGGTCTGATGCAGATCTTGTTATCACAACGGGCGGTCTTGGGCCAACATCTGATGACCTTTCCCGTGAGGTCATCGCAGAGGCCTTGGGGTTAAAACTGGAATTTGTTGAATCTGTGCGTATGGCGATCGAGGAGCGATTTGCTCTTCAGGGTCGCCCTGTTTCCGCCAATAATTTTAAACAGTGCTACGTGCTTGAAGGAGCTGAGGTCCTATCCAACCCCCATGGGACCGCTCCCGGAGTTTTTCTCAAGCTGAACGACAAAATCCTTGTTATGTTGCCGGGGCCTGAAAATGAGCTTCGTCCAATGTTTGAAGAGCGTGTTTTGCCTCGATTACAGGAAGAGGACTATTTTGCTTTTGAGGAGCAGTATATGCAGTTAAGGTCATTTGGTATCGGCGAGTCCATGCTTGAAAATAAGCTTCGGCCCGTGCTCAAAAGTCATCCTGAGTTGAAAATTGGATACTGTGCACATCAGGGTCTTGTGGATGTTCGTCTTTCACTTGCTAATGGTTCTGGAAATCTTGCCAAATTACATGAGACGGGCGAACAGTGTATGGAACTGCTCGGGGAGGACTTTGTATGCTTTGGTAGCGAATCTCTTCCGGAAATTACCTTGGCTCATCTGCGGGCACATGAACAGAAGCTGGCTGTGGCGGAATCATGTACTGGCGGCCTTTTGGCAAGTGCCTTTACAGATATCCCCGGCGCATCGGCAACTTTTGCCGGTAGCGTGGTTTGCTACCATGAAGAGGCGAAAATAGAGCACCTTGGCATACCTGAATGTATTCTCCGCCAGCATGATGTCGTCAGTGCGGAGACAGCAGTGGCAATGGCGACCGGAGCCGCGGAAAAATTTTCTGCGGACTACGGTCTCAGTACAACCGGCCTTACAGGTCCGGGGGGTGATTCCGGTAATGAGCCAGTTGGCACTGTTTATTTCGGCCTGCACACACCTTCTGGTGCTTGGTCCCATCGGGTGGAGTTTTCCGGTGATAGACTTGTTGTTAAGGCCCGCGCGGTGAACGCGGCGATCGATTGGCTTCGACGAAAGATTAATAAATACCAAATGCACGACGCTTTCTCTTGTAACAGATACAACATGGGGGCGGGAATTTGACTACCGCGGGTCACATTGGGTTTCATCCTTGAGTAAGAATTTTACATTTATCTGCGGGGAAGATGACTTTCTCGTATCCGTTGAAGGTAAAAAAGCTTTTGAGGCTATGACTGCCGGGGTGTTGGACGATCTTTCCCGGGAAGTAATTGATGGAAATGCGGGCAAGGTTGATGATGTGCTACAGTCTGTCGCACATTTCATCGCGGCAGCACAGACCTTGTCTCTTTTTGGTGAAAAGAAAACGGTCTGGTTTCGGGGTGTTACTTTTCTTTCGGATTCAGTTACTGGTCGTGCGGCAGACACTTTGGAGGCTTTGGAGAGGCTGCAGGATTTTCTTGAAACTGTAGACCCGCAATCCGTTAATATCCTTATCACTGCAAGCCCAGTGGATCGCCGTCGTTCGTTTTACAAATGGGTTGAGAAAACAGGGGTTTTTCAATTTCTCAAAAGTGGAAATGCCAAAGACCTTGGCTTGCACATCCAGAAGGAACTTCGACCGATGGGCATTGAGATCGGACCGGATGCGATGAACCTTCTTCTCGAGAAAGTGTGCGGTAATGCACGGCTAGCTCTTGCTGAGAGTGTAAAATTAGCAACCTATGTCAGTGGTGAAAGTGGTGGCCGTATCGAGGAAGCAGATGTTCGAGAAATGGTTCCAGACCCGTTGGAAGGAGATTTTTTTGAGACCACGGATGTTTTTTTTACTGGAAATTTAAGTGGAACACTTGACTCATTGCGGCGGTATTTTTTCACAAACAAGGAGGCTCGCCCCTTACTGGCTAGCCTGCAAAGTCGTAATCGGTTGCTGATCCAATTGCGTACCCTTTTGGATGGGGGCGAGATTGCTATTGGCTATAAGGGCGTGGACAAAGGGGCACTTGAGCGCGCCAGTGAAAAATATCTTTGCCATTATGGAGATTCCAAGGCGAAGAGTCCTCTCAATGTTTTCACTCAAAACCCTTGGTATCTTGGGAAAATCGCCCAGCAGGCAGGGCATCTCAAACTCAGAAAATTGGTCGATTTTCAAGTAGCCTTCATTGACGCCTTTAAGGAGCTTGTTAGCCGGTCAAAAGAACATGAGGAAGTCATGCAAGCCTTGGCTATTCGTTGTCTTGGGTAGCCAAAACTTTTTTCAGACTGTCTGATTTCTCTAAAATCAAGTTGCCTCCAAGTATAAACACGTTGCTCATGTCTGTTGATGCAAATTCAAAAACCACAAGTTTCAAATATTCTGGCCGAACGCTACGCTTCCAGTGATCTATGTGAAATCTGGTCCCCAGCGGGAAAGGTAAAGCTGGAGCGTGATCTCTGGGTCGCTGTACTAAAAACTCAAAAGTCTATTGGGATAGAGATTCCGGACGAGGCAATCCATGCCTACGAGGGTGTACGTGATCAAGTTAACCTTGATTCCATTATGGAGCGTGAGCGAGTGACTCGTCATGATGTCAAGGCTCGGATAGAGGAATTCAATGATCTTGCTGGTCACGAACATGTCCATAAGGGCATGACCAGTCGTGATCTAACGGAGAATGTTGAGCAGCTCCAAGTTTACCGTTCTCTGGAAATCATCCAGCAGAAAGCAGTCGCGTCCTTGCACCGGATTGCTGCAAAAGCCGTTGAGTACAAATCTCTTGTTCTAACAGGACGAACCCATAATGTGGCCGCCCAGCCAACCACTTTCGGAAAGAGGTTGGCTATGTTCGGAGAAGAATTGTTACGCGGTTGTAACGTGCTTGAGCAGTTGGTGGGGACGTATCCTGTGCGAGGCATTAAAGGTGCAGTGGGTACACAACTCGATCTTGCAACTTTGCTCGGTGGTGACTCTTTAAAGGTTGACGAATTTGATCAACGAATGCGCGATTTTCTTGGTCTTCCCGGTTTGCTTGGTGCCGTTGGGCAGGTATATCCCCGAAGCCTTGATTTTGAAGTGGTGTCCGCCCTTTTGCAGGTGACCAGTGCTCCTTCCGGGTTTGCCAGGACTCTTCGTCTGATGGCTGGCCACGAGTTGGCCTCCGAGGGTTTTGCCAAGGGACAGGTTGGTTCGTCAGCCATGCCTCATAAAATGAACAGCAGAAGTTGTGAGCGCATCAATGGTTTCCACACAATCCTGCGGGGGCATGTAACCATGGCATCTTCATTGGCTGGAGACCAGTGGAATGAGGGTGATGTGTCTTGTTCGGTAGTACGTCGCGCTGTCCTTCCTGATAGTTTTTTTGCTGCGGACGGACTTTTGGAAACATTTTTAACAGTCTTGGGGCAAATGGAGGTTTTTCCGGCATTGATTGAAATGGAAAATCGCCGTTATTTCCCATTTCTATCCACGACCACGATGCTAATGGAATCCGTTAAAACCGGCGTTGGTCGTGAGTCTGCCCATGCCGCCATTAAGGAGCACGCCGTAGCCACGGTAAAGGATTTGCGATCCGGCCGAACAACAGACAATGATTTGGTTAATCGATTGGCACAAGATACTCGATTGGGCCTATCGTTGGCGGCACTGCAGGAAATTGTAGAAAATGCGGCTGTACTTTTGGGTAATGCCGAGGCTCAAGTGGATGATTTTCAATCACGTGTTGAATCTTTTGTTGCAAGGCACCCTAATGCAGCGCATTACGCGCCTGAGCCATTATTATAGACCCCCAGTAAATTTTATCCGATGGATAGTCGATTCTTATAATTGGTATCATCTGAAGTCTTTGGTTTAAAATTCGAGAAACATCTCTATCCAATTCCTAACTACTTTCGGGTTTATGAACTCATCTTGTTGCCAAATTTTTTCTTCCTCTATAGGAAAAAAATATCTGATGGCCCTGTCCGGATTAATCTTGGCGGGGTTCGTCTTTGTGCACATGCTTGGAAACCTACAATTGTTTCTTGGCCAGGAAGCGTTAAACTCCTATGCCTACAAGCTTCAGAGCATACCAGCTGTACTGTGGGGATTCAGGGCCTTTTTGTTATTAGCGACCGTAACCCATGTCCTGACTGCAATTTCACTGGTCCGAGAAAATCGTGCCGCTCGACCCAAGCCAAATGCTGAAGAGAAGTTTATCCAGGCAACGTTTGCTTCCCGCGGCATGGGCCTTACCGGGGCTCTCCTTTTTGCATTTATCGTTTTTCACGTTCTGCATTACACCGTGCGGATTACTCACCCTGAATATCAGGATATGCATTATATCTTGGAGAAAAACGGGAAAGAAGTTCAAGTTCATGATGTTTTCACCATGATGGTGTCGGGCTTTACTGAAAAATGGATTTCGGGAACCTACATTGTCTGCATGGCAATGCTTTGTCTTCACCTTACGCATGGGGTCAGTAGTCTCTTTCAGACCATTGGTATTCGGAATACGGCTTGGAAATCGCGGCTTGATGGTCTTGCCATCGCCTATGGCTGGACCGTTTTTATCGGATTTGTCTCTGTCCCCATGGCTGTGCTGATGGGTGTTATTAATCTACCCGGCTAAGCCATGATAATCGATGCAAAGATTCCTGCGGGCCCGATCGCTGAGAAGTGGAGTCGCCACAAATTTTCCAATAAACTCGTTAATCCTGCAAATCGAAGGAAGTACCACGTTATCATTGTTGGAACCGGACTTGCTGGCGGTTCTGCTGCTGCCACACTGGCTGAACAGGGGTACAACGTTACTTCGTTTTGTTATCAGGACAGTCCACGCCGTGCCCATAGTATTGCTGCTCAGGGAGGTATCAATGCTGCCAAAAACTATCAGAACGATGGGGATAGTATTCACCGGCTTTTTTACGATACAGTAAAGGGGGGCGACTTTCGTTCTCGTGAAGCCAATGTTCACCGCTTGGCCGAAGTCAGTGCCAATATCATTGACCAATGTGCTGCGCAAGGAGTCCCTTTTGCCCGAGAATATGGTGGTCTTCTTGCCAATCGTTCTTTCGGGGGTGCTCAAGTTTCCCGCACCTTCTATGCGCGTGGTGCAACTGGACAGCAATTGCTTCTTGGGGCATACTCGGCACTTAGTCGCCAGATTGGACTTGGCACGGTCAAGATGTACAATCGCCATGAGATGCTGGACCTTGTTCTGGTCGATGGACATGCCAAGGGCATTGTTACCCGGAACCTTGTTACTGGGGAAATCAAGAGTTGGGCAGCAGATGCCGTGGTCCTTGCAACTGGTGGTTACAGTAATGCATTCTACCTTTCCACAAACGCCGTTGGTTGCAACAGTATCGCAACAATGCGGGCCTACAAAAAGGGCGCGGGCTTCGCGAATCCCTGTTATACACAAATTCATCCGACTTGCATTCCCCAGAGTGGCGACCATCAGTCCAAGCTAACCCTTATGTCCGAGTCACTTCGTAATGATGGACGAGTCTGGGTTCCAAAGGATGCGGCGGATTGCGAGAAGCCGCCAGAGCAGATTCCCGAGGAGGCACGCGACTATTTTCTTGAGCGTAAATATCCCAGCTTTGGCAACCTGGCTCCCCGCGACATTGCATCCCGGGCCGCGAAGGAGGCATGTGACGAGGGTCGCGGAGTTGGCCCGGGGAAACGCGGCGTCTATCTCGACTTTGCGGATGCCATACAACGTCTGGGTGAAAGCGCCATTCAGGAACGATACGGAAACCTCTTCGATATTTACGAACGGATCACTGGTGACAGTGCCTACCGGAAGCCCATGCGCATTTATCCCGCGCCCCATTATACGATGGGTGGACTCTGGGTGGATTATAATTTACAGAGTACCATTCCGGGCCTCTTTGTCATCGGGGAGGCTAATTTCTCTGACCACGGAGCCAATCGCCTTGGGGCCAGCGCTCTGATGCAGGGATTGGCAGATGGTTATTTTGTTCTTCCCAACACCCTTCCAAATTACCTCGCCGGCGAAAAGCCCGGTATCATTAACACCGGGCTGGATGCTTTTCAGGAGGTCGAGGCCGACGTCAACGCCTTCACCGAGAAACTTCTTTCCATAAATGGAACCCGCACCCCTCGCTCGCTGCATTTGGATCTCGGGCGTATCATGTGGGAAAAATGTGGCATGGCTCGAAACAAGGCCGGTCTTGAAGAAGCACTCCGGAAAATCCCTGAAATCAGGCAAGAGTTTTGGGCTAATTTAAAGGTCACAGGTGAGGGGAAGCAATTAAACCAGGAACTCGAGAGGGCAGGACGGCTCGCCGAGTTCCTCGATCTTGCAGAGCTTATGTGCCACGATGCATTGGATCGTGATGAATCCTGTGGTGGACATTTTCGTGAGGAACATCAGACTGAAGATGGTGAAGCAGTTCGTCTGGATGATGATTTTGCCCATGCCGCAATCTGGGAATATAGGGGGGCAGGGGAGAAGCCGACTCGCCATGTTGAAGAACTTGATTTCAAGGACGTACCGCTCGCAGTCCGCAGCTACAAATAAACCACTTGTCAAGAATTGCAGTAGTATGAATCTCAAACTCAAGATTTGGCGACAGGATACCTCGGATGGATCGGGTCAATTCAAGCATTATGAAATTAACAATGTTTCTCCGGACTCTTCATTCCTTGAGATGCTGGATATGCTTAATGAGCAACTCGTTGAAAGCGGTGACCAATCAGTTGCTTTTGATTCAGATTGTCGAGAGGGAGTCTGTGGCATGTGCTCACTAACCATTAATGGAATACCACACGGAGGACATCAGGGGACTACTACATGCCAGCTTCATATGCGTAGTTTCAGTGACGGGCAGACAATAACGATTGAGCCTTTCCGCGCCAAATCATTCCCGGTCCTGCGTGATCTGGTTGTTGACCGTGGCGGCTTTGATGAAATTATACAGGCAGGCGGATTCATTACCTGCCGTACAGGTAGCGCTCAGGATGCCAATGAAATCCCTATTCCCAAGCCACTTGCTGATGATGCATTTGACTTTGCGGCCTGCATCGGTTGTGGCGCTTGTGTTGCTGCCTGTAAGAATGCATCTGCCATGCTTTTTACTGGTGCCAAGATTGCACACTTAAATTCATTGCCACAAGGTAAGGCCGAAAAAGATCGCCGTACGCTTTCAATGGTTTCGAAGATGGATGAAGCCGGCTTTGGCAACTGTCGAAATTATGGCGAGTGCTCGGCTGTTTGCCCCAAGGAAATCCCTCTCGACGTTATTGCAAAAATGAATCGGGATTTTGCCGTCGCTTCAGTCAAGGGCTTCATTTCGAAATAGACACCATTACAATCCTGTCCCTTTGCTAGATTTCCAACTGCGGGCGGTCTTTTTCCGGCCAGTCGATATGATAGAAATTTCCGCGTGGTTGGTCGGTTCGTTCGTAAGTGTGTGCCCCAAAGTAGTCTCGCTGTGACTGAAGGAGGTTCTGTGGGAGGCGGGCAGTCCGGTAGCTATCGTAATAGGATAGTGCGGATGCAAATGTCGGTATCGGTACGCCGTGTGCAACCGCCGTGCCAGCAACTGTACGCCAGTTTCCCTGAGCACTATGGATGGCATTCTTGAAATAGGGGTCCAGTAACAGATTTGCCAGTTCCGGCTCCCTTGCATAGGCTTCGGTTATTTTCTGTAGGAAGGCTGCGCGAATGATACATCCGCCCCTCCAAATTTGGGCGATTTCGCCAAAGTTAAGCGACCATTGGTATTCGACCTGCGCTTCACGCATTAGCTGAAATCCCTGTGCATAAGAGCATATTTTTGAGCAATAAAGGGCATCCCGAATTGCGTCTACAAAGGCCGTCGGGTTACCGCTGAACTCTATGGATGGTCCTTCGAGGATGCTGCTGGCGGCTACTCGCTCCTCCTTGACGGCACTGAGGCATCTGGCGAAGACAGCTTCGGCAACGGTTGGAGCTGGTACACCCATGTCCAAGGCGTTTACCGAGGTCCATTTACCGGTCCCTTTCTGGCCTGCGGTATCGAGCACTATATCGACGAATGGTTTGTTGGTGACAGGATCAGTCTGCTTTAGGATGTCTGCAGTAATTTCGATAAGGAAGGAATCAAGGAGACCTTCATTCCAAGTCTCAAAAACCTTGCCGATGTCAGATGGAGTCATGCCGAGTATATTTTGCATGAGATCGTAGGCTTCGCAGATCATCTGCATATCGCCATATTCGATACCATTGTGTACCATCTTTACGTAATGGCCGGCTCCATTGGGACCAATGTAGGCGGAGCATGGGACACCTCCCGTGATGGGTCTTCCCGGTTCTGCACCCTCCAGAGGCTTGCCTGTTTGCGCATCAACCTTGGCGGCGATTGCCTCCCATATCGGTTTCAGTTCCTTCCATGATTCGGGTGCTCCACCTGGCATGAGAGATGGACCAAAACGGGCGCCTTCCTCGCCGCCACTAACGCCGGATCCCACAAATCGAAATCCTTTTCCTGAAAGATCTTTTTCACGCCGGATGGTATCTGTCCACTTTGCATTGCCTCCATCAATCAGTATGTCGCCTTCTTCCAGAAGAGGTAGCAGGCTTTTTATTACTGCATCTGTTGGATCGCCGGCTTTGACCATGATGACCACCTTCCTTGGTCTGTGAATTGAATTTATAAAATCTTCAATTGTGGGGCATCCACGCAGTCTCCCTGGCGTATCGGGGTTATCCGCCACGAACTTATCCATTTTATCCGTAGTTCGGTTGTAAACCGATATGGCAAATCCATGATCAGCGATGTTAAGTGCAAGGTTTTGTCCCATTACGGCGAGGCCGATGAGACCGATTTCTGAGAGTTCTTCAGGCATGGATATATTTCTGGTTGGTAAAAATTATGAAGAAATCTGTGCCTTAAAGGAGAAGGGGAGGCAAGTTCAATGCCTATGAATATGGCTAGCACAGTGTTCACACTTCACCCAACCGGAGTCTCCATCGGCATAGTGTTCCTTTTTCCAGATGGGGACACGGCTTTTCACCTCATCAATAATGTAACGACATGCGGTGAAGGCTTCTTCCCTGTGCTTGGCTGTTGTGCCAACCCATACGGCAATCTCCCCAATTTGCAGGTGACCGGTCCGGTGGATACATCGGGAGTCAATTATGTCAAATTTTTCAAGAGCCTCGGCGAGAATACGACAACCTTCTTTTAAGGCGAGGTCCGGATATGCTTCATACTCAAGACTCGCGACATCTTTGCCTTCATTATGATTTCTTACCCAACCTTCGAAGCTTGTGTAGGCTCCTGCAGCATGGTTCTCCATTTCTCGAACGAAATGGTGTGCCTGGAAAGATTGGCTGGTTAGTTGAAATAAATTGGCCTTCATGAGCTCTCTATCCACCCGCGACGGGTGGAATATATACGACTTCGTCACCGGTTTTCAGCAGTGAATCCATCGCAGAAAACTCACCATTGATTGCCACCCGGATTTGTTTCTGTGTGAGTGGGAATTTAAATTCTGTTTTTAATTCTTCGTAAAGGTCCCCTGCTGTTGCTGCAGTGGTTTCCCATGAATCCTCGTTTTGACCACGAAATTCACGGAGAATGGCAAAGTACTGAAGATGAATATTTTTCATTTTTTCATCCGCGCAAGTGCATCTCTGTATTCTTCTGGCGTGTTGATATTATCGAGCGCTTCCTTGTTTGTGAGTTCAAGGAGTTGAATCTCGCTTTGAATCAGGATTTTTCGTGGGCAGCGAATGCCTGCATCCAGTTTTTGTTGAAGAAGTTTTGCTCCATGAGGCTCCCAGATGGCGCATAAGGGTTCAGGAAGTCTATCGTGGTGACTACGGAAGGCAGTAGCGAGTTTTTCTGGTTTTCGGTCCTGAATCAGTTGCTCCAAGGTCTTGATTTCAAGGAATGGAAGGTCGCATGCGATTACAAGGAAGGCGTGCCCAGGATGGCTGGCAAGGGCGGAGAGGATTCCTCCGAGGGGACCTATGTCCTTGAACGAATCCCGATCATGGATCGGGTTGATTTCCGCTGCCATGGCTTCTGCCGGTAGGGTTTGCCCTGCGCGTATCGAAAGGTGTGATGGGATGCCCAGTTCTCTTAGAATAACAACAATGCGGGAGAACTGTGTCTGACCTTGGTAAAGCAATTTAGACTTTTCTTTTCCCATACGCCGACTATGTCCCCCGGCGAGAAGAAGTGCATGGAGGGGTGCCGTATCAATCTTCATGGCAGAAGTCGGCCTTGCCACCTGTTTTTTTAAGGAGCCGTGTTTCACTAATGACGATACCGTGCGAGAGACTCTTGCACATGTCGTAGATTGTGAGTGCTGCGACAGATACGCCGGTAAGGGCTTCCATTTCCACACCGGTTTTGTGGGTGGTCTTGACCGTGCATTCTACTTGGATGGTTGTCGGGTTCAGGAATCGGATGGAGAAGCCAATGCTGTCGAGGGGAAGGGGATGACAAAAGGGTATTAAGTCAGCCGTTCTCTTTATTGCCTGGGTTCCTGCAATTATCGCAGTTTGGAAGACAGGGCCTTTCTTGGTTTGGATTTCCTCTTTGGCTTCATCCGGAAGAAGACCCGATGGGAACTCCACTAGTGCACGTGCGGTGGCGGTCCTTTCAGTTGCTTTCTTTTCTGAGATATCGACCATCTGAGGTCGGTTCTTTTTGTCGAGATGTGTTAGCATGGTAATAAAATGAAAGACGTGTCAGTGAATCTTGACAAGTGAAACTGATTGCACGGACTCATGTCTAATGAACAGGAAGACTGTATTGTTATTTTTGGCAGGAATTGTTGGCTTTCTGGCTGTAGCGCTTGGGGCATCTGGCAAACATGCCTTGAAGGAGAAGGTCGGCACAGAACTTTACCGGAATTTTGAAACAGGGCTAAAATACCATCAGGTCCACGGGGTCGCACTTTTGGCAGTTGCACTGGGAAGCCTTGTGGTACCGGGGGAGGTTCGGTCGAAACGATTACGTGTTTCCGGTTGGCTGTTGCTTTCTGGTATCGTTGTATTTTCCGGCAGTCTTTATCTTTTGTCTTTTACCGGGGCAACGAGGCTTGGGGGGATTACGCCATTTGGGGGAATCTTACTGATGCTCGGGTGGTTGTCGCTTTGCTGGGCAGCTACATCCCGAGATCAAACATCATAGTAAAGGTGAAATTCGTAGGGGTGAGGGCGAAGGCGGACAGCATCATATTCTTCGGTTTTGAGCTCGATGTAGTTATTGATGAAATCCTCGGTGAACACGCCGCCGCGTGTTAGGAAGTCATGATCTGCCGCCAAGGCATCCAGTGAGCCCTTGAGTGAGTCTGGGACGTGTTTCAAGTTGGCGGCTTCTTCTGGGGCGAGATCGTACAGGTTTTTATCCATGGGTTCCCCCGGATGAATCTTATTGTCGATACCATCAATGGCCGCCATCAGAAGCGCGGAAAAGGCGAGGTAAGGGTTGGCTGTCGGGTCCGGGCAACGGAACTCTACACGCTTTGCCCGTGGACTATCGCTGTACATTGGAATACGGCAGATTGCAGATCGATTACGTGCTGAGTAGGCCAGTGTTACGGGGGCCTCAAATCCAGGGACCAGACGTTTGTAGCTATTATTCGTGGGATTTGTTATTGCACACAAGGCGGGCGCGTGTGCCAGAATACCACCGATGGCGTAGAGTCCCTCCTCGCTGAGTCCGGCGTATTCATCCCCTGCAAAAAGTGGAGTCTCACCCTTCCAGAGAGATATATGCGTGTGCATCCCTGAACCGTTGTCTTCAAAAAGAGGTTTTGGCATAAATGTTGCGCTTTTACCATTACGGTACGCCACATTCTTGACCACATATTTGTATTTGCACATTGCATCACCCATGGCAAGGAGGGTGTCGAAACGCAGGTCGATCTCAGCCTGGCCACCGGTGGCAACTTCGTGATGCTGACATTCTACATTAAGTCCCATGTCCATCATGGTTAGTACCATCTCATTGCGCAGATCCATTTGCTTATCCAGCGGAGGGACAGGCAGATAGCCTTCCTTGTGGCGAATCTTGTACCCTTGGTTGGGAAATTCATCGGAATCGCTTCCCCATATACCTTCTTCTGAATCAACACGATAGTGGGATTCGTTTGAGGTGGTTTTGTAACGGACGTCATCGAACACAAAAAATTCCGCTTCGGGGCCGAAATAGGCGGCATCTCCCAACCCGGAGCTTTTAAGGTAATCCTCTGCCAAACGAGCAATTCCTCGGGGGGATCGCTCATAAGGTTCACGGGAGATTGGGTCCTCAACATCGCAGATAAGACTTATGGTTTGTGCTTCGACAAAGGGGTCAATAAAAGCGGTTGTTGGGTCAGGGATAACCAGCATGTCTGATGCTTGAATCCCCTTCCATCCCCGAATACTGGATCCGTCAAACCCCAATCCTTCCATGAAAAGACTCTCCGTCAACTCATTGACGGGAACTGTGAAGTGCTGCCAGGATCCGTGGATATCACTGAATTTCAGGTCCACCATCCTTACCTCTCTTGACTTGGCCAGTGCGAGAACTTCTTGAACAGTCATTTTTTAGGTATCCTTTACTAATTTATGAATTTATGGAGAGCAAATCTGCTTTTGAATTTATACAACGGTAAACGGGTAGGCCTTTATAAAAATTACAACAAAGCAAGTTTTTCTCATTCTGCAAATCCTTGTTGATCATTTTTTTCTTGGATACAATTTTTAAACCATTGCACAAAGGTTGTTCTGGAAAATATTGGTGGGTTGCAGACATATCATCCTTCCTTGACAAAAACTAAATGGAGTTGAAAACATCCTTTAAAGCAAAACGGGTTCAAGCAATTGACTGTCGAATATTCTGAACCAACAAATTAGACACTTATGGCAAACATTTACGGTGGAGAATCCTCCTGGCTCTGGGACGAGGCAGGCAAAAAAGGAAAATCGGGCTGGGGATCAAAGAAATCCAAGGACTCTGATATGGTTACGCCGGGTCTGCTTCCTGAATCAGAGTTAAAAGAACATCTCAAGGAATTGACGCCTGAGCAACGGCAGGTGGTTCTCAAGGAGCAGGAGTTGTATCGTGCCCGTGTCATGATTCGCCGTCAGGAGCGCTTAAAGGAGTTTGTGAAGCTGTCCGGTTTTAAGGATCGCCCAAAAGGACGGGGAAAGATTTCAGCCACTCTTCAATTTGTTGTAGCCATGCTCGATTTGCTTTCAACTTATGAACGAGACCGCCTTGCCGTTGTCTTGGAGGAAGGTGGCGCCAGCGACAAGAAGGTTCGCCGCCCGAGGTATATGCCAGAGGATGAAGCAACGATTCTTCGCATGGCGGCTGAAGGGTGCCGTGATAAGGAAATTGCCAGGGCCATACAGCGCCCCCTTCCATCCGTATCCAGAAAACGCAAGGAATTACAGGCAAAACAGGCTTCTTCCCAAACCCGGTTGCCTCCGGCCTCACCAGGGACTGAGGGTTAGTATTTTTATCTGTGATCATGTTTCAGATTAAGAGTCCTGTGCCGGATCATCTTGTCGATGAACTGGAGGTTTTTTTTTATGAGTCAGACAATGTTTCCAACTGGTCTCTGGAAAGTATTCCCGGTGGGCATGATTTTCAGCTTTTTGGTTTTTTTGAAAGTCCTGACTTGGCATACGATGCCTGGTCCTTGATCCGCAGGCAATTTGAAGAAATACCGCAACATCCTGAAGTTATTCAACTTCCTGACCGGGACTGGAAGGAAGCCTACAAGGACCATTTTAAGCCTTGGTCCAGTAAGGGATTACATTGGGTGCCTCTTTGGGAGAGAGGTTCCTATTTTGTTCCTCGCGACGAAGTAGCCCTTTATCTGGATCCCGGCATGGCCTTTGGCACCGGGAATCACGAGACCACACGTCTATGTGTCGAGGGCCTTTTAAATTTCCGATCCTTAATTTGCGATGCTGAGGCTGAAACTCTCAAGGTCGTTGATGCCGGTTGCGGATCCGGTATTCTTTCCTTATCTGCATGGTTGCTTGGGTTTCGAGATGTTGAGGGCTTCGATATTGATGATGATTCCATTCGCGTATGTCATCAAAATGCGGCTGTTAACGAACTGGAGAAAACGGTTCTTTTTTTTCAAGGGGATCTTTCCGAGGCAATCTTTCCAGGGAAGGCTGATCTAATTCTTGCCAACATCCTTGCCAATGTACTCATTGAAAACCGGGAATGTATCCTGAGAGGTCTCAATCTCTCTTCCTCTTCGTGCCTCATTCTTAGCGGAATCCTCAATCACGAGGTGAATGCGGTTGAGGCTGCATACCGTGAAACCCTTAATCAGCTCGAAATTCAAGCTCATATCACAGGCATGCAAATGGGGCAGTGGGCTGCCCTTTATCTACAGATTTCCGTGTAAATCAGTCTTCAAATGACCGCAACCACTTGCGGTCCTACGAAAACCGCATCATAATGATATATGTATAACGACTTATTGCCTTTTTTTCAGTGGGTATTAGAGGCTTTCTCTCCTAAAATTTCATGATGGTCACCAAACGCTTTTTAATGCCCATGCTCCTTGCATTATTTGGAACTTTTCCTAAAGGGTGGGGGTCTCCGCAGGTAACCGTTACCTTTGGATCCCACTTCATTGGCGAAACTGGGGTCTTTTTCACAGATTCCTCGCAAACTGGCTTCGATGCATCAAATTCTGGTGTTATCGCAGTCGGGTATTTTAACAGCGGTTACAATGTCGCAACTGAATCTCAACGTCTTGTTGCGAGTAATCTTTCTTCTTTCCTCGCCAACTTCAATGTATTGGCTTCCGCAACCTTTCAGGATGCATCTTCCCCCGGATATTACACCGCACAAGGCCAGTTCTCCGAACAATCAGTTGGGTCCGTTCCATATCTTGTTACACTGTCAGGCATTTCTTCCTTCAATGATTTCGGCAGCGCCACAGGGTTTGGGCTTTTTTCTGATTCTTCTCTTCCTGTACTGCCGGAGGGGGGAGACCCTGTCCCAACCACCTATGATTTGGCGATTACATTGACTTTCGATGATACATTGATTGGCACCGAGGTTTTGGAATCCTCTCTTTTCCCCGGCAATACCTACTCAACCAAAGTACTTCCTGATCTCCCTGAAATTTGGGGTGGTGCCACGGATACAGGGGACAACTGGCTCCATCTTTCCTGGTTTGGGCTTTTTTTTCAAGAACCCACATCTGACTGGGCTTATCATTATCAATTAGGTTGGGTTTATCCTTCAGGAAACGATCCGGATGGCTTCTGGATATGGCGACCCGGGTGGAATTCCTGGGCTTATACAGGCACCACTATCTTTCCTTTTCTCTGGTTGGATTCTGAACAGAAATGGATCTGGGTGGAACTTCAGGGTACTGGCACCTTCACTACACAATATCAAGTGGGTCTTTATGATTCCAGAACAAATCATTGGGAGATTTATAACTCCACTGATTGATCTTTTTTAACCAACATTTATTTTGGTGGGTGACCAAGTTTTTATAAGATCGCGACCGCCATCTGCTTCTCAGCGATTTACAAACTAACGGAATAGTGATCAGGCCAATTTTTAATACATTACTACGGTTTTAGTCGGCGCTCGCTTCACTACCCCCATAGTAGCCTCGCAACGATTAAAACCAATATTTTCAAACCAACCCGGAATTAAGCTACTTCAAAAAAAAAGCAAAAAGTGGTTGAAGCTGGCAGGAAAATGTGTTCAATTTGATACAGAATAGAAAAACTAGATCTACTCAACAACCCTTCATATACTTATGAGAAAATTCACCCTTGCCCTCATTTTTGGACTTTTTGTCGCCGGAACTATCAACGCTGTTACTGTTAGCACAGACCCTGTCGGTTTCATCACTCTTACCATCAAGGGTACTGACACAAGTGATGGACTATCCGCTGTCTCCGTTCCGATGCTAAGTTCTTCACTCCACTCAGGCGTAGTTTACGAAGTAGCTGGTAATACAATAACCGATAATAACGCTTCTTGGGCAACGGGTGATTTTGCGACTGCTGACCCCAATGGTAATGCAAGCCATTACATTGAAATTACAAATCATACGGATGCATCCAAGGTAGGAGTTATATATGAAATAACTGGCAGTGATGGAGGAAACAAGACCTTAACACTCAGTTCGGATGTTACTGATCTTGATGGTGCATCCTATTCAGTCCGTAAGTCTCGTACACTGGGAGATATTTTTGGTGATGCCAATGAGTCAGGCCTTACCGCAGGAAGTTCTTCAGCAGCTGACATCATTTATAAGGTTGGAATAGATGGTGCTGGAGCCTTGGCTTGGCAAATTTACTACTATCAGGAAGCACCTATTTTTGCCGGTGGTAACGGTTGGAGACAGCTTGGGAAATCAGCCTCATCTGACATGAAAGATGTGGGTGTATTTCCAGACGAAGGACTCATTGTAAAAAGACGCAGTGGAAGCGATGTTACTGTCACTTTAACAGGTAGCGTAAAGACAAGTAATTCACGCACTGCTATCCAGAAGGGCTTCAACTTGGTTTCACTTAGTTATCCAGTTGATTCCTCTTTGGATAACATTGGTCTCTACAATGCCGATGGCAGTCTGCTTGCGGCTGGTAGTTCCAGTACTGCCGACAGGATTTATTATGTAAACGACCAAGGCCAATTTGATATTTTCTACTATCAGGAAGCTCCAATCTTTGCTGGTGGCAATGGATGGAGAAAATTGGGAGCCAGTGCTTCAGCAGATCAAAAAGATAGTGTTATTCCTGCTGGACGTTCAATAGTTGTGTTGCGTCGGTCTGAAACAGGCATCGATTGGGCGACAAGTGTCCCATTCTAAAATCATCTTAAGAATTTATATTTAAGACTAATCCTCAAATTCTACAGCATGCACAAATTTACTATCTTCACACTTGGGATTCTGGTGGCTTCAGTATCTGCGATACAAAGCCAAACTCTTTCAGTTCAGTTTGGCTCGACGTTTGAAGGAACTACAGCGTCCATTTTTTCAAATGAAGCCAAAGTTGGCTACGTAAAGTCTGATGCTTCAGACTTACTTGCTATGGGTTATTTTAGCGATGGATATAATGTCGCAACAGGAGCTGCCGGCATTTCAGATTCTGCATCTCTTGCAACCTTTTTGGGTAACTTTACCCCAATGCACTCCGATAGTTTTGGCAATGCGACTGCTGATGGGTTCTTTCCGGCATCCAATCCTAGCGTTGCGGAACAAGGAGTTGGAAAGACTGCCTACGTTATGACATTAGCTGATGTATCCAGTTGGGCCAATGCCTCATCTGCGAGTGAAATTGGTCTCTTCACAGATGCTGCTTTCACTATACCAGCTGGCGCAGAACCCACACCAGCTGATTTTGACATTCGCACACTAACGTATGATTCCGTTATCCTTGGACAGCAACATCTCGGAGAAACATTAACTGGAGCATTTGCAGGCATGACTGGTAATGTTTATGCTTCGCAGGCAATAGGAAACGCCGTACCGGAACCTTCCACTTATGCATTATTTCTTGGTGTTTTCTCCCTTGGTTTTGTTGTTTGGCGCAAGCGAGCTGTCAAAAACGCAACCAAGTAGGCAAAGCTTTTCAACGCATCCCTTGCTTATAATGGAGTGATGCAAAATAAAGGCCACACTTAGCTTGGTGGCCTTTTTTCATTCTCACAAAACTTCAGTTCAGATAAATGAAAACCAGTAAAATAAGCATTGTAGCCATTTGGGCTTTTTGCGTTACTGGTTGGATATATGGAGCAGCGAATGAAAAATCGCTGCTTGAACTTGAATACGGAACTTACTTCGAGAGTCAAAATGGATCTTTATTCACTTCGGCCAACAAAACAAAATTCAATCTCAATACCAATATAGGCCTTCTTTTAGTCGGTTACTTTAATCCCAGTTACAACATTGAACAGCTACCGCATTGGGGGACTTCAACCGCTACGTTCAAGCAGAGCATGCTGGACAACTTCAATGTGCTGGCCTCCGGTTCCAATTGGGCTACTGGGATGGATGGGTACCAGTCGGTTATGGGAGAAATTGTTGATTTTACCAATCCTCTTGGCGCTGGCGGTGAGGTGAAAGCATTTCTCATGACTATCTCTGGTGTTAGTGATTTTCAGGATGCATATGCTGAAGACATCAAAGAGTTTGGTATCTATCATGATTCCAGCTGGGGCTACATTCCTGAAGGTGGTTTTTTCCCTGAAAATTATAGTGTTAAGGGTGCCAGTTATGATAGCGTCATTCTTGGTGCGGAACTTGAAGGAGAAGGAATTGGATTGGGTAATGCCTATGCCGCCCAGATGATCCCTGAACCCTCCACGTATGGCCTTTTAATTGGGCTGGCTGCTCTTGGTCTAGTGTGGTGGAGGCGTATTGCCCCTTCGGTGTGTAAGG
>JABJCN010000087.1 GCA_018668635.1 Opitutia bacterium
TCCTTCATCACTGGAGAAGGAGATCGCCGAGGGAGGCACGATAGGAAAGTATCTCGGGGTTATTTCGGAAGATTCCAAATAGTGCGGGGAATCAGGGCGTGGCCCCATTTATTCAGAACGTAAGTTTATTTGTTTCTATTTATAAACCTTGCAAATTCAGGGATATTTCATCCACGATCTGGATCATGAAGTATCAGATTGCGGCACTATCCATCCTCCTATTACTGGTAACCGGTTGCTTATCGGATAAACCATCCCGGAGCGAGGAGCCAAAGGCACCGGAAACTACACCTGCAACTGAACCGCCAAATGGTGAATCCTTCTCTGTATCGGAAATCAACCTGGACATGCTCTGGTGCAAACCGGGCACATTTATGATGGGTAGTCCGGAGGGAGAAAAGGATCGGCCGAAGGACGAGACCCAGTATGAGGTCACCCTGACCAAGGGGTTCTATCTAGGGAAGCATGAGGTGACTCAGGAGCAATGGGAGAAGGTGATGGGATCGAACCCAAGTGGATTCAAGGGAGTAACCCTGCCTGTGGAGAAGGTTAACTGGGACGAAGTGATTAAGTTCTGTGAGAAACTCACGCAAATGGAGAAGGAAGCCGGTCGATTACCGGAAGGTTGGGTCTACACCCTGCCCACGGAGGCCCAGTGGGAGTATGCCTGCCGTGCGGGGACAAAGACTGCTTATTCCTTTGGAGATGAGATTACTCCAAAGCAGGCAAATTTTAGTGAGGCGAAGATTGGCAAAACCACACCTGTCGGCACTTACCCGGCAAATACATGGGGATTCCATGACATGCACGGGAATGTGTGGGAGTGGTGTTTGGATGGGTATGGAAAATATCCAGATGGTTCAGCAATTGATCCTGTAGGTCCATCGGTTGGTTCGACTCGGGTCTCCCGTGGCGGCAGCTGGAGCCACTTCGGCAGGAACATGCGATCGGCGCCCCGGTACGGGAGCACGCCGGGCTACCGGTACTACACCCTGGGCTTCCGTCTCAGTCTCCAGACAGAAAAAAAAAGAACGGAGTGACCCGTAGGGAGCCGGAAGGCCCGTGGCGGGCCGAAGAGCGACCGGAGAGGAACGGAGTGGCAGCGCGGTGAGCGACCGCCGCGAAAAAGACTATCTGTTGAACCTGATCCTGGATACCCCGGGCAGGGTTGAATTGCGGGGATTCAATATCGCCCATCCCGTGAGTAGCCACCCTGGTGGCACTTCAGGCATTGCTGGGTTTCCCGGGTCGGGTGCTTGAGGAATTTTAAGTCTGTGGTTGGTCGCTCGACAGGTTTACCGCTTTCTGCACTTGCCAGTTCCCCCTGCTTGAGGGTGAACTCACCCTCATCGGTCTCCATCGTGACGGCGCCTTCGCAGACGCAGACCTGGCTGGACTTGTTCCTGCCCACCCTGGCACTGAAGGCGGTGCCGCGGATTCCAGCCGTGGCAGCTGGCATGTCCACATGGAATGACTGGTCATTGCGGAGCTTTGGCATACGTGTCCATGTAAATCCCTCCGTCTGCAGGAGGCGAATTTTAGCGGGTTTTTTTGGTTCGGATTTGAGTTCGATACGGCTGTTCTCATAGACGATCAGTTCCCCCTTGTTGCGAAGCTTGAGCAGCAGGAGTCCACCCTTGCCCGTCTGGATGATATGGCCCTCCTTGAGGACCTGACCCTTGGTAATGGGAAGGGCTTTCCCATCGGTTGTAATGGAGGCCTCGCCGGTGACGACTTCGACCACGGCGCCATCAAGGGGTTGTGCCGGTTCCTGTGCGAGGCAGAGGGTGAGGCCGGTTGCCAGGGCCATGGTTTGCAGGAGGGTCTTCATTAGAATTTGAACTCGGACTGGATATAGGCCCATTGCACGTTCTGGTCATTGTCCCAGAAATCCTTGTGCTTCAGCAGCTTCCCGGGAAAAAACAACGAATAGCCGATGGAGAATTGCCGGTCGGTGTCACTGCCTATTCGTGCATGGAAATCGAGTTCGGAACCGATGTCCCTGGAAGGAGCCAACTTCTTGTCGTTGGGCCATCCAACGGGAGTGCCGCCCCACCAGCCCGGCGACAGGTCACCCAGGTACCAGGCGGATTCTCCGGAATGCAGGTGGAACTGGTGGTACTCGAACAGGGTCTCAACCTTCGGGTGCAGGTCGGCAAAAAGATAGAATGTGAGGATCTGGCTGTTCATGAGGCTCATCCAGTCCATGGCCCCGGAGCGGTTGTGGTCACTGGCAAATGGAGGGAGGAAGGTCTCGTAGCGGTTCGAGGTCCTGCCGTCGTCACCGGATGACACCGTGAACTCGACTCCAAGGTTCCTGACAACGGGGTGGCTGACAAACCAGTCGAGGTTGAGGAGCAGGTTGAAGGCCTCGACATCGAGTTCATTGGCCTTGCCGGTCTGGAAGTTGATCATGCCGTGGTAGAAGAGGGGACTGGAAATTTTTCCTTCCATGCGTGCACCAATGGTCATGACCTCAACTTCCGGGCTTTCCAGCAGGAGGATGGTGTCCTGATCATGGGGCAGGGCGGTGTACCAGGCGTAGATTTCCTTTACGGTCTTCTGGGGCGTTGTGTTTTCAAGGTTGATTCCGGCCAGGGTGTTGCCGGATTCACCAGCCTGCCGACCATAGAGAAGGTCGACATCCCACCTGGGGCCATCCCAGACGAGCTTGGCTGCGTCGAAGCTGAAGCCCTCCATGTCCCAGTCGTTGGCACCGATTAGGATCTCCCTGTTGTAGCGGAGTTCCTGTCGACCGACCCGCAGGGTCAGTTCCGGATACTTCTGGATGGGGATGTCAAGGTAGGCCTGATGCAGTCGGTGGATTTCCTCTTTCGGCGGGTGTATGAGTTTATCCTCACTTCCAAACCAGCGTCCAACCCGGAGCTGGACGAGTGCATTCTCTTTTTCAAGGAATAGGTCCCCCCTGAATTCATGCTCCAGTTCCGCACCCGGGAGGTTGATGCGGTTCTTTTCATAGATGCCGAAATCTTCAAAATAGGTGGAGCGATGCCGGAGGATTGCCGAAAGGTCGATGGTCCCGTGGCAAAGGCTGATGGTGCAGCAAAAGAGGCAAAGGTTCGTGATCCGGTTTCTCCAGCGGGACAGGCTTGGTCTATACCGCTCGGCTTTCATTTAATCTTTTTAATTAATGGAATCAGTTGTTGAAACGGAACAACGCAACGTCACCATCCTTAAACTGATATTCCTTGCCTTCAAGTCGATATTTTCCTGCCTCCCGGGCTGCCTGTACGCTGCCTGCCTCCACGAGGTGGGGGTAACTGACAACCTCCGCCTTGATGAAGCCTGTCTCAAAATCTGTATGGATGACCCCGGCACACTCCGGTGCCTTCATCCCATCGCGGAATGTCCATGCCCGGGCTTCTTTTTCCCCTGCGGTGAAGTAGGATGAAAGGCCCAACAGGTCGTAGGATGCACGGATCAGGGTTGAGACTCCCGAGTCCTCGACGCCCATTTCATTCAGGAACTCCTTGGCATCCTCCTCGGAGAGATCAATCAGGTCTTCCTCCAGCCTGGCTGAGATGATGCAACTGCCCGAGGCACCAAGATCCTTGATATGCTGGCGAACCGCCTGGACGTGGGGGTTGTCGTCCGCATCCAGCAAATTGTCCTCCTTTACGTTGCAGGCATATAGAATGGGCTTGGAAGTGAGCATATTAAAATGCTTCAGGCGTGCCTTCTCCTGGTCCGTGTAGTCGATGCTGACCGCCGGTTTATTTTCGTTGAGTACCGGGATAATTTTTTCGAGCAGTGCCAGGTCGATCTTCGCCTCCTTGTCATCCAGTCCCCGTGCTTTTTTTTGGACCTTGTGAAGTTGTCCCTCTGCAGACTCAAGGTCAGCAAGGATGAGCTCCGTGTTGATGATGTCGATATCACGCAAGGGATCGACGGAACCCATGTTGTGGATGATATCCTCATCCTCAAAGCAGCGTACCACCTGCACAATGGCGTCCACCTCCCGGATGTTGGCCAGGAATTTGTTGCCCAGTCCCTCTCCCTTGCTCGCACCGGCAACAAGGCCTGCTATGTCGACGAATTCTATGGCAGCCGGGATGATGGTGCTCGTATTGGCAATTTTCGCCAGCACCTCCAGTCGGGCATCCGGCACCTGAACGACACCTACATTGGGGTCAATCGTGCAAAACGGGTAGTTTGCCGCTTCCGCCTTGCGTGTGCGGGTCAGTGCGTTGAATAAAGTGCTCTTCCCCACATTCGGGAGTCCGACGATACCTGCATTTAACATGGCTTGGGCTGATTATGAAAAAATACGTACGGGTCGAGAACTAAAGGTGAGCCCAACTTTAAAAATTTTCTCAAACCGGAATCGAAGAAGTTTGCAAATGAAGGTTGGTTATAATCTCCAATTCACTTATTTATTAACCACCACTAATTTTCACGACATTAATTCTCAATGTTTAATACCCACAAAATTCTTTAAGGTAGGAAGTGAATAATGGTGTCCAATCGATGAATTATTTACTTCGGGTTTAGACCTTTTTTCTTCCCATGAGTTTGGTTTGCCCAGTATTTTAAAGCGTTCGCAGATGCCCGGATACATTTCAATATTTGCTTAAAAATATCCGTAGAAGGTTTGACAGTGTCTAAATGAGTGGTATCAACGCATGTTCTTTTTTTTATTCCAAGAAATTTATTTATAACGATGTCAGTTAAAATCAGACTACAAAGGGGAGGTTCTTCACACACCCCACACTACCGCATTGTCGTGGCAGAATCCCGGTTTGCCCGCGATGGGCGTTTTATCGAGGTGCTTGGCACGTACGACCCGGTCGCCAAAAAGCGAAAGGACAAGTGCCTGATCAAACTGGATCGAGCTGATCATTGGCTGGGAGTTGGCGCACAGCCTTCTCACACCGTACGGGGTCTGATCAATCGCTTTCGCCGTGGTTTCTACGAAGTTGTCGAGGAAGAGGAACCCAAGCCTGCTGCTGTTACTCCTGCTCCTGTGGCAGCACCGGAACCTTCCGATGAAGAACCGGTAGCAGAAGCAACTGCAGAAGAAGAAACTTCCGACGATGCCACTGAAGAGGTGGCAGAGGAAGCAACTGCAGAAGCCACCGAGGAGGATAGTTCCGAGGATGCTGCAGAAGAAGAAACTTCTGATGATGCCGCTGAAGAGGTGGCAGAGGAAGCAACTGCAGAAGCCACCGAGGAGGATAGTTCCGAGGATGCTGCAGAAGAAGAAACTTCTGATGATGCCGCTGAAGAGGTGGCA
>JABJCN010000201.1 GCA_018668635.1 Opitutia bacterium
ACCACCTGGCTAGTTGAGGTTTCCGGCTTTCCTCCCTCCAGAAGAACGAAATCGAGGGCTTTTCGGGCCGCCTTGAGGTAGCTCTCGATTTGCACGGCCGAAGTTACTTGGCTGGCTCCGTTATTAAGAAACCCATCCGGGGAAAGCGAGTCGTTGGGCAGTTCGTCCGAGTAGTCCATCTCGAAGCCGAGCAGATCGGTCATGGTATTTTGGTACTCCGCACGGTTGAGACGACGCATGACGAGGGAACTCTCGGTTCCCTGCATTTTCTTGAAGGCCTCGGACAAGTTATTGTCGATCCATTCGGTAAGAATCTTTCTATCTTCCGATGAGAGAGGCTCCTCCTCTTCTGGGGGCATCTCACCGAGCTTGACCTGATCGGAGGCGTCGTGCCAAATCTCTGCTGCAGCCCGGTCTTTGAGAAAATCGGTGGAAAGAGTATCCAGACGCAACTTGCCCTTTTGCTTCTCCGGTCCATGGCACTTCACGCAATGGGCCTTGAGAATGGGACGGATGTCCTTTTCATATGTGTCAACTGGTGCTTCTTTATTTTTCCCATGAACGGTCAAGTTCCCCACTAAAAATGTGAGCAACATTAAACCGTTCTTTTTTGCGTGATGCATTCAATTAAATTCACCCAGATATTTATATTGAGACAATTACTAATTAGAACTACGGTTTTACAAAACCTAT
This sequence comes from Opitutia bacterium, assembly GCA_018668635.1. Classification (GTDB taxonomy): domain Bacteria; phylum Verrucomicrobiota; class Verrucomicrobiia; order Opitutales; family JABJCN01; genus JABJCN01. The sequence goes on from JABJCN010000201.1 coordinate 694, forward strand.
GTGTTTCCCTTTACTTATATGCCCCCCGCCTGATTCGCGATCTTTTAATGGATCGTTTATTAGGTCTTGGTACAAACAAATTATAGTCTCTACATGACGTTGGCCAAGCTTTTTGCTTCCATTGAATACATTGTCCGAACTTGGGCTCTATCGAGATATTAAGGCCGTCAAGACAAGCGCCCTTATTAATCTTTAAACCTGTTCTCCCAATCTTTCACTCACTTCCAATACAATCTTGAAAATGAAACGATTCTTCTTCGCCGTATTTGCCTGTTCTGTAACAATGAATTTTGTCGGTGCCCAAGCCGCCTCCACACCCAACGTCATCATCATTATGGCGGATGACCAGGGCTATCAGGATCTTGGGTGTTTTGGGTCACCCAAGATCAAGACCCCTCAAATTGACCGTATGGCCAAGGAGGGCATGCGTTTCACTGACTTTTATTCGGGAGCGTCTGTCTGCACCCCCTCACGGGCCTCTCTTCTGACCGGTTGCTATGCAAGTCGCGTGGGCAACCTGGGCGTTCTCTTTCCGCGCGACAAACGGGGTCTCAACCCGAACGAGATCACCATCGCGGACTTGCTCAAGGCCAAGGGGTATGCCACCGCATGCATTGGGAAGTGGCACCTCGGGCACCTCAAGGAGTTTCTTCCCACCAGCCAAGGGTTCGATACCTACTTCGGCGTTCCCTACAGTAATGACATGACCATAGACGTTTCGCAACCTCTGGCCAACGACATCGTTTTGCGGGAAGGAGTTACCCTTGAAAACATCAAGAACCGGGTGAAGAAAAACCTCGTCCCACTCATGCGCGACACCGAAATTATCGAGTACCCTGCCGACCAAAATACGCTGACCAAACGCTACACGGAGGAAGCCATTTCCTTTATCCAGAAGAACAAGGAGAAACCCTTCTTTATCTACCTGCCCCACACCATGCCCCACATTCCGCTCTATGCCACACCTCCATTCGAGGGCAAAAGTGAGGTTGGACTCTACGGCGACACCATCGAGGAACTTGACTGGTCGACCGGGCAAATTCTCGAGACTCTTCGCAAGCTGAAGCTCGATGAGAACACCTTGGTTGTATATACTTCAGATAATGGACCTTGGAAACTGGCTTCCAACTCGTGGGTCAAGGGCAACATGAATCGCCGTGTCGGCGGCTTTGCCCATCCTTTGCGGGGTTATAAGTTTTCCCGTTTTGAGGGCGGTATGCGGGTCCCCACAGTGATGTGGTGGCCTGGCCGGATCCCTGCCGGCAAGGAGTGTTCCGAAGTGGCGGCAAGCATGGACTTCCTCCCGACATGTGCCGCGATAGCCGGGGTCGATGTCCCCAATGACCGGGTGATCGATGGCAAGAACCTGCTCCCCTTGCTGGAGGGACGCAAAGGGGCCAAGAGCCCGCATAAGGCATTCTTCTACCGCACCGAGGCGGTGCGAAGTGGAAAATGGAAATTGAAGAGAAATGAACTCTTCAATTTGGAGGAGGATATTGGGGAAACCAAGAACCTCGCAGAATCCAACCCCCAGGTGGTCAAGCGTCTCAGCGGTTACTTGGCTGCCTACAAGGAGGATCTGGCCAAGAACAAGCGGCCTGCCGGTGGTCCCCAAAAGCAGCCAAGGAAAAAAAAGAACAAGTGATCCTTGTGTTTCTGGGTGGATAATCCGCAAAAAAATCTTTTTTTGTGTACAAAATCCTGTCCGGTGGAGATGACATTATAAACATATTTTAAATCCATGCCTTTATCGTTAGTTTTTTATTCTAATCAAACTCATCCATGAACATACCAAAATTCGTTTTACTCTTAATATCATTTTCTTTTGCCAGTTTATTTGGTCAGGCTGAGCTTCCTCCATTGGAAAAGTCCGTTGAGGACCCATCCACCGGCTTGAATGTACAACCGGGTTTTGCTGTAGAGCTGATCTATAAGGTCGATAAGAGAAAATATGGTTCATGGATATCCATGGCCTTTGATGGTAAGGGGAGACTGGCGGTTTCGGACCAGGGTGGAGCCGGGACATTTCTCTTGGAGATACCCAAGGACGGTGACGCTTTTGACGAGGGAAAAATAAAGAAACTGAATGTCAAATCCGGTCAATGGGGCATGCTTTATGCATTCGATCATTTGTACATGATGGGTAACAGAACGCTTACCCGGGCACCGATTCTGGAGAGTGGTGGACTTGGCGCATCCGAAGTCATTTCAGAAATGAATGGTGGCGGAGAGCATGGGCCTCACTCATTGGTTGTTTCACCTGATGGCAATAGCCTCTACGCGATTGCGGGAAACATGACCCGTCTTCCCAAGTACCAGAAAACACGTATTCGTGACAACTGGAAGGATGATTACTTGCTACAGAACTATGCCTACGGGCACAATGGAGGCGGCAAGGCTCCAGGTGGTTGGGTCATTAAGCTCAGTCCCGATGGGAAGAAACGTGAGGTACTGAACATGGGGTATCGCAACCCCGTTGACTTTGCGCTGAATCGTGACGGTGAATTATTCGTTTACGATGCAGACATGGAATGGGACATTGGTGCACCTTGGTATCGTCCTACTCGCATCAATCATGGTGTGTCAGGTGGCGAAAATGGTTGGCGTGCCACATCAAAAAAATGGCGCAAGTATTTCCCTGATACGGTTGGATCCGTGGTTGATATTGGTCCGGGTTGCCCAACCGGCGTAATTGCCGGCAAGGATGCCAAATTCCCCACGCATTATCGCGATGCGCTTTTTATCTGTGACTGGACGTTTGCGACCATGTATTCCGTTCACCTTAAGCCCAGTGGTTCCTCGTATGTCGGTGAAAAGCGCGAGTTTATATCGAATACCAAGGGTTCACTTGCATTGACCGATGTCGTGATCGGCCCGGATGGTAATATGTACTTTTGTGTGGGTGGTCGAGGAGGTCAGTCATACTTGTATCGGGTTTCCTACACTGGAGATGCTTCAACCTCCTTATCCAAGTTGGATACAGTAAGCGAGCATGCCAAAGCCCGGGCCATCCGCCATCAACTGGAAGCCTTTCATGGTCATTCGGACCCGAAGGCGGTGGCTACAGTCTGGCCGTACCTCAGTAGTGATGACTATCATCTTCGCTATGCCGCTCGTATCGCCATCGAATGGCAGGATGCAAAAACCTGGGCAGACAAGGCATACTCAGAAAAGGACGATGTGGCCGCAATCCACTCGTTGTTAAGCCTTGCACGTTGCGATCATGAAGGTAGCCTTGCCCCCAGCATAAAGCGCCTTGTCGGGATTGACTTCAAAAAGCTGGGCAAGACCAACCAACTGGCGCTCCTCAGGACCTATGGCGTTGCCATGAGCCGGGCTGGAAAACCGGATGAATCTTTGGTTAAGGCCATCGGTGACCAACTGGATCCGCATTTTCCATCTCAGGATGACAACCTCAATGAGGAGCTATGCCGGGTTCTTTGTTACCTGCAGCACCCGTCTGTTGTTGGGAAGACCGTTGCACTAATGAAGGTGACCAAGGCAAAGGTTCCTGACTATGATGCCGAGGTTATGAAGCGTCATCGGGGCTATGGTAGTACCATTCTCAAATCCATGCAGTCCGCCCCCAATATCTTGAACATTCATTTCCTTTTTTGTCTCAAGGACGTACAGGCGGGTTGGGACATGGATGACCGCAAGGTCTACCTCGGTGAATTGAAGACTCTCTTGTCGAAAAGCGGCGGGAACATGTTCAAGGGATACATCAACAAGATTCGCGAGTCAGCTCTAGCTAATGTTCCTGAGGAGGACAAGGCCTCTCTGAAATACCTTATGGGTGACATCAAGAGTATCGACTTGAACAAGTTGCCCAAAGCGATGGGGCCTCCGGTTGCCTGGACCGTCGAGTCCGGTCTGAAAGTCCTCAATGAAGAACCCTTGGCAGCTCGAAGCCTGGCCAACGGTAAAAAAATGTTTTCTGCAGGAATGTGCGTTGCATGTCATCGATTCGGGAATGAAGGAGGGGGTATCGGTCCCGACCTGACCAACCTCGCAAAACGCAGTGACTACAAGTCAATGCTTGAGTCCATTATCGACCCCAATCTGGTTCTTTCCGATCAATTTCAACAGCACGAATTGAAGATGAAGGATGGAACCACTGTCATGGGGCGTATTGTCTTCTCGGAAAAAGGGGAGTACGCATTGGTTCAATCCGGATTTGAGCCCTTGAAATTGAAAAAAGTCAAAAAGGCGGATGTCGTGTCCAAGAAGGCATCCAAGCTATCCATGATGCCTGCTGCCCTGGTGAATACAATGAACGCCGGGGAGCTAAAAGACCTAATCGCCTATTTCGTTTCAGGTGGAAACAGTAAGCATCTTGTTTACAGGAAGCCCAAGTCCAACAAGAAACTGGATATTGAGTTGATTAGTGCGGTTTATGGTGCGCCAGGTGACCCCAAGAATCAGATGGATGTCAGCCACATCATCAAGCAATACCTGAATGCACGGGATTATGACTTTGCGATGACAAATACCGTAGCCGGGAGAGACCCTGCTTCTGGAGTCATGAAGGTTCTTCTTTTGAAGTACAAGTTGAACGGCAAGATCATTGAGAAAAAGGTTCCTGAAAACGGCAGAGTTCCTTTCTCAGAATGAATATACCGTTAAAACTATTCGCCACTATTTTCTTGGGTTTTGGAAGCAGCTTTTTAGCTGCAGATCAGCGTCCAAATGTAGTCTGGCTTTTTGCCGAAGATACTTCCCCATGGATGGGCACCTACGGGCATGAGGCCAATAAAATGGGCACCCCAAACATCGACTCGATTGCCAAGGCGGGCGTACGCTTCGACCGGGCTTACGTTCCGGCACCCGTCTGTTCGGCCTGCCGGTCTTCCATGATGGTCGGGGCCAACCAGATCCGCTTTGGTTCACATGAGCACCGTTCGTCACGGGCCAAGGACGCCCAGCTTTATTTACCAGAAGGGATGAAGCTTCTCCCTCAAATCCTGAAGGAAGCCGGTTACTCGACCTTCAACCACGGTAAGACGGACTACAACTTTGTTTGGGAATCAGAGAAGACCTATTCAAAGATCAAGCTCAAGGGACAGGCCGATAGTTGGGAAATCCTCAAGACAAACCAACCCTTCTTCATACAGTTCCAAACCAAGGGTGGCAAAATAAACACAAAGAAACTGGCTGCGGACAGGCGTACGGACCCTTCCACGGTTACCGTACCTGCTGATTATCCCCAGAATGATCTGTATCGCAAGGTCGTGGCTCAGCATTGCGATGCTGTACGCGTCGATGACGATCACATCGGGAAAATTCTGGCCGGTCTCAAGGGGTCCGGACTGGAAGAGAACACCATCGTGGTCTATTTGTCCGACCATGGAGCCAATCACTTGGTCCGCCATAAACAGATGCCTACGGAAGGTGGTCTTCATGTTCCCTTCATGCTCATGGGACCGGAGAAGTGGGTCCCCAAGCAGGGAGCCCGCAAGGACTTGGTCAGCACTCTGGACCTGACTGCAACCACCCTAAGCTGGGCCGGCATCAAGCTTCCAGAGTGGTACGAGGGTCGAAATCTTTTCGCCAAGGACTTCAAGCCCCGCCAGTGGGTTGCCTCGGCCAAGGACCGATTGGATCATACAATTGACCGGGTCCGGACCATCCGGACCGACAAGTTTCGCTATACCCGCAACTACAAACTCGATCGCATTTTGCTTCAACCCCAGTACCGGGACCGTCAGGACTACGTAAAAAACCTCAAGCAACTCTATACCGCAGGCAAACTTTCCGAAGACCTCAAAAAGATTTACTTCGGGGAGCGTCCCAAGGAGGAATTCTACGACGTATCGAAGGACTCCGCTCAGGTGAACAACCTGGTTGGCGATCCCAAATTCACCAAGGAACTCAATCGTCACCGTAAGCTTCTTGACGAATGGCTGACCAAGGGCGACCGGGGAGAGGGCGAAGAATCACCCAATGCCCTCCGTCATAATGGGGACGATTGGCAAGGTGGACGCGGGGTGAATCCGGAATACGAAATCAACCGCGAAGACAATGACGGCGACGGACTGTCCGACAAGTGGGAAAAAATCAACGGTCGGGACCCGCTGGACGGCCGCCTCGCCTATGAATTTGATTGTGGCGGTTGGCAGACCGAAGGGGGGCAGGGAATAGGGATACGCGACAATATCGCCGGCTTTCAGGGTTTTCTGCAATTCCGTCTTCCCGGCAAACCCGGTTCCCTCTTGCGCAAGGGACTCAAGATCAAACCCAACGGATCCGACCAAGCTTTGCTCCTCAAGTTAAGGGCAGATGTACCGGTCGAGATCGAAGCCCTGGCCAATGGCAAGTCCCTTGGTTCCGTCATGAAAGTTCCCGCCGGTAAGCAATTCAAGGAGGTTCGGGTTCCGCTGAATGGCAATGCGCATTGGAAAGGCGTCATCAAATCTCTCGAGATCAAGCTCAAGGGATCCGAAGGGGCCGATCTGGAAATTGACGTCATTGAAGTGAAGCGATCGTGACCCTTTTCTTCGCTCCAATGAAAATCTCTTTTATTGCTTCCCTGCTCCTGCTTGGAGCGGCCTTACTCGCCCAAGCCAGCAAACTTCACGAAACCTCTGTTCGTGCGAGCGAGATCAACCTACTGGCCAAGGAACATCCCGAGCTCAATTTCACCTTTGCCGAGGTCAAGGGGAAGCATCAGGATTTACAGCACGCCATCGTAGACACCCGTGTGTCGTCCCGTGACCGTTTGGTGATTTGGTTGATGAGTTACAACGGTGAACTCTCCAAGTACTTGAGCGGTTTGGGGCTGCACCTGATCCAACCCCACTATGCCAATCGTTGGTTTTCTACCGTTCCTAAGGAAATGCACGATACCGGAGAGTGCTTGGGTAGCATCCGATTGGAGGCTGCCACCGGGGAGGACCATAGTCCGCTCGTCAAGATTCCCAAGCCCGATGGCTTGGCTGCCCGCTCCCTTGAATTCGTCAAATGGTTGGTTAAAGAAAATCCACAAGGGGAATGGAATCGCTTTCTTAACGAGAAACGAACGGATCTACTTTGGGACAAGGTCATACTTTCGGGCATTTCCCATGGCTCAACCACCTCGGCCCGTTTTGCCAAGCATCAAAAGGTCGCCCGCGTGGTGGCGTTTTCCGGTCCGCGTGATCAGTTGGAATCCTGGCAAAGCTTGCCATCCGCCACCCCCGCCAACCGGTACTTCGGTTTCACCCATATTCTCGACAAGGGATGGACAGCTGATCACTATTGCCGATCCTGGCAAATGCTCGGGTTGGCAAAGTTCGGTCCTTTGGTGAACGTCGAGAAAACCAAGTCTCCTTTCGGAAACTCGAGGCGTCTGATTACCGACTTCGACGTCGATGGAAATGCCAACAAAGCTCATGGTATCGTGGTTCGGGACGGGCGCTGGAAAGAGGTTTGGAAATATCTTTATACTCATCCAGTTGACAAGGTAGGCAAAACCGTCCCGCCTGATCCCTATTGCACGATGAAGATTCGCTCGAATTGATGATCCTTTATTGTATCTTTGAATTAAATAGAAGAACTGTATTAATTTCCGTGGCACTCAACTTTAACGCTCCACCCCCTTGATCAAGATGCATGAGGAACGGGGAACGGTTGACAAAAACTAATAACCCAAACGAAAAACAATGATAACGATCTCACCTAGATTTAAAATTTATTCGATCGCCCTTCTTGCCTTGGCAGGAGTCCTTCACGCAGGGAAAAAGCCCGAAGAACAAAAGGGATACGATAAGGGCAAGGACGTCGGATTGAAAGCCCCCAAGGGAGCCGAAGTTCTTTTCGACGGCACGATGGAATCAGTCCGGAAGAATTGGGAAATGTGGCCAAAAAAGGATATGGAGATCACCTGGAAGATCATGGACAACCCGAATGGCAAGGGAAAGACACTGATGACGGATGGCGGAAAAAGATGGGGTACGCACGATTTGGTGACCAAGAAAAAATATACCGATTACGAGGGGCACGTGGATTTTGTGATGATGGGAGCCCGGGGGGATGG
>JABJCN010000224.1 GCA_018668635.1 Opitutia bacterium
GACACCAATGTGCGGATGCGGATTCCCGTGGGCGTCTCCTATGATACTGATGTGCGCAAGGCGATGGAGCTTTGCGTGGAGGCAGGTGCCTCCGAGTCGCGCGTCCTGAATAATCCTGAACCGGTCTGCAGGGTGACAGGGTTTGGTGACAATTCCGTGGACCTGGAGCTCCGGGTTTGGATCACCGACCCTGTGAATGGTTCCGGAAATGTCCGCAGCGCAGTGTTATTGGAGATTTGGGACCGGTTTCAGGAGAACGACATCGAGATACCGTTCCCCCAGAGGGACCTGCACATCCGGAACCCGGAGGCACTGCAAAAGCAGGACGCCTAATTGCCTTGGTTTCCCGTAAGTGGATTTAGTTTCCCAAGCAGAAAATAGGCACCGCACGCACCCATCAAGTAGTAGAAGAAATCCGTGGGGTCAAAGGTGCCCCCCAAGAGGGTACGTCCAAGGAAGGTGTCGCGGGCAGCTTGCAAAATTTTTGGATGCCAGAGTTGCAGGAATTCAATGGAGGAAGTCCCGACAAAAACCAATCCCGCATTTTTCAAGGGAGCCAGTTTTGGAAAGGCCCAAAACAATACCAGACACCAGAAAATTACATATAGAGCCCCGGCAATGGAGTTGTTGAAAAACTCATGGCCAGGACCTTGGTAATACTTTGTCCCGAAGCCGAGGGGAATTAGGATGAGCAGGAGCAGGAATGTTTTGGCGCGTTGGCTCATCTGCCATCTTCGCGCATGGTTTAGAACTTTTTAGAGAGGCTTATTCCAAAGATGCGGGGGGAACCTGCCATGCCACCGATGAGATTTCCGGATTTTGAGATGGCAGCGATGTTGGAGTAATAACGCTCGTCGCCTAGGTTGTGGCCAAAGACCTGGATGGTGAAACCGTTGCGTTCCATCCCTATGCTTGCATTAAATACATTATAGTTTTCCTGATGCATGACTGTGGAGTTTTCCTCATCATAATAGGTGTCCCCAACACTGCGGGATTCCATCCGGCCAAAGTATCCACCCGGAGCATTGTATTGGGCCGCGAGGTTGAGTGTGTAGCGGGGCGCAAATGGGACACGGTTGTCATTGTAGGCGCCATGGTCCTCGAAGGTCATGTCGTTGAGGCCAAAGGCCCCGCTCAAGATGAGATTCTCTGATGCCTGCATCACGACTTCTGCTTCAAAGCCCTTGCCCTTGACTTCCTCCGCATTGACGATGCCATAGTCTGTACCCAAGGGGTTTGTCAGGCTTAAGGGGAAAGTCTTTTCAAACTGATAGTCTTCGATTTCACTCCAAAATGCAGTGAGGACCATGCGGAGGGTATCATTGGGCTGGAGGGTTACACCGATCTCCGTGGTCCAGGTTTTTTCGTCTTCATAAGAGATGGTTGTTGCATCGGAATATGCGGAATAGCCACCTGGTTTATGGCCAATTGCAGATTTGGCGAACCACTTGGTGTTTTCGTTGAGGTCATAGGTCAGGCCAATGGACGGGGTGACCTGGGTATCCGTTTTATCGAGGGAAATGTCTGCCGGGCTAGCTATCAGGATGTTGGTCTTGGATCGGTTCATGGTTTTTTCGGTCCGATCCCAACGCAGTCCCCCAAATAAGTTGGTTCTTTCATTGTAAGCATATTCGAAGGAGGCAAAGGCCCCCAGATTTTCTTCATCAATTGTGTGAGTCGTCGTCTGGGTCTCCCTCATACTTAAGAAAACAATCGGGAACTCACGAGTGCCCGTGCCGTTCACCTCACCATCAAGGTAGAAAAGACCAGCCTTCCAGGAGAGGGGACCTTCAGTGTCCGCTTCAAAGCGGAATTCCTGGGTCAGGGTTTTTTGTGTCTGGATGATCGTGCTGAACATATTGTGATCCATGCCACCGAAAGCGCTAAAATCCAAACTCATGAAGTCCAGATCTTGAACATTGGGGTCGAGTTCCCAGTTAAGGCGGGAGGTCACGGAGGTGAGGGTACCCGAGTCGAATTTACGGGTCAGTTTAATCCATTCCTGATCGCGATTTATTTTTATGGAGCCAGCCAGATTGGCTGCGTTTGTGAAATAATTGTTATTTCGCAGGCCTGTAACAGGGTGCACAATCCCGATAAAGCCTTGGGCACCGTCATCAAACTTGTCCACGGCAATGCCGACATTGACGTCGATTACGTCGTTGGCTTTGAAGTAGAGGTTGAAACGCCCGCCCGTGTGGTCGCGGTCATCCTCATGCTTGCCGAGTGTGGTGTTGTTGACGAATCCGTCCCGTTCGGAGTGGACGAGGGAGAAGGAGTAGCTTGCGCCATTTTCCATGGGCGCGGCGGTGAAGATGCTGTATTCGCGGGTGTTGTATTCACCGATGGTTAGGTCAACCTGCGTCTCACGGGCATCACCGGGCTTGCGGGAATACATTGACACCACACCGGCAGAGCTGTTGCGACCGAAGAGGTGCCCCTGTGGTCCGCGGTAGACTCGGATGCTATTCAGGTCGGTCAGCGCCGGGTTAATACTGGAGGGGTCACCCTGAGGCACGTCATCCAGATAGAACACTACGCCGGAAGTACCGAAGAGAGGGGTGTTGCCGATGCCACGGAGAGTGTAGACATTGCCGAAAGAGCGACCGTTGGTATCCGTGACATGAAGTCCCGGGACAGCGCCGGAAAGGTCCTCCACGTCGTTGATGCCGGAAAGCTCGATGGCTTCACTATCGATAAGTGAATAGGTTCCGGCGTAGGCGGAGCTTTCTGCAAATACCCTGCCATCAATTTCAAGACCGGGTAGTTCCGCCGGTGCCTCGGCCTCCTTGGCTACAGCCTGAGCATCTTCCTGTGCAAAAGAGGAATGACCAAGCAAACAAGTAATAACAAAAATAGTTAGTGCGTTAAGATTTTTTTGCATCGAAGGCAATTCCAGTAAGTTCATAATTAGTGATATTTGTTGTTTCACTATTCAATAGCACTTTTGAAGCAGAGGTTACACGCAAACTAGCCGAATATGCTATGGGGAGTTATAATCTCGATTGATGAGGAGGGAGCAAGTTGGAGAGGATTTTTAAATCGTCAAAACAAATCGCGCTAGAAGAATAGGGTGCCGCCCATGCGGAACATTTGCCTGCGGACTCCTTGGCATCAGACTCGTGAAGGATGTTCCATGTGTCAGGCTCATCTTTGCCATGCCAGACTTTAGCTGAAATGCGCCACTTTTTCCCATCTCCAAGATACTGTCGCTGGAGGCGGAGGGTCAACCACTCTCCAGACTGCCATTTAAAAGGGCCTTCAGTGATAATAGTATCCTCCCTGAGTAATTGGAGTTTGCGGTAAGCCGGATTGACCTTGAGGCGGAATCCCGTGACCCCGCCCATGCCAATGCTGAATGTGGGCATGCGACGACCCTTCTTTTTAGATAAGAATCGACATTGTATGGCAAGGTTCCCCGGGATGCGAGGCCCGAATAAGAAACCAAAGTTTTCGAGTGGTTCTCCAGCTAAGTTAAGGTATTTATTCCCATTGTTTTCGGCTACGGAAAAGTCACCATCGAGAATTAGAAGACCTTCGGGCTCATCATCATCAATTTCATATTGATTGAAATTATTACTGTAGGCAGTGCTCCACTTTTTCGGCGTAGCAAAAGCATCCCCAAGAAAAGCCTGCTCAATGAATATTGCCAGAATCAGTAATTTATAAGGGTATTTCATCTATTCTTTGCGAAGATCAGGGATAGCTGAATTTTTCAGGGATAGGATTGTTGCAAGCCATATCCAGAACAGGCTACTGGCGGCTAGTCCCAGCAAGAGTACTCCCAGTTCACTGGCCGGGAATCCTCCCTGCCTGCTAAGAATTGCTGGCCAGACAGCAATCAGGGCTGTTCCTGTCCCCGCAGCAAGCCCCCAAAGCATAAGCCATCTATGTTCGACAATCGCCATCTTCCTGATGGATTGAAGGGAGTAGCCAATGGCTTCCAAAAGGCCTAATTCATGGCGTCGCTCCATTAGGTTGCGCGCCACGACAATTCCTAATCCAGCAGTTCCAAGCAATAGTCCTAGACCACCGAGAGCTTGAAAAATAGAGAGATAGGAGTTCTGTACGGCAAGGAATTCTCCAAGTCGCTTCCATGCTGGATGTGCCTCCATCCCTTGATCGTGGAGTATGTTGCTTAGATGGGCCGCAACGGTTTCAATTTCTTCGGACTTCGTATCCGCAAGGAAGTAACGGTAACCGGCCTGGGATGGGAATTTTTCTATAAAATACTTTTCAGCGATAAGGACCCGACCCTGAAGGAGGGAGCCTTGAATCACGCCTGCAATGCGGATTTGAAAAGGTCGTCCATTTTCGTCCTTATAATCAATGAGCCCGCCAAGTTTTTGCTGTAGGGCGTAGGTGACAGTATTTTGATCGGCAATACCCGGGAGGATATCAGGTACATTCTTATCTGCATCAAGGAGGCTCCAGTCATGCTTTGTTCCTGCAAATTTAAATCGTCCGGCCAGTTCGCTGGGGTTAATGCCTAGTATAGTGGGTTCTGTGGCCTTGTTGAGGTTGAGGCAACTTGCGTCATCGCCCTCTCTAACTCGAAAGGGGACAATATTGGTTTTGGCGAGGATTTTCTCATCGAGCCCAAATTCTTCACGACCTTGTTTGGTATTAAGGTCGTTGTAGATGGGGATGGCACTTTTTGCAACGATGGCGAAGCCGCCTGTGCCCGAGGTCTTTTTCTCCCAATCTCTTTCCCCTGTGACATGAAACGAGCTGACTGCAACCACCATGAACACGCCGGAGGCAAGTACGCCGATGGTGACGAGACTGCGACCTCGACGGCGGGCGGTATTGCGGAATCCTAGAACGTTTAGGTCTGGAGTGTCTCCTTGGTGGTACGCTATGCGAGCAAGCCTGCCATTGAAGAAAAAGAGTGCTGCGAGGAGAAAAAGAAAGCCAGAAAGGAAGAAATTTGCTGAAGCAGCACCTGATCCGCTGCCGCCTGTAAATGTAATGTACAAGAGTCCCCCAACAAATAGGGCAATACTCAGGAAATGGGAGAGCTTCCCAGTGGGTCGACCCTTTGTTCTTATTTCCAATTGATCTCCTGCATTAAGGAGTTCACGAGGTTCTTTTCGAAGTTGTTTGTGGGAGGCAAGCCAAAGTGCAATGGCCGCCATAAATATGCCGATGGCAAATCCCATACTGATCGCTACGAAATTTGTCGTGAAGTCAAATTGCATGGCACCGGTCGCATCTTTCCATACATTGGTTAGTCCCCAGAGAATCCCCTTGGCATAAACTAGGCTTAAGATACACCCAACAATGCCTCCTGCGATGGCGAGGACGATTCCTTCAATAAGAAAAAGCCTTCGAACTTTTCCTTCCGTGTAACCAATGGCAAGAAGGACTCCTGCTTGTTGGTTTCGCTGTTCAATGGAGAATACAAAGAGCATTCCCGTAAGTGCCAGAGATGCAAGGATGATGAAGAAACTGAAGTAGGAAATGTATTCCCCCAAGTCTATTGAACCTTTGGCTGATTCAAGAGCCTTTCCCCGGAGATCCTTAAAGTGTAGCCCTGCATCGCTCGCGGTTACATACTCCTTGATTGTATTATCGAGGTCGTCCTTTGCTATTTTATGGACTGGGATCCGAATACCTGTTGTCTGCCCCCAACGGTTGGACCACATTTTCTGACCGGCGGAGAGATTAATGTACGCCTTTGGGGTCCCCCGGTAATCGTCCCAGTAGTCCTCATCTTTCTCGCGAATTTTGTTTTCATCAATTGCAAATCCCGGCTCCCAGTCACGGCAGTTCTCTTCATCGGAGAGTCCTGGGAACGCAGGTGTCCAGTCTGACTCCTGCCCTTTGCTAAACTTCTTTGGCATGGGTAATATTGCCCGGACCTTGAAGGTGGCGGTGGATTCCTTTAATTCGCGTCTTCCTTGGGTAATGAAATATTTGAGGGAAAGCTCGGACCCGGGCTTCAGACCAAGATCTTCAGCGAGCCATTGGTTCACAAGAATTTCATCGTCAGCAAGGTTGTTTGGCAATTCGGGTGCCGCACCGGGTTGGAAGGCGGTTGCAAAGGAATAGGGCGCAGTCCTCCCATTTGCTTCAAAGGCGTTGACGAGGTATGTCATGACTCCAGCGTTGGTTGCAGGTGCGACCTTGCGAAAACCTTTTTCAAGGACGTGGTTGATGAAGATGCTGCCGGAACGCAGGCTCCAGTCTCTACCATCATTTACCTTCAGATATTCTATCCCTCCGTCTTCTAGGGCCCAAACTTCCTCGAGAACATCATTTGCCATATTTGTGGAGAATTCCGTCTGGGCGGATTTCCCAATCAGGAGGAGATTTGCCTTTTGGCCTTCTGTTTCTATGCCGTCCCGAAGCGATTGAATTGGTATGTATATCGTATAAGGCGGAATCTGAGATCCGTGCAGTGCGAAGTTACCAAATTCTTCTGGTCCGAGGATTTTTGAAACTTTTTGCCGGCTTATACGGGCAACCTTGTCACTGGTTCCCGATAGTGGGGCGTCGCGGGAGAAAAGCGCAGGTTCCTCAAGCCGGATATTGAGAGTCGCGCCATTATCGATTGCCAATCTTTTGGCTAGACGTTGGTTTACATAGACTCGTCCGTCTTCAAGAGGAAGGCTTGCGGCTGAATCACGAGGAGCTAGCTGGAAAAACCTTTCGTCTATACCCAGAACTTGGATGTTGGGGACGCGGGCTATTTGCCCGGTCTCCTCGTCTGCATCAGGATTACTGACCGAACCACGAAGAATAAAGATCGGCGCAGCGGTTGCATCTAGTTTTTCTTCTAACTGTGTTGCAAGGGCTTCACGGAAGAATCGATCTTCTGTAAATAGGAGGCTGTCGACCTGGCCGATACGTTGTTCTGCGATGCGGTGAAGAGATTCGCGAACAGAGTCTCCCACGAGCAGCGCTCCTGCGAGAACCATCGTACAAAGCGCACTGCCGAGGATGACTCCTAGGTTTCGTCGCCAAAAGTGGGCGATATTACAGCGAAGAAGCATATTTATTGAATTATTAGAATCTACAACTTTTGCATGGTTCCATTTTCGAGTCGATAGACCTGATCCATTTTTTCCGCAATAGGCATGGAGTGTGTGACAACAATGAGGGTTAGATTTTTCTCCTTCTGGAGTTTCAGGAGAATATCTACTAGATTGCTGGAATTCTCCTGATCGAGAGCCCCTGTGGGTTCGTCGGCGAGGAGAATTTTTGGCTGGTTAATAAGTGCCCGTGCGACTGATACGCGCTGACGTTCACCTCCAGAAAGCTCACCCGGTCGATGCTGTACACGTTGGGACAGGCCTACATCTCCAAGCAGGGATCGGGCTCTTTGATTGATAACTCCCACATGTTCTTTCTTTGTGTGTCCAGCCTGGGTTGGCACAAGGACGTTTTCAAGGACCGTGCACTGGGGAAGGAGGTGGTGTATTTGAAATATAAAGCCAACGGTCAGGTTCCGAAATGCCGCCGCCGCCTTGTCTTGGAGCTCAGGGATATTCTGACCGTCTACCTGAACAATTCCTGAGGTTGGCTTGTCGAGAGCGCCGATGATATTCAGCAGAGTGCTCTTGCCTGAACCAGATGGTCCAACGATCGCTGCACTCTGGCCTGGCTCAAGCTCAAGGTTTGCATCTTGAAAAACAAGGATGGATTGGCCACCGGCCGGGCCTTCGTAGGATTTACTGACTTTGGATAGTTGCAGAAATGACATTTAATTAATCACTTATAGGGTTGATGGACGGTTTGCCGAGCCAATGCTTAACTAATTTTTTGCCAACGTCTGGCTTTATGCTCGAATCGGGGAAGGGTATTTTCGGCAACAATTTCTACTGGAATTCTAAGCAGAAAATGCTTGCGAAGGGCTTCTTCTGCCTGCTTGGCAATTGTTCTTGGGGCTTCTTTACAGGGTTCGATTTGAATGCCAATCTCAGGAAGGGTTGTTGCATGGTTGATTTGAACCTGATACTCTGCGATGTGAGAGAGGTTTTGGAGAACGGAGTCCACGGCGCCCGGATGCAAGTTGACACCTCGAATGATTACCATGTCATCTAATCTACCAAGAATTCCGCCCTCCAGGGTAAGTCTGTCCCCCTGATGTTTCGGCCTGACGAGATCGCCCGTGCGGTATCGTAGGAGTGGTGAGCCTGTTCGCCCTAGAGTGGAGAGTATAAGCTCACCTGTTTCACCATCTTCAACTGGTTGCTGCGTATCGGGGCAGAGGATTTCTGCCAAGTAAGCTTCCTCGATAACATGTAGCTGATCTTCCCCGTCTTTGGTTTGGAATGTGACTGGTCCGACCTCAGTCATGCCGTGATGATCATACACTTTTGAGTTTGGCCACAAATTTTCAATCCGTTTACGAATCTGTGGAATACTACCTCCGGGTTCCCCTGCAACAATGATTGTGCGGATTGGAGATTCCTCTAAATCAATATTGTGTGTCAGGGCAGTCTCGGCGAGCCGGATTGCATAGGTGGGTGTTGCACAGAGGATATTTGCTCGCTGATTGAGGAGAAGTTGCAGTCGTTCTAGACTCCCCATTCCTCCTCCTGGAATGCTGAGTATGCCGAGGTTCTGCGCCGCTTCAAAAGCTGTCCAGAACCCGAGGAATGGACCAAAGGAGAATGGGAAAAACGCGCAATCTCCACTTTTTGCTCCTGTAGCGCGGAACACGGTTTCCCAACTCGACAACATCCATTGCCAGTCCTCCTCCCGGTCGAGCCAAATGAGCGATTGGCCTGTGGTGCCACTGGTTCTGCAGAAGCGGGTATAGTTTTCAACTGGGAATGTTAAATTCCTGCCATAAGGTGGATGTGCTTCTTGGTCACGACAAAGATCGTCCTTGGTTGTAAATGGGCAAGTTTGGGTAAAAGTTTCCAGAGAATCAAGGCTCTCATCCAGACCCGTCCCTGCGAGTTTTTCCTGTTGGAAGGGATTCCCACTAATTACATCTTTCAGGAGACCGCGAAGGCTTTCCAGTTGTTGGACCGCGATGGGCTCGCTATTGGCCATCGAATATTATTTTGTTAGTTGGAGTATAAATCCCCTTTTAGCCGTTTATGGGTCAGTGTTTGGCCGGTATTTCGGCCTTGGTAGGAGGCTTGGGAGGATTCTTGGTGACGAGGTAACCACCAAGTGCCGCAAGTGCTATACCGAGAATAAAAGGGGCCTTTACGTAGCCCCAGTTTCCTTCCTTGGTGGTGCTCACGATCGCATTTACGATTGGTGCCCCGGCAAAAATTATGGACATGATGACAGGCACGTAGGCTGGGGAAGGCATTTTCCCAAATGCAAGAAGAACTCCTAGCGCGCCGATTGCTCCAAGCGTTCCGGCAAACAGGGACCATTGCCAGCCTTTGGTTGGGTAGGCCCAGAAATCAACAGGGCCTCCTTTGACCTTTAGGATAATGAGTGGGGCGATTATAGCCGTGAGGAAGTAGGCAAGTCCCACCCAGATGAACGCCATTAGCCGACCATGTTCCTTGTCCGCCATTCCTACAGAACCGATGTGCATACACACACCGTATGTACCCCAGCAGACCACAGTTATAAGTGCGAAATATAGAAATTGCATGTTTTTTGACTTGGTTGGCATGTGAATACTATGATGTTGCTCACATCGTTGCTGGCGAGTGGAAAAGCTTTTAGATACTCACAACTATATTTAGCCGAGCTAAACTTTTAATGAGGTTATTCAAGGATCAATTTTTTCGCGGATAATTTTTGGGATCGGGATTGCTTTCAATTTTCCCGTACCTGATTCAAACGTTACGCACACAGTAGTCATCTTCCCGCGTGCGATGTGAAGTTGCTGACCGTTTTCTTCCTTCTCTATTTTGAAGCTGTAAGTGATAGTTTTGGCTGATATTTCCTCAATGGAGAGACGGACCGTTGCCTCTTCCTCAAATTTTAGTGGACGCTTAAACTTGCAGGATGTTTCGAGTCGAGGCCAGCCGACATCTTGATCATCTATCCGCATATGTATAGAGAGGCCGAGCGAACGGAAAAATTCATGTTCCACGGTCTCCATCCATCGATAGAAATTGGAGAAGTGCATAATGCCAGCCATGTCTGTTTCTGCAAATTCAACGCGTCGGGTTGTGGAATATGTCATGGCCATGGATTTGGTTAAATGAAATTTACGGTCAGGCAGGTATTGGTAGGCACTGGAGAATTTGCTCAGCGTATCGATTGATATTATATTGCTCTTTTACTGCTTCGTGAGCTTTTTTCCCGGTTTCATGAGCATTGGCTGGATTATTAATCCAGGGCAGGAGGGCATCAGCAAGCGCTTCTGGAGTGTTGGGGGAGAAGGTGGCGCCACCACTGGTGGCTGCAATGATTTCAGGGAATGCACCATGCTCAGGCTGTACCACGGGGGTACCAACGGCCATGGCTTCTGCCACATAGAGACCGAAAGCTTCGTCGTAGCGAGTGGGAACAGAGAGCACTGTAAGGTTTCGCAGGTGCTCTATTTTTTCTTCGCGTGTAATATTCTGGCGGAAAGTGTAACGGCCTTCGAGTCCTGCTTCCTCAAGTTTACGAATTTGTTCGTCTATGTAGAACTGGTCATCCGGAAGGGTTGTTCCCGCTATGTGTAGTTCGGTGTCAATAGGTAGATTATTGTTTCTGTGAAGGTGGATGAAGGCATCGACTAGGATATCGAGCCCCTTCAGCCTCGACATCCGAGCCAAGAACCCAATTACAGGTTTCTCCGGCGGAGATGTTCGAGGTTTGTAGCCATTGAGGTTGATCCCATTTGGAATTACGGTGATGCGGTCTTTGTTTAATCTGAGAGGTTTTGCCATATGGTCTGCGAAGGCCCGACTTGGGGAGATATACTTTTCTACGGAAGTAGATGCCTCACGCATAAGTTCCCAAACCTTTGTTTTGTAGGGTTCAATTAGAGAATTCAGGAAGGTGTCTTCACCTTGTAATGAGCAAATGACTGGAATGTCCTTTCGTCTTTTGATTGCTGGGGCGAGAGCGACCTGCATGGCGGTGGATAAGTAGACTGCATCAGGTTTTTCTCTTTCTATAGTCCATCGCACGAGATGTTGAAATTCCTTTGCCAGAGGTCCTTCTTCACCCTGAAAGGTGGCCAAAGCCATTTCACTGATTTCTTTTCCAGCGGTCATATTGCCTTTCTGAGCCTTCGCTATCTTTCCAAGTAGAGGCTTACTATCAAGAACCTGGTCCAACCACTTGGGCACGTGACGAAAGAATGAATATTTAAGCTGAAGGAAGGTATTAATCCCCCCAAAGAAAATCGGTTGATCTTCATCGACAGGCTCTTCGTCAAGAACATGAGGTAAATACATTGGTAACATAACCGCATCGTGCCCCATTTTCCTAAGTTGTTGGACTAGTGCATTGTCCTTCATGCAGACACCGCAGTGATAACTGCCTGTGCCGGGAGAGATGAAGAGCAGTTTCACTTGTTTCATTCTTCAGGCGGTGCGAAGCACATCGCCGTAATTGACTGGATCTGGAAGGTCTGCAAACTCAGACATGGCAGTGAAGAGATTAGAGAAATCCTTATCGTCAATATTTCCAATTAGACAGTCTGTGAGTGGTTCACGGAGATTCATGTCCTTTCGAATGAGTTTCCCAAAACTGAATTTCTCGTCATAGAAAGCGTAGACTATTTTTCGCATGGTTTCTACTGCGTTTCGAAAGTCCTTACCATAGTCCACGAAATTTTCAGCGGTAAATTTACCATCATCTTTAAATATTTGGTTAATGGTTTCAGCCGCAAGCTCACCGCTACGAAGGGCGAGGTAGACTCCACTGGAGAAGACTGGATCTAAAAAACTAAATGCATCTCCAACGAGCACAAGTCCATCAGTTGCGCAATATTCGGATCGATAAGAAAACTCACCTGTAGCCCAGTATTGACCAAATTGCTCACCTTGTGAGAGGTGGTCTTCAATCCACGCATTTTTTTTGATTTCTCGTGCAAAGATTTCAACTGGATCACGGCTTTCTTGATAAAGATATTCTTTCACTGCAACAATGCCAACACTGACGATGTTATCCTGCAGGGGGATGTACCAGAACCAACCTTTTTCAGGTATGTATGCAACTGTGGTTGCTCCTTCGTCTGCCCCTGGATCACGCTTGGCTCCACGAAAATATGTCCAGATGGCAACCTTGTTTAACTTGGGATCCTTTGTCCGCCATTTTTCCCGAGTGCAACTGAAAGCATCGCGTCCGGTACAGTCAAGGGTGATGGGGGCTTCAATGCGATGTATTTTGCCTTTGTCATCCTGTGCCTCAACACCAATAACACGACCAGAGCCATCTTTTATGAGAGACTTGGCACGAGTTTGCTCCATGACCTTCGCTCCTTTTGTTTTAGCGTTTTCCAACAGCATCTCATCAAATTCTGAACGCACGACTTGCCAAGTGGTTGACGCAGGGTGGTCCATGTGTTGGAAAAAATAAAAAGGCTGGGAGAGCGACCCATTCTCGCGGACGAACTGCACACAGTATTTTCTCGGGCAGGCAGAAGCCATCAGCTTGTCTATAACGCCTAGGCGATCCAGAGTGAAATAGCAATATGGCATAAGGGATTCCCCTATGTGGTAACGGGGAAACTTTTCTTTTTCCAAGATAAGAACGTCGCGTCCTTTTTCTGCTAACAGTGCTCCCGCTGTTGAACCGGCTGGACCTCCTCCTATGACAATTGCTTCAGGCATGTGTGATTTTATGGTTTTGTTTTATCAATTCAACGTGTCTCTTGGCATTTTAGATTAATGACTTGGTAGGATTTCAACAATGTTGGCGATGGGTTGGCCATCGGGTGTAGATAAAATGTTAGAACGTCCGTATAGCTTAACAGTCTCATCTAGCTCTAGAAGATCCTGTATGTGCTGGTCTGAACTCACTTCGAAATAGGTCTGGGGGGAACTAATAAATGCAAAGTCATTTTTGACGAGAAGACCGCCAAGAGGTTTCTTGCCTTCGAGTATCTCGGTGCCAAGTTTATCGGGGAATACCTTGAGATTGATCTCAATGGCACCGTATTCAACTGGCTTGCCTGAATCCTCTGCAATAAGGAGGACTTCGCGGAAGTAGGAAGTGGGTTCATGCGAGATATAGAGCGCCTTCAGGTCAATCTGGGAATTGTAGTGGCATTCCAGTCGCGTAGTCATGTCCCGATCGTGCACCAGCAGGTGCTTTTGTGGTTCGGGTAATTTTTCCACTCCAATCGGCTGGAAGTCCAGTGGCGCAATTTGCTCCTGCTTATAGAAGCGGGTGAGTGGCGCAAAGAAAGCGTCCGTTGTCTGGATGGAGTCAGACATGATAGTATTCCTTATGTATATCGGACTCCGGAATGTTGTGGCAGAAAAAAGGCATGGAGAAGTTTGTCTATCTGGAGCAGTCCGTCACGGGAAAGTGTGAGTAGATCGTCTGTTTCCGAAATAAGACCACTTTGTTTTAGGTCTTCAAGTTGCTCAACAAAACACTCGGAAAGATTCACCTTAAACTTGTCCCTGAAGTATGATGGCCGTACATGGCCGATCTTCATTTGTAAGATAAATTCCCGGAGGAAACGCTCCTCGTCTGTCGTTACCAAAGCCCGGTTGATTGGCAGATTGGCAGCTTCAAGCATTTCAGCGTACTGGCCAATATGCGAGAGATTTTGGTAATGAATACCTCCGAGATGACCAAAGGAGGCCACACCAATGGAAAGAAGATCGGCCCCGGTCCAGAGACGATCACGATAAACGAACTTGGTTTGAACAGGATCCTTAACTGCGGTGTAGGCACTGGTTATTGTGTAGCCGGCGACCTCCAGTTCCCTAAAGGCATAATCAACCCAGGCCCGCTTGGTGGTCCAATCAGCAACGGGGGCAGCCAACTTTCCTTCCTTCTTCATCCGCTTGTAGATGGTGGTGTTGTATGGAATCTCCATTTGGTAAATGGTGACGCAGTCAGGAGCGAGTTCGATGGTCTTGGCTACGCATTGCTCCCAGTTTTCTGGAGTTTCCTCGAGCATTCCAGAAATGAGGTCGATATTGATTTGTGGAAAATTGATGGAGCGGGCGTATTCGTAGGCACGCAGAATTTCAGGAGTGCGGTGAGCCCGTCCGTTGATCTCCAAGATATGGTCAT
This sequence comes from Opitutia bacterium, assembly GCA_018668635.1. Lineage (GTDB taxonomy): Bacteria > Verrucomicrobiota > Verrucomicrobiia > Opitutales > JABJCN01 > JABJCN01. The sequence continues at coordinate 14,119 of JABJCN010000224.1, forward strand.
CGAAATTCTCGATACCGAGGCTGAGGCGAGTGATTCCCATGTCCCTGATGGCCCGGAGTTTATTTTCATTGAGCGTTCCAGGTTCACACTCGAAGGTGACTTCCTCAGCCTCGTCCCAAGGGATGATATCCTGCATGCGCTCCGTGAGAGAAGCGAGTTGCGTGGCTGAAAGATAGCTGGGAGTACCGCCTCCGAAATAGATGAACTTTGGTTTGCGGCCTTGGATGTAGGGCTTTTCTGCGTAGGTTTCCAGTTCTTGGATGGCTGCATCTAGATACTGCCGGATTTCAGAAGAGTTTTTATCCGTATAGACACGGAAATAGCAAAAATGGCATCGCTTGCGGCAGAAGGGAATATGAAGATATAGCCCCAGGGGTGTATCTTTCGGCGTGGGGCTATTAAGCAAAGAGTTGATACAGGGGATGTCCTTCTCTCCCCAAAAAGAGAAAGGAGGATAGTTTGCGACGAAATAGTTGCCGGCCTCGGTGTCTTCGGACATGCGCTAATTGTAGGTTTGGTGTTTGAAAAATGAAAAAACTCAGGGCTGATTGCTACTTGCCGAATGCGAAGAGATTACCTTTCTCGTCTCCGATGAAGACCATGCCGCTGGCAACGGCGGGGGAGGCGATGATGCCTGCGCCCACATCGTAGCTCCAGACCTCCTCGCCAGTCTCGGCGTCCAGGCTGTAGAAGTTGCCGTCGATGGAGCCGAAAAGCACTTGGCCGTCGCAGAGCACGGGTGAGCTATCGACCTGACCGCGGGTCTTGAACGTCCATAGGCCTTCACCGCTCTTGCGGTCGATGGCGTGCATGGACTTGTCGCGTCCGCCGATGTAGAGCTTCTTTTCCGCCACGGCACAGGAGGAGTGGTACGCAAAGCTTTTCTTCTTGTACTTCCAGAGGATGTCACCGCTGATGGTGCTGAAGGCGATAACGGCATTGTCGTAGTGACCGAGGTAGCCGATTTCATCGCGGACGGCAACGGATGAGATGATGTAGGCGTCGGCCTCGATGGATTCGAGCGCCTTGCCGGTGGCCAGTTCGAGGACGTAGAGATATGTGTCGCAACCGCCAAAAATGACTTTTTTGCCAGCGATGGCGGGGCTACCGTTGACGAAGTTGTCGGTGGAGTACTTCCATACGGGCTTACCGTTTTTTGCACGCACACAATGGACACTGCCATCATAGCTTCCTGCAAGTACCCAGAGATCATCGCTTGCGGGGTCCTTGGCCCAGTTGGGGGCCGCGAGTACCTGGTCGGCTGTTTCGTATTTCCAAACCATCTTTCCGTTCGCATCTAGACAGTAGAGGAAGCCGTCGCCTGAGCCGAAGATGATTTGGTCGTTAAGGACTAGCGCAGCACCTTCGATTGCATCCTGGGCCTTAAACGTCCAGAGGGCCTTTCCTGTGGTGAGGTCACGAGAATGGAAGGTGCCGTTGTCGTCACCGACGAAGACTTTTCCCTTGTGTACCACGGCGGAGGCTTTGATGCCGGGTTGGAGGCCGGGCGTACCATCACTCCGCTTGGGGCGTTCAACTTGAAAGGTCCAAGCAAGTTTGAGCTTGTCGGGGAGCTTGCCGCCGGCGATGCCTTGGAGGTTCTGATCCCCACGATGCATGGGCCAGCTATCCGTGGGCGGAGCACTTGATAGAAGCGCTGGGAGGAAGAAGATAGTATATAGGACTCTACAGCGTGGGTGCTTCATGAGGATTTAGGCAGCGGGGCTACAGGCGGTCCCGTGAGCGGCTTCGTAGAGTGCTTCGAATCCTTGGACGGAGATACTGCGGGGGTTGAACTGGGCGGTCCACTGGGTGGAGGCTTCCTTTGCTAGAGTGGGGATTTCTGAGGCGGGCACGTCTAGTGCATCGAGGGTGTGGGGCAATTTTGCGGCGACAAGTAGCTCATTGACACGGGCATGAAGGGATTCGAAGGCGTAGCTGTCAGATGCATCACGGTTGACAAGTCGATTTTCTAAGGCGAGCCGTGCATATGTAGCTAGCGCCTTGGGGTCTTCGGCGTTGTAGCGCATTGCGTGGGGTAGTAGGAGCCCGACAGCGTTGCCGTGAACTGTTCCGAAGTGAGCGGTCAGCGGGTTGGCGGCTGAGTGGGCGCAGCCCAGCATGCTGTTCTCAATTGCGATTCCGGCGAAGGCTGCGCCAAGAAGGACTTGGCCACGAGCGTGGAGATCGTCGGGGCTGGAGAAGACGCTTTCTAAGTGCTCCTGTAGGAGACGAAAGGCTTCGCGTGAGTAGATGCTGGAAAAGGGAGTTTGGCGAAGGGAGACGGCGGACTCGATCGCATGAGCTAGCGCATCGATGCCGGTGCAGGCGGCGACAAAGCGGGGCTGTGTCAGCGTAAGTCCGGGGTCGAGTATGGCAGTGGCAGGGAGAGCCTTCGGGTCGCCGCAGGCCATCTTCTGGTGGGTCGCGGCGTCGGAGATGAGCGCATAGGACTGGCATTCGCTACCGGTGCCGGCGGTGGTGGGCACGGCGATTAGTGGCAGCATTGGTTGGCTAGCCTTGGCGTAGCCCCAGTAGTCCTGCATGCGGCCTCCATTGGAGAGGATGAAGTTGCAACCCTTAGCGGTATCGAGACTAGAGCCACCCCCGAGGCCCACAATTAGTTCGGCACCAAAGTCACGTGCGACCTGCACGCAGTCATCGACAGTTTCCGTGGTCGGGTTTTCCACAACTTCCGTGAATAGGGTGCTTTTACAGTCAGCCTCATGGAGGTGGTGGGCTATCCTTTCCGCGTGGCCTGCCTGAACGATTCCGTTGTCGGTGACTACAAGCACGCGAAGAGCGCCTAGCCTTCGGGCTTCATCGCCAATCTGGCTGAAGGCGTCCTGACCGAAGAGGATTTTTGGGCTGCGCTTTGTCTCGTGGATGGGCATGTCCTACTAATGGTTAATTGCCAATAGCTCTTTGTATTGCCCGGCGATGGTAAAGAAATTCAAAAAGATTACCCTCGTGTGGTTGCTCCCATTGAACATGGCATGTGGGCATTATTCCTGTGTTAAGACGGTCAATGTTTTTGCTGCGTAGCAGTTGGCCAATCCAGTCCCTGTTTTCAGTAATAGCTGAAATGACCAGGCTTGGGCCAATGTTTTTCAGCATCTCATCCTGAGACATTTCAACCACACCAGCGTATGGAAACAAAAATTCTGTTCGAGCCAGGGGGTGTTCGATGTTCTCACAGCGGACTATGGTTGGGTGCAGGAAATTTTGTCCAAATTGTTCTGTTTTTCTCGGTGTACCACCCCGTAGAGGCGCAGAAAAGTCACGTGCCCCTCCTTCACTGAGCCCCTCTTCAACTTTGGAATCTATCCATTCCGCCATCGCCGGATTGGCAAATCCTGAAAGTCGAGCGTTTTCATCTTCAGGTGAGAGGGGTTGAATTTCAGCCAACTTCTCTGCTAATACTTGGGCTATTTCATCACCATATCGTGGAGTGATTACTGTCGAGGCGCATATACAGCTTCGGCCACTGTTGGCTGAAATGGATGTAACAATCGCGTCAATAAGTTCTGGCCACTTCTCGACCATATCTTCTCCAATCAGAACCTTGCTGCGCCCAGTTCCATGGCAGGAGATATTTGGGTTGGATGCGTACTTACTCACTGTGTCATCACCACCAAAAACAATTCCTCTGCTGCATGTATTCAAAATAGTGTCAGAGCCCTCGTGGTCGGTTGGATAAAAACCAAACGCTTCAGCAGGGGCACCAGCAGTAATATAGGCTTGGATGAGTCTAAATGGGGTCCATGGATCCTCTCTTCCGGGTTTTAAGATCACAGGAACCTTCATGGCGATAGCAGGTGCCCATAGGGAATTGACCGCTGGAGCGTTACTGGGCAGCACCGTTCCAACTGAGTCAGCGGCAGGGAAGTAGCATACATCAATGCCATCAACTTGGATAATATGCTCGTCAAAGATTTTCGTGGGCAGTCCCCTTGTGAGCCCCTTCAGTATCGTTGACAGGTTGGTGATAACATGTTCGATTTTCTGAAGGTTGAAACGACAAAGGCTGTAGGGTAGTCCTGTTGTCGAAGAAAGCGTGCTTATGTATTCCTCAGGAGTCTGGGTAGCTCCATTGTCTCCCACAGGAAGCGTTTCATTCATGAAAATGCGTCCCGCATTAGCGCTGATCTCTATGAGTTGATCGGTGGTGAATTGTTCCAGTGCTGCAGCGGCTTCTCCAATTTTCCTGTAGTCACGCCGAATGATGCCTGAGTTGACTTGGCTGATTTGAGCAATCGGCTCTTCAGAATGCAGAGGAGTTAGTTCTGTTTTATCTAGGCTTTCATATGCCTTGCCTAGGCGTAGTGCTGGGAAATGGGGAATCATTGGGTTAAATCGGATTGGCTTGCTCAATAAACACCTTCAACAATTTTCTTTTCCATTGCACCAAATGGGCGGACTTCGGCTACACCGTCCCAAGGGGAGCCTTCGATTGGGCGGCGGCGGATGGCTTCGTCTCGTTCCTTGAACTTGGGCATGAAGAACTCCTTGGTGAGGGTGGTAAGCTGCACGCGGCCCCACGTTTCGTAGTCAACAGGGGCATCGGTCTTGTCATCTATGACCCGCAGCACGGCCCGGGGTTGGGGCGCATAGTAGGTGATGGAGTAGTTGTCCTCGGGTGAGAGGGGTTTGTGGCGTGCAAGGCCCATGAGGGTGTTACCATAGGTTGGGACGAAACCCACCTCGTTCTCGCAGATTTCCTCTACAATGAAGCGGGTGTATTGGGGGTCCATGGTGGTGCCCCCGCAGAAGACGCCCTTGATACCCATGTCCACCAGGCTGGCACGGTCAGCCAGAGCCTCAAGAAGTTTTGGAGTTGTGAATAGTGCGCTTACCTTGCGGTTCTTAAGGATTGTGTGGGCCTGGTCGATAACGTGCTCCATGTAGGCCTTGGCCTGATCGAATTGCTTGTTTTTGATGAGGCGCTTAACCCATCGGGGGTCCAGGTCGACGAAGTAGCAAGAGCATCCACGGACATTGGCAAGATGCTCGATGGCGAGGCGCAGTCGGCGGGGTCCAGTGGGGCCGATCATGAGCCAATAGTGGTCGCGAGGGAAGTGGGCGTCATTGAGCGTCTCGGAGAAGGCGCTGTAGTCGATCTTGTAGTCGTCCCAACCGATGCGTTGCTTTGGCATTCCGGTGGTGCCACCGGTCTCGAAGATACTGAAGGGGCGGGTGTTGTATGGCTCGCCTTTGGGACGCCAGACCTCGGGTTGTAGGTCGCGCAAATATTCGTCTTGAAAGTCAGGGAATCGGGCATCTAGATCTTCAAAGGATTGGACTTCCTCGGATGGGTTCCAGTCCTGCTTGGCGGCCCAGTCCAGCCAAAACTGGCAACCAGTCTCGGTAGAGAAGTGCCAATGGATGATTTCACGGACGTGATTATCTAGAACTTGTTTGGCGTCCTGTACGGATTGTTCGAGCGTGTTCATGTTCTTGGATGGTAAATTTTAAGCGTTACTAAATAGCCCCGTCTTCTTTAACGTCTGGATTCAGAGGTCGGTTCAGTTCTTGAAAAATTTGTCGAGAGTGGCCTTTGAGGGGGGCTTAGACAAAAGGGATACCACGACCATGGCAATGGTTGCTGCTGCGAAGCAAATGGCTGCGGGTACTATCCCTGGGCCTACGAAGTATTCACCGCCATAGCCCGATGCATGGAAGTAATAAAACCAGGTGATCACGGCAACGAGGATACTTGCAATAGCTCCCTGTTCGGTGGCTCGCTTCCAGTAAAGGGCCGCAAAAACGACTGGGAAGAGAGCCCCAAAGCCACTAAAGCACCACACTGCAAGGTCAAAAACGTTGGCATTTTTAAGTACCACAGCCAATGCGTAAGTCAGAGCGACAATTGCCACAATAAAGGTGCGGGCAATGCCGATAATTTGTTTGTCAGTATATTTGTCTGCTCCTGCTTTATGTAAAACTATGTCATTGGTGAACATGGTGCCAAGGCAGAGGAACTGTGAGTCCAAGGAGGACATTATGGCCGCAAGTACCCCGGCGGTCAGCAGACCGGCTAGGATTGGGTTATCGATGAGGGTTGCCAGCATTTTGGAAAGGACTGCTGGTGGTGGCATTCCTGGAGGCAAGATTCCTGACGCCCAAACCCCGATCAGCACACAGGGAACCCACACTATGAGGATGCAGAGAGGGTGGGCTATGACAGTCAATCGAAAGGCTTTTGCACTTTTGGCCGTGAGCCAGTGTTGAAACAGGTGGGGAAACATGCCAACACTAAGTGGGATGAAGAGATAGGTCAGGAATGTAATGGGGGGGATGCCCAGTTCTCGCTCTTTGTTCAAGAGTTTTGAGGCTTCGGGAACCTTGCCAAATTTGGGATTTTTAGTCTTGTACTCAATTTCTATCGGCGTGCGGGATAGGTGTGGTTGTCTGCCAATTAGCGCGTCCTTTTCCTCGAGGGTTTTTCCAGCCCATTGCTTGACTTTACCGATGACTTTTGGGGTCTGGTTCTGGACAAGTTTTTTTTCCTCCTTACTGAAACTATATTCTTGGACCAACGTACCTTTTTCGGTGATGCGGGCAGGGATATTACCGGCATTCTCAAGCCCGCCCAAGGCTTTGACTATAAATGTAAAGGCAACCAAGCCCATGACCATGAAAACAATCGTCTGAAAGGTGTTAGCAAAGGCAGCACCTCGGGAGCCACCCATGAAGACGTAGGTTAGTACAACGGCGGAAATAACAAGCCCAGACAACCAGGGAGGAATGCCTCCTTGCCATGGTGGCATCGTCGGGTTGGTGAATAATGCGGGAAACGCTCCGGCAGTGACTGGTTCAATGGTCTTTCCTGCCCCAATAATTCCGATCAGCAGGTAGGGAACCACTAGTAATACGAGGATTGGGAATAGAATATATCCAATGCGATCAGATTCAAATCGTGAACGGAAGAACTGAATTTGGGTTACAAAGCCGTGCTTTTTGCCATAGCACCACAGCCGAATTCCAATAACAAAGAAAATGGCTGCGTGGACAAGACCGCTGATGGAGGCCATCAGACCGTAGGTGCCGATCCCTCGCTCGAAGCTTTTGCCGGTGGAGCCCACAAGGGCAAAGGCCGTCATTGTCGTGCCGAACACGCTCATCAGCAGGAGGAACGGTCCTATTGAGTGGCTGGCAACGAAGAAGTCTTTGCTGGTGCCTCGAGATAGTTTGTTGGTGAATAACCCAAGCCCAAGAAGCAGGCTCAGGTAGAGAATAATGACAATAAGAGTGGTCATGGTGTCAGCGGTTGGCCTTCAGCAAAAGGCGATTATTCGTCGGCGAATTTTTCCAGATCTTGCGGCCAGATATGTTTTATCGCCAACCCGCCTAGGATAGCGCAACAAATGGAGAAGCCTGCATGGTATGCGAGTCCAATGGGAAGGAACCCAAGGACGAGGGATTGGTCGTCCCACGACCATGTATCCTGATGAAGGACCAGCATCACAAAAAATAGCAGGTAGATAAGTAGCTTCATGTCTTTTTCGGCGAGGTTCTAATTATTTTATAAACAACAGGCAGGATTTGTCGTTTACTTGAAGAGCACAAAAATCTGTCTTCAGTCATATTCCCTACTTTTTGCCGATCGCGTAAAGATGGGTCTGAGTAGAGATGTATAGGGTGCCGTTTGCGAAGACTGGGGAACTGTAGACGGGCGCGCCCATATCCATGGTGCTGATAATTTTCTTCTCCTTGCCCGCATTGAATATTACAACCTCACCGTCTTCGGTGCCGATATAAACTTTGCCGTCTGCAACGAGAGTGGAACCCCAGATACGGCTCAGGGTATCGTGGACCCAATAAGGTTTCCCTGTCTTAGCATCTAGGCAGTGGATTTTCCCCGCGTACTCAGCAATGTACACAAGTTCGTCTGCTACAGAAGCGGTGGAGATTGTGCGACCGATGTCAGTATATTTCCATACGAGGCCTGAATTGGAGATATCACCTCGCTTGGTGGGGTCAATACAACTGATTCGACCAACACCGTCCCCGTGCTCGGGGTCTTGTCCAATAGCAACATAAATTTTGTTATCATAGAGGACTGGGGTTCCAATGCATTCGCTGGGTCCTGGAGGGGTTGCATAGGGTATTTTCCCTCCTTTTTTATCCTTGCGGTAACTGTCTTCATTGCAATCGATGCGCCAGAGCTCTGGGTAGATGAGAAATCCCTCATCATCTTCTTTTGCCTTCGGATCAAAGCCATAACAGAAGCCGTCTGATGCCCCCCATATAATTTGTTTCTGACCACCGATGGTTCCGTATGTGAGCGAGGACCAGGAGGCGTGTAGGCAACGGGCGCTAGCTCCGGACGCTTCTTCTCCTCGGAGTTTGCCGTTTTTTGCATCCAAGCCGATAAAGTTCGGTGATAGTGGACTTGGGATGTTTGTGTGTGACCAATCGACTCCATTGGATGTCGCATTGTAGACTACGCCATCGATAACTATTGGAGATGAACTGGTTACATTATGTGGAAAGATTCCCAGTTCGTCGCGCATATCGAAAACCCAGAGAATGTCTGCGTCGGTCTTTTCCACCACAGCTGCAGGCTTCCCTTTTTCAGACATATATTTGGATTCGTCTTTGAATGGGCCGTCATTCCCATTGCTCATTCCTTTTAGGTCAATGCAAACGGATTCACAACGATTTGTAACAACGTATGCCTTGTCTCCAACGATCGCCGCTGATGAACATATACCTATATATTCCCAGTCGCTAACTTTGCCCGCCCCTAGCTTTGGTATTATTAGCTGCCATTCGTAGGCACCAGTCTTTTCATTAAGGCAATAGACAACACCACGGTCACCTTTCTTTTTGGGGTCTCGTGGAGATTCATTGTTGGTTCCAACAAGGACCTTGCCGTTGCCTACTGTTACGTTGCCGTACGCTTGGGATCCAATCTTGGCGACCCACTTTATGTTTTTGGTAGTCTTCATGTCGACTACCTCCTTGTCGTTCATTTCTCCGATATCCCATTTGGCAGGCGCACCTTTTTCATCGGAGACCATGTTTCGGGATGCGTCACGGCCCCAGACAGGCCAGTCTGCAGCTTTTGAACTGGCGGCGAGAAGCATGCCGGAGAGGAGGGTATAGAGGAGGATTTTCATATTTTGAAGCGTTTGAGATATTCCGTATAGTTGTTAAATTTAATAGTTGTATCGCCTTATTTTCGTGGGATCACTTTAAGATTATCGATAAAGACGCGTTTTTGGCTTTGTGGAGAAAAAGCAAAAATACCTGGAGAACCGTTCTTGTGCAGCTTGTCATGAGTGGCCTCGATTGTCCACTTGTCTGGTTCTTGCTCGCCACGTGTCCATGCCTTGGCTCTGACAGTACCGGAGCCATCCGAATTCATATCAACCTGAGTTTTGAGATGGTACCAGGTCTTTGGCTTAATTGTGAACGGGGCATTTGCCTTGAAGCGGTCATAGTTGGAGACAATTTCAATTTTTTGGTGATTGCCTATCAATGAGATATTGTAGCGCTGGTTTATGAGTCCGACAGTTGACATGACGCGTCGGTTCCCGTCGGTCATAACATCTGCCTCAATGATATAATTTTTCATGTCAGGACGACCGAGAAAGTTCATCGAGCGTTGAAATAGTATTCTGTCGAGGGTGTTCCCAATCACCTTGGTGCCTTCTTGCTGAAGAACCTGCCACCGCATGCGGGCGCCAAGCCACGGAAGTGGAGGATAGGAGAATTTGTCACCATCTGTGTTGGTCTGAGTAAGTTCAAAGCCTTCAAAGTCTTCGCTGTAGGGGAGGTTTGGGAGAACCCGACCTCTGGTGATCCCGGCGATATTGCCTTTACTTGCACGAATTGCACCAGCTGAGAGTTTTGCGTTTTTGCTGGCAGTCAGGGTGCCGTCCTGACCTAGGGTCGCGTCGACCTTGACCTTAACCTTTGCTGTTGGTGGAATGTACTTTTCCCACATGAGGTTTTCAGCGGGACCAATTCGGCGACCGGTTTTGTCTAGAAAATAGGCTTTGAATTTAAGTTTCTGACCGGGAATGATTGCAAATTCAGCAGGAACAACTTGAATACTTGCAGGAGCGCCTGAACCGGCATCCTCGTTTTGTGTCTGAGGTGTCCAGGGACTTGGGGCTTTCTTTGATCCAAAGGCATAGAGTTTCTTTTTCGTTTGGATGTAGACACGACCTTGAGCCGCTGATGGTTGGGCTAGTATGGCACCTTCGAGCTTTACCTTGTTGAGGATGATCCCTTTATCTGCTTCCGGTTTGATGATATAGAATTCACTGGTATGCATACCTACATAGATTTTCCCATCTGCATATAGTGGTGAGGCATGGAGTTGATCGTGTCCAAGTTTGAGCTTCCACACGGTTTTTCCAGTGGCGACGTCTATACATAGGAGTTCTCCTGTCTTGACGGTTTGGTATACCCGATCTCCGACGATACATGGGGTGCTGGTGAAGGCTTCATAATCTTGCTTCCAGTTGACTTGCTTATCGTTGAGAACCATTGGCAGCTCGGCTCCATCAGGTATGGACTGTGGTTTCTTTAGGGATATCATTCGACCGATGGAGGTTTTATCCACGTTTTCCTTCCCGTGAATGGCGACGAGGGTGTCCTGACCATGGAGCACAACGCCTGAGTTTACACCTCCGTATGACATTTGATATCGCCAGAGTGATTGGCCTGTTCTGGCATCTACACAAACTATATTGCCACAACCAGTTCCTGTATAAAAAACCCGGCGGCCATCCTTTAGGTTATCAAAATGAAGTGGGGAGAATGAGCTGTCCTTAGGCCCAACTCCAGGTGTTGCATACCACACCAGTTCTCCTGAGCGTTTATCAAATGCGTAGAAACGATTTCGGGCGGGTCCACTCTTGCCCCAGTTGGCGGTGATGCCGTGAACGATTACTAGGTCGCCATCAATTGCAGGACCGCCTGTTCGGCCATTCGGAAAAGTGAGCCGGGAAAACTCCTCCATAAGCGAGTGTTTCCAGATTTCATTACCATCTCGATCAAAGCCCAATAGTAACCCTGAACTTGTATAGAAATATACATTGCCAGTTTCCTTGTCTATCACTGGGGCACCAATTCCATAGCGATTGTAGACTGTATCGCTAAGGAAATCGCTATAACGCTTTTCCCAGATTATTTTTCCGGTAACAGGGTGCATGCAGATTATAGCCTCTTGTAGCTCGGGGCCGACACCATAGTAACCAAAGTGATATAGACGATCCCCTGCGATTACTGGTACGCCACCGCCTTGGATTTCGTAGCTGAACAGGTGGTTTTCTCCACCAGGCGTCCATTTCTCCGGAAGGTTTTTGGTTGTGAGAACACCGTTCCATGTCGGGCCACGCCAGTAAAACAGGTTGTCGGATGACTTGCTTCCCGCGATTTCTTCAACGGCAGTTTTGTCCGGCGGGGGGGGGGTGATGCATGAAGACGTAATTGCTGCAAATAATACAACAGGCAAAAGGGAAATTATATTATGTTTTTTCATGGGTGCTGTCGGGAACTTGGAATATCTTTCTTTGTTTCTCCTTTAATTTTGGCAAGTTACTTCGAGTGCGTGTGTAAATTTTAACGTTGATAATTTAATTTTGGTTCGCGATTGATACCTACACGTATTATATTGTCAAACCTGCCTTTTAGGAAATTTCACACCAAAATATTTCTTTTGAACTCTACATTTTCAGACGAATCTCCTCTTGATGACCCCGATCGCCGTCGACTTCCACCACTTTTACGAAAGGCATGGTACAGTATGAATCAGGCATTTCGCCGTCGATTATCCGGGGAAGGGATAACACCGGATCAGTTTACTGCATTGCGGTGGTTGGCGGAAAAGGAAGGTACGCAAATCACGCAGAAAAACCTGACAGACCTTATGAGTAGTGATCCCAACACAATTGCTTCCCTTGTTAAGCGCATGGAGGATTCGAATTTGCTAATGCGTGAAGTCTCCAAGAAGGATCGTCGGGCCAATCACCTTAAATTAACTCAATCTGGCAAGACAGTTCATAAACGTGCTCGTCAATTGGCTATCGAATTGCAGGAGGAAGTCCTCTGTGATCTTTCTGGGAGCGAGTCAGATCGTTTCCTCCGGTTACTCGAAAAAGTGGCTATTGCTGCGGCTGAATCCGTTCGACGTTAAGCTGCCAATACAGAACTCTCGCTTACATCTCAAAGAATCCAACAGTAGTTTATTTGAGAGAGCCTTTTAACATACCTTGGTCTAAACTAGTGTTCCTCCCAATTCTCCGTGCTATAGTTAAAGAAATATAGGGGAGAAGTCGAAGTTTCAAGAAAGTAAAGCCACCCTCCTCCATCATTTGTAAGGTTTTTGCGAAATATATTGGGGTATGTTGAGGAGTTGGTGAAAAGCCATCCCATGTTTTCAGTATAGAACCAACCATTGACCATTGGGTTGTTTTGGCCACTCCCACTGTTTGGTGGCGTCGTTAGTGATTCCTCGGAAAGGTCAGAAATTGAGTTGGCAATATTTGGGTCAAGTCCATTTTGGTTTTCGAAAACGCTGGTGAATCCATCGGCGTCAGGGTCAAGAATTTTGTTTGCCATTTCCTCCGGAGTGTTGGCGATGCTTGGACTCAAACCAAAAAGATGCTCAAGGTTATCCGTGAATCCATCATTATCTTGATCTGTTGCGCCAGCCCCCCCTAGGTCAGTTGGGGGATTTTGAGTCATTGGATCCAGACCGAATAGGGTTTCTAGTTCGGTGGTGATACCGTCTCCATCTGGGTCAATCAGTAATTCCGCAAACTCACTAGGGAGATTCGCTGATTTCGGCTCGGATCCCTGCGCTGTTTCAAGGATATCTGATAATCCATCGCCGTCAGAATCAATGATGAATGTATTCGTTTCGGTCGGGCTGTAGAGAGCTGCTTTATTGGCGAGTTCCCAACTGTCGAGTAGCCCATCATTATCCTTGTCTCCAGTATTGGAGTTGAAATCCTCTAAAGTTGTGGCTGTATTGGGGTCCTGCCCATTTGCTTCTTCTTGATGCGTGGTAAATCCATCATTATCAGGGTCAATGACCTTGATGGCAATTTCTGTGAAATTAGTTTCCTTTTCGGGGTCTGTTTCCAGTTCAACTTCTTTTTCTGAGGTGATGCCATCACCATCCGGATCAACAATTTGCTCGGCAAAGGCTTGTACAAGCGAAGATGATGACGGATCGAGCCCATCAACAATGATGCCATCTTCATCTGTGTCTAGAACGGCTCTTGCAAAGACCTCGTTTGAGGTTGCAACGTCCTTGTCGGTTCCTATGGATATTTCTAATCCGTCCGAGAATCCGTCTTCATCTGTATCCGGTGCCACTACAAGATTAGCGAATTCGAGCTTTGTGTTTTGGACTGCGGGGTCTAGCCCTTCTTGTGAGTTTTCCAAAAGGGTTGTAAATCCATCTTCGTCTGGGTCGACAGTGGCGATAGCCAAGCTGGTTTCTGATTCTGCTATTGCTGGGTCGAGCCCCAATTTCTCCTCTAGGGAATTAGTGATGCCATCTTCATCTGGGTCAATCAACTTAGTAGCTGCTTCCAGCAATGTAGTTTCTGCCTCAGGGTTAAGGTTGTTAGCGTTTTCGAGTGCATCAGATAGACCATCACTGTCGGAGTCTGCTGAAAAGGAGTTGGCAATTTGCGGGTCACCACCAGACAAGAACTCAAGTATATTATTGGCTCCGTCTCCATCGGGATCGAAATCTGCATCATCAGTATTTGAGTCGAGTCCATTCGCTGTTTCCCAGTCGTCCGGCATGCCATCAGCATCCGTGTCGGATGTTCCAACGACGTTAATGGCATTTCCCATGCCATTATGCGCTGAGCAATAATAGTACAGCGTACTTGGCGTTCCGACTGCTATGGTTATTTCAACAAAACCAGAACTTGACTGGCTATTTATAACACCCGTAGTGTATTCTCCCTCGGTTGATGCTCCACCTCCATCATCTGTACTAAAGAAAAACGGATGATCAGCGGTAGTGATCCCATCTAATTTAAAGCGGTAGGTTTCCCCCAAAGCGAAAGTCAGGCTGGGTGCTTCGATGCTATTAAGCCGATAAGCCAGTCCTCCACCTGTTTTATCACCGACAGTCACGATGAATTCGGTGGTGGCAGAAAATATGTGCAGGGGCAGCAGAATCAGAGTCAATATATTGGGGAGGAGTGGAATGGGGACTTGCTTCATGTATTTATTGAAAAATGAAAAGCAAGGCAGCGTCAACGGGAATCCAAAGATCTATTTGGACTTGATAGGGTTTCAAGATTGGAGTAGCCTTTTAATCTTAGCTATTCTATTTAGTGCGGCGATAGATGCAACCCCGTAGATATACCTTGCTCCCACTGGTTGTTTTACTTCTGGCCCTTGGATTCAGTTTGACTAAGGCGCAGGCCATTTCTGCCCCCTCGGTTGGATTGCTTATATCGGAGCTTATGTACAATCCGCAAGGTTCTGATGATTTTGAGTATATAGAATTCTACAACGCAGGAGTATCATCTCTAAATCTTGCTGGCTACAAACTCGTTAAAGACGAGAAGGGGGATGGATTAGACTATACTTTTGGCGAAGAGATTTTGCAATCAGGTGAGTTTATTGTGGTTGTTGAAGATAATGTCCAGTTTGCCAAACGGTACTTGAGCGTTGATTCACCTTATTACTACGAAGGACTTAGAGTTGCTGGCCAATGGAAGGGGGGCTTGGGTAACAGTGGTGAGAAGCTTCAAGTTCAAAATGCGGAAGGTGAACTTATTATTAAATTCAGCTATGAGATCGCAGTAGGTTGGCCTCAACTTGTACGCGGTATGGGAAGTTCTCTTGAGTTGGTGGCCCCCGTGGCTGTTCCCGCAACCCTTCAGGATCGTGAGAAATATTTGGAGTCTACTCGCAACTGGTATGCTAGCAGCGAATTTCACGGGAACCCTGGTCGTAAGGGTCAACACCCTATTCGTAGCGTAGTTATCAATGAGGTGCTGGCTAATACGGATGGGCAGATCACTGACTCGATAGAACTCTACAATGCAGATTATACCGATATTTCCATAGGTGGTTGGTTCCTGAGTGACTCCGCCTCATTTGATAAGTTTCGTATACCTGCCGGAACGGTAATCCCATCAAGAAGTTTTGTCTCCTTTAATGAGAAGCACTTTAATCCCAATGGTGAATGGAATCCCAATGCTGGTGTGCCATCTGCAAAGGAATTTTCCCTGAGTGGCTCCAAGGGGGATGATGTTTGGCTTGTTGAGGCGGATGGACAGGGGAATGCCCTGCGGGTTCTCGACAAGGTTGAGTTCGGGCCTTCACGTAGTGGGGTGTCTTTTGCCCGCTGGCCGGACGGAGAACCCGGGTTTTATCCATGTGCATCTCTGACTTTGGGGTCGTCAAATGCTGTGCCTCGGGCTGGGCCTGTCGTTATATCTGAATTCCAGTATAATCCCGGGAATATGATCAATGCAGATGATTTAGAATTTATTGAGTTACACAATTCCGGCCAGATGGAAGAGAGTCTTGAGGCTTGGGCGCTTGAGGGTGGGGTGGAGTTCCTTTTTCCTGCTGGAACACTTTTAAAATCTGGTAGTCACCTTCTTGTTGTTGGTTTTGACCCCCTTGACCCTGCGTTTATGGAAACATTCCGTGACTACTATGATCTTGATGTTTCCGTGCAGATTCTTGGGCCTTGGAAAGGAGGTTTGAGTAATAGTGGTGAGGCTTTTTCCCTTAGACGCCGTGACATTACAGCAGTTAAACTTCTTGATGACAAAACTGGCGAATCCTTCTATCCCTTGGTTATTGAAGACGTTGTTTTGTACTCCGATGATGGGAAATGGCCAGACAGGGCCGATGGTAAAGGACCTTCCTTGGAGCGACTTGATTTATCCATCTGGGGTGGGGACCCAGGCAATTGGCGCGCCAGCAAGGAGTTTAAGGGTAATCCAGGAAATTTTGGGTCGGGTACTGGTAACCATGTGGTTATCAATGAAGTTCTTTCCAATAGTGGGATTTCAGATGGATCAAAAATCGATGAGTATGTCCTAAACGGGAATTACCCGTCGCGTCCCGCAGATGTGCCCACTGATTTCGTGACTCAATTCATTGGCTCGATGAAGGCTCAGCCATTTCACTTCAGTCTCCTTCATCTTGCTGGCCCGGATGTTTCAGGGCATTCCTCTGGTTGGGGGAGCGACGCATATAAATCTGCCATTGAAGGTATGGATGCAGAACTTGGCCGCATATTTGATATGGTTGATAATACTCCTGCTTTGCAAGGGAAGACGGCCTTGATTCTCACTACTGATCATGGCGGTGGAGGCGGATGGTTAATGGGCCATACTCTCGCAACCCACCCGGATAACTTCACTATTCCATTCTACGTATGGGGCCCAGGTGTTGCCGAGTCAGATCTTTATGCTCTCAACTTATCCACGAGGTCTGATCCTGCTGCGAATGATAATCCAGTCTATTCATTGGAAACGCCAACACTACCAATTCGTAATGGAGCACTAGCAAATCTGGCGCTCAGTATACTCAAGCTACCACCTGTGCCAGGGTCATGGATTAATGCCAATCAGGACCTTATGGTCGGTGATCCTTCAGGGATTGAGTTTGTCATTGGAGTTAGTGTGGATGGCCTTCGGCCCAAGGAGATTCAAGAACTTGGAGAGGAAAAATTACCAAATCTTTATCGCTTTCGAAAGGAGGGGGCATGGACAGACAACGCTCGTACAGATGTCACGCATACCGTTACCCTTCCCAACCATACATCCATGATCACCGGACGAGGCGTTCAAGACTCTGATGGTGGTGGGCCGGGGCATAGACAAACAATTAATTATTATTCCACCGGGACCCTTCACCAGAATATTGGAGGTATTCATATGGCCAGCATTTACGATGTGGTCCATGACAATGGCCTTCGTACAGGACTCTTCGCGAACAAGAGCAAGTTTAATCTCTTCAAAGCCAGCTATGAAAATGTGGATACCGGCATATCTGACTCCATCGAACTCTTCAACCCGACCGGGGGAGACGTGGACCTTGGCGGGTGGTTCCTAAGCGATTCCGAGAAAAACCTTAAAAAGTATCAAATCCCGGCAGGTACTATTTTAAAGGATGGCGATTATCTTGTTTTCAACGAAAAAAATTTCAACTCCGGTTATGGGACAAATCCAACCGACTTTGCCTTAAGTGGGTCCAATGGAGATGAGGTTTTCCTTAGCCAGGCTGATTCAGCCGGGGACCTGATCCGCTTGGTGGACAGCGTTGATATTGGTCCTTTACCCGAGGGGGGCACCCTTGGTCGTGATTCTAGTGGGAGTGGCTCTTTTCGTGCCCAGGCTGAACCGTCCCTTGGTTATCGGAATGGTGAGTACCGGGTTGGTGATCTTGTGTTAAATGAAGTAATGTATCTTCCGGATGGGTCTGACGACCTCGAATATCTGGAGCTTTACAATACGGGTGGCGAAACCATCTACTTGGATAATTGGGCTCTTGAAGGCGTAGGGGAATTTATATTTCCCCAAGGTCAGACTCTTGGTCCAAGGAGCCTGCTTGTCCTACTGAGATTTGACCCAACATCTTCGGCTAATATTTCTCGTAAAATTGCATTTGAGGCGGCTTACGGAATTACGGTTGGAAGCCAGTTTATTGGAGGCTATCCGGGCGGGCTGGGTAATTCCGCCGACGAATTGAAAATTTCGCGACCTGGGGAACGGTTCTTTTCGGAACCGGATCGTTTTCCCATTTACCTTGAGGATGAGATTGCCTACGCAAACCTTGCCCCTTGGCCAAAACTGCAACCGGGTCAAACTCTTCACCGAACGAACCCGAATGGGTGGGGGAGTAGTGCGGCGCACTGGTCTGCCGGCCCACCTTCTCCCGGGGGTCTTGCAGTTCAGGAAACCTTCGCTGATTGGGCTGCGTCAAGGCTTCCCTCCGTACAGGATCCCAAGGCGGAAGAAGATTTAGATTTGGACGGCTTATCCAACTTACTGGAATTTGCCTTGGGCTTGAACCCTGCAACAAACGATGTGGGTTCCTTGCCTTTTATCGAAAATGCGGCTTTTGACGGTCTGGTCACAATGGTGTACCAACTGGATCGTGCTGCCGCCGGCATTGATTTGCGAATTGAGTATACCAAGGGTCTTGTATCGGGATGGAAGGACTTGGCTACTTCCGGTTTTGTGATTCAAGATGAGCTTCTTGGCCTTGAAGGAACTATTGAAAAACGAAGGCTACTACTACCCGCTTCAGAGAAAATTCTATTCCTTAGAATCTTGATTGACCACCAGTGATTGGTTGTTGATTTCTCTTTTTTTACCTACAACTTGTGTTTGATTTTATGAAAGAATACAAAATTATCAGTCAAGAAGATGACACCACGTTCCAGAGACTGGATAAGGAGGAGCTGGAAAACAAACTTAATTCTCATGCTCAGGATGGTTGGCGATTGCACTCCGTAACTTGCGGTCAGGTGACTGGTGGGTCACGCCACAACGAGTACATCGTTTTCCTCGAGCGGGATACTGATTAGTTGGAATATCCCAATTTAGCTATTCTTGAGCGCAGTAGCACCTTTCCTGTACTTGTCGTCACCGGTGTTCTGGAGGTAGCGGTAGTATATTTCCAGCATCAGTATACAAAGCGTGGTGGTGTAGACCTTTCCCTCGACACTATCCTTGTCTGGTCCATGACCGTGTTTCCCCCAGTCTTTCCATGATCCATCAGGACTTTGATTCTTAACCACTGCGTCTTGAAAAAAGCGGTTCCAGTCGCGCCATGCACCGCCTCCTTTTTGGAAACAGGCCTGTGTGTGATAATACCAGCCGTATTTATTGAAATGTTCCCCTGGTTCTTCGTATTTCCCGTAGGTATTAAGTATGAAATCGACACCAGAATTAATTTCCTTGGTGTATTTCTTGGGGTCCCACATCTGCATCGCCAGAACGCCAACACCGGTCAGGGAAATTTTATCCTGTGGCCCACGATAGCCAAATCCTCCGTTGGGACCGCGCACACGCTTCATGTTTTCCATGGCTTTGTCCATGGCACTTCCCAGTCCTGGGAATTCAAGGCCTGTTAGTTTTGCGACCTTGAGCGCCTGCATCTGCCAGCCGGCCACGGAAGTGTCGCTACCTGATCCTCTGTCCCCATAGGAGTAGTCCCACCCACCGTCCTTACATTGTTTGTCAACGATCACCTTGACCGAATTACGCAGTGCCTTGTCGATGCCGGGGATTTTTGGTCTAAAGTTCTTTGTTACAATGTAAGCCTCGCCAAGCGCATATGCGGCAATACCAGTTTCGTATGCAGGCTTCTTTGAATACATTTTTCCGCCAAGTTTTTCATTTAAATCCAGAAGGTATTTGATTCCCTTGACTACATTATCCCCGTAATCAGGAGAATCCTGTTTCTCACAGTGGCCTAGATAAGATAATAAGGTGAGACCAGTCATCGCCGCCTTGTATCCTGTCCCCCATGAACCATCATCATTCTGCACGGTTTTTAGCCATTTGAGGCCTTTAACTACAGCTTCTTCGGTAGATTCCTTCCCCCCTTCGCGTTTCAGGCGGCGCAATCTGTCAGCCTTGTCGCAACGACTGCCCATGATCTTGGGCATCTTGATGTTTAGGTTCATTCCGCCCATGTCGCCCAAATCCATGTTCATTGCAGTGCCGGCAATACCGACGTCTACATTTTCACCTTCGCCTGTATCCACCTTAAAGTCTACCGTCTCCATCTGGATATCCGATATGTTCTGGGCAACGATCGGGGTGCTGATACTTGCAGCACTGGTTTGCTTCTCGAGCTGCTTTTGCTTTACCTGTTGCTGTTGCTCTTCCTGCTCCTCCATGACTGTGGTTGGAGCAATTGCATATTCAATTGGCTCTTCCTCATCTTCCATGACTGCAATAACAATAAGGGTGGCGATTAATAGGATCACCGTTGCTGATGCGACGCTGATGCCCCAGGCAAGAATCATGGCCTTGTCGACCTTCGGGCCATCCTTGCGGAAATAATCCTTTGGGCCTTCCTCAAGGGGTTCTTCTTCGTATTCTTCACTCATGGGAATATTTGGATAGGGTTTTTCTCTCTCTTCAATAAACCTCCAGAGAATGAATTTGTAAAGTAACAATATTTTTCTGGAGCAGATTGGTTATGGTTTCAGGAATTTCACAAAATGATTTGCCAGAGGCCATCAGATGAAATTTTACTTGATTGGCAACAGCTTGTATGATTATGATGTTTGCCACACGCTGAATGAGCATTTCCCTTTCGCATTACCTGTTGATATTTGTCAATTTCTCAACTCCCTTTCGTGCTTCCCCATGCTACATTATTTCTTACTCCTTTTAATCTAATTAAAATTTGACTCGCGCGTACCTGTTCTTCATAATTCTAATCTTTTCCTTACCTAGCCTTCAACCCACCCAATCTATTTCTGCCCTTGCCTTGCCAAGTCAGATGTTAACCCCCCTCTATACATGTTGATGAAACTGCGTTCCGTAAAACGCTGGCTGATGCCATTTACCATTATGTTAGCTGCTTTTTCCGCATGGGGGCAGGACAAGTTAGCCGTTTCCTACGGTTCGGCTTTTGAAGGTTCTGCGGGCTCCATCTTTGCTTCATCGGACGGGACGGGTTTTACTGCAGAAAACATCGGTGTCATCGCATTCGGGTATTTTTCGTCCGGATTCGATGAAGAGGTTGCGGCAACTGGCGAGGATATAAATTCCATTCTCGCCAATTATCAGGTGATGCACAGTGCCGACTTCTCCACTGCCATGGCTCCAGGGTATCTGAACACGGGAGGCTCCGTTGATGCCGCAGGGGAGGGGGAGAGCCCCTATCTTATGACTTTTGCAGGCATTTCTGACATTGCGGACAAAGCCAGCGCCCAGCAATACGGGCTTTTTACAGACTCCAGCTTTACATCGATCACCGCGGGTGGCAGTCCGGTCCCAACAGACTACTCTATTTCCAGCCTGACTTACGATACAGTCCTGCTGGGGAAGGAAGTTGTTGCTGGTGGAATTGGTGGTGCCAATGCATACGCATCTGCCGTTGTTTCCGGTGGCGGTGATCCGGACCCGGGAGATACAACGGTTCCTGTCATTACCTTGATTGGTGATGCTGCGGTGACAATTACAGTCGGTGATGTTTACGTCGATGCCGGTGCCACTGCCACGGATGATACCGACGGTAACCTGACTGACCAGGTCACTGTAATCGGCGATGACTTCGACATTAGCGTGGCCGGTGCCTACACTATTAAATACAACGTCTCCGATGCCGCGGACAATGCTGCTATGGAAGTGACCCGCACCGTGACAGTTGAAGCACCAACCCAACCCGGGGACACCACATTACCGGTTATTACGCTCATTGGTGAGGGTACTGTGACAATTACCGTCGGGGATGAGTACACCGATGCGGGTGCAACCGCGCAGGATGACACGGACGGAGATATTTCCGATGATATTGAAGTTTCGGGTGCCGACTTTGATCGAAACAGAGCGGGGACCTATTCAATCAAGTACAACGTATCCGATGCGGCAGGTAATACTGCAGACGAGGTGGCTCGTTCGGTTGTGGTTCTGGATAATACCGATGTTGGGGATCTTCTTGTTGGCGAAGGTGAGTCCGCGACTGGCATCACTGCAAATACGACTTCCGACTCCGATGGGGATGGTATAACTGACGGGGAGGAAGAATATGTTCATGGGACCGATCCTGATCTCTTTGATACTGATGGCGACGGACTTTCCGACTTCTTGGAGATTTTCACTCACAAGACCAACCCACTGATTAAAGATTCGGATGATGATGGCTTTAATGACGGCCAGGAGGTTGCTGGTGGCACAGATCCTAATGATGGGGATTCTGCTCCAGCACAGCTTCCTGCGGTCAAGATTTCCACGGTTGAAATTAATGGCTCCACGGCAGTCGTCACCATTCTTGATTTAATCGGAGACACGGACCATTGGCATATCAGTCTCGACCAGCCTCTTTCCCAAGTGGGGCCCGCTGGAGGGGAAAGCGTTGAGGAGGGTCTTGTTTTTACCTATGAAGACATTTCTGCCGGCGCTCATACCGTCTATGTCGGTCCTGTAAATGAAGCGCATGAACTGGTTGGCGAAGTAGATAGTCGGTCCTTTAGCATTCTCAACACGAATGGTCCCTTGGTCAGTGTCACCTTTGGCTCCAGTTTTGCCGATAGCGATGGCTCTATTTTTACCACTTCTGATGGGAAGGGCCTGGACGCATCCAACCCTGGTCTCCTCGCATTCGGATTCTTTAACTCCGATTTTGATGTAATATCCTCGGCTGCCCAGAAGGATACGTCCAATCTTATCTCCCAGTTTAATCCGCTCTACACTTCAGACTTTAGCTCGGCAGCTTCTGCGGGCTTCCTGACGACTGGTGGAACATTTGCTGAAAATGGTGTTGGTTCCCAACCTTACCTTTTTCTCCTCTCGGGTATCGACGATTTCTCGCACGCAGAGTCAGCAGATGAATATGGGCTCTTTTCACATAGCGGTCTCGCCCCAATACCCAAGGGTGGTGAACCTGTTCCGAGTGATTACAGTATTGCCAGCCTTGTTTATGATCAGGTTCTATTGGGTACAGAGATTGCCGGTGGAGGCTTTGGCCAAGGGAATGCCTTTGCCTCCGCTCCGATAGCTTGGACAGGCGAGGATTTGGTGCCTCCGGAGATAACCTTGTTGGGCGAAAATCCATTATCTTCTCCTATTGGAAAACCATTCATAGACCCAGGTGCCAAGGCTACAGATAATATTGATGGGGACATCTCTTCGCAGATTCTTAACGATGCCGCCTCTGTCATCGACAACCTCAAACCCGGCAAGTATATTGTAACATACAGCGTTCGTGATGGTGCTGGTAACCGGGGGACTGCTACCCGTGAGGTGATCATTGAATCTGCACCCACTCTTGAGATAACCGCTCTTAGGGTTATCGGAAACGATGTCTTGGCAACTATTCTCGCTGAAGGTGATGCCTCTAAATATGACCACTGGCACTATCAATTGGACCAACCACTTTCCTCAACAGGACTTGCGAGGGGAACCCGTGCGGAACCCGGGACACAGATTTATTTACCCGGTCTTGAAATGGGAGAATATGTTCTTCATGTTGGCCTTGTTGACGAGCAGGGTGAACTTGTTGGGCTCCAGGTTAATGAATCCTTTAAAATCGAGGACGAGCTTCTTCCGCGAGTAGAAATTTCATACGGATCGTTTTTGGACGGGGAGGATGGTACACTCTTTGGGAACCAAGGCGGAAAATCCTTTAGTTCAGTGAATCCCGGAGTAATTGCGGTCGGTTACTTCCCTGAAGGGTTTGACGTGGGTAGTGCTGTGACATCAAAGGATATATCCAGCCTGCTAATAAATTTCCAAACTCTTTCTTCAGGGTCCTTTGCCCAGTTGCCGGAATCAATTGCAGGCTTATTATCCGTAACCGAGGTGGTTTTTGACGACAGTGCCAGTATCGGTCGAAAACCCTACTTGGCCCTTTTGGCAGGGATTTCATCCGATGAATCAATCCATCTTGCGACGGAGTATGCGCTTTTCTCTGACAGTACATTTTCTCCTATTCCTGCTGGTGCTGAGCAGATTCCTCCCAAATATGATCTTGTCCGTTCGACTTTTGATGAAGTCTTGTTTGGTTCTATTGTTCCGGAGACCGGACTTGGCGGTGGTAGCTCCTTTAGGACGCAGACTGTATTTGGATTTGGCGATGCCACTGCGCCGGATTCTCTTACAGGCAAGGTTTTATTCCGAAAAAGTGCATCAAAGGGGCCTGTTGCCATCTCTATAATTTCAGACGATACATCCCGCCAAACAGAGTTTGCAGAGGGAACATCGGTAGACTTAAAAAGTTCATACACAAAAATCGACAAACGCTCTGGAGAACTGACTTTGACTCGTCAAGATGGCTCTTCACAGCTTCTGGTGCTTGATTTTCGAACATTCGATGATATTCGCTATTCTCTACAGGAAAAGAATCCTGAAGGTGAGCCTATTGGTAAGCCAATTAATTTATCTGCTCAACTGGCTCCCATCGCCCTTGTTGAACATTATCAAGGCAATTATTCGAGTCAGTTGCCTGACACGCTTGTAATTACTAGAGACAAGTCGGCCTCACCCTTGGGGACTCCAGCTTACACTCTGACGCTGGTCAATCAGATTGATCTCTACTATGATGAGGTTGGTGCATTCCAACGGGAGGATAACCCTTGGGTGATTACCTCCGGTCTTGGATTTAATGTCTCTGCTTCCGGGTGGGGAGAGGGAGGAAAGTTCACCAGCTTGGCCGATGGTGTTTACAGTACAACTGACTCAAGCGGTGCAAAAACGGACACGACTGCATTTGCTCGCCTAACCAATCGTCCAGACTCTGATTTTTTCACATTTGCCTTTTATGGTGCAGACCCTGCCAGCCTTTCTGGTGCTGTGGATGAAATGAATCTCGGTGCGACTGACCTGCCAGCTGGTACCGAGGTGACTCTGACCTTCGAATATAAGAACGGCCCTGTCCGCTATCTTATTCTAAACGGGGCGGAAATGAGTGCCTACCAACATGTTAAACCTGGTCCCGGTTCCCCGGGTCAGATTCGTATCACTTTTGCAACGGTCGATCCACCGGGATCAGCTTCTGATAAGGCTGGTTCCATCGTGAAGTCCTCTCTTGGCCTACATATTCAGCTCGGTGGGGAACATGATTATCAGGGAGCGCTTTTCCTGACAGATATGCTTTGGTCTGATTTGGACGCACCAAGACTGACCGATCCATTAGATCCTGTGGCATCATTTAATGTCAGTGGAGAGGCTACTCAGGCTGTTGCTTTTTCCGCCTACCTTCCCATGTCACTCATGCGGAAATTTAACCTTCCTGAGCCCTGGAAAATTCGAGCGGCCCTTAAGACATCCGGCGACGGGAAGGTTCATTTCATTACCGGCAGCATGGAGGATGGCCCAGATGACTTTGGTTCTGATTTTATTCGGCAGGTCTTCATTAAGGAAGCTCCTGTTGAAGGTCTGGACAGAGCACCGCCGGTTATTTCCCTCAACGGCCCCGCATTGTTAAAATTGACTATAGGTGATGTATTTGTTGATCCCGGGTTTAATGCACAGGATAACATAGATGGCGATCTAACTGCCCAGGTTAAAGTGAGTGGGGATGATGTTGCTACAGCTAGCGAGGGAGTCTACCTCGTGAAATACAACGTGTCTGATGCCGCAGGAAACGCTGCCAGGGTTGCTGTTCGAACTGTTCAAGTCCAACTGCCCGATCCAAGCTTGGTGGATAATATTCCCCCGGTTATTTTTCTGAAGGGGGAATCGACCATCAATCTTGTCGTTGGTCAGCCCTATATTGAGCCAGGATTCAAGGCTACGGACAATAAGGATGGCAATATTGCTAATGCTGTTGTTGTTACTGGTGCAGATTTTGACAGCAATGTGGTCGGTGCCTACCAAATTAAATACAACGTCTCTGATGTGGCGGGCAACCCTTCTAAGGAGAAATTGCGTCAAGTGATTGTTGCGGAACCTCTCTTGGACAAGACAGCGCCTGTTATTACATTAAAGGGTAAGAACCCGCACAAGATTCTTGTTGGAAATCCTTTCGTTGACCCCGGGTTTTTAGCGGTCGACGATGTGGACGGGAATCTTGCAGACAAGGTTGTCGTGACCGGCGCCGATTTTGATAGTACTTTTGCTGGTGCGCACACCGTCGAGTATCAAGTCACTGATGTGGCAGGCAATGTCAGCAAGGTGTCACGTGCGGTTCGGGTCTTGGATCCCGCTGGCCCCACTCAGGATACCACCAAGCCCGTTATCACCCTTCTGGGCGAGGCAAGTATGACTATCTCTGTCGGTGATGTCTATTCAGATGCCGGAGCAACTGCAGTTGATGATACAGATGGTAATCTTACGGCAAACATTGTGGTCGCAGGTGCAGATTTTGATAGCAATGTCCCTGGTGACTACACCATTCGTTACAATGTGAATGATGAAGCAGGTAATGCTGGAGTGGAAGTCATCCGCACTGTGATTGTTCAGGAATCTCAGCAACCGCCCGCACCGACTATTGCCATCGCGTCTATTACTGCCAGTGGTGGCAATATTACAGTGACCATTAATACACCAATCGGCACCTTTGACCATTGGCACGTAAGTCTTGACCAACCTCTGGCAGAAACTGGTGTTGCTGGCGGAATTGAAATTTCTTCCGGCCTAACTCATGTTTTTGAATCGGTACCCACAGGTAATCATACTATTTATGTGGGCCTTGCAGATGTGGCGAGCTTCTTGGTCAGTAGTGTTGCATCTGGTAACGTATATGTTCCTAAGACGGATGGTCCAAAACTGGCAATATCCTTCGGTTCCGCATTTGAGGGTTCAGATGGCTCGATTTTTACATCCAGCGACGGCAAGGCACTGGACGACTCCAATGCCGGTGTACTTGCTCTCGGTTTCTTCGGTTCTGATTTCGATGAATCTGATGCGGCCATAGGCAAGGATATTGACAAGCTCCTGCAGAACTTTGTCCCATTATTCTCCACTAATTTCGATGCTGTTTCCGCTCCTGGGTTCCTCAGTACTGGAGGATCTGTAATCGCAGACGGTGTGGGACAAAAGCCCTATGTCTTCCTGCTGAGCGGCGTGGATGATTTCAGTAAGGCTGGCTCAGCCTCTGAATACGGCTTGTACACGGATAGCGGGTTTTCCGTTCTTCCTGATGGTGGTTCGCCTGTCCCTGTGGATTTCTCGGTGAACAGTATGAGTTATGATACCATCCTTTTGGGCAAGGAAATTGGTTCAGGTGGATTTGGGAATGGCAATGCCTACGCATCTGAAATTTTAGTTGTCGTACCGGCAGATACGACCAGGCCAACAATTACTCTTCATGGTCAGGCTTCTGTAACACTTACTGTTGGCGATGTCTTCACAGATGCTGGCGCAACTGCGATGGACGATACTGATGGCGACTTAACAGCCAATCTTGTGGTTACTGGTTTAGATATAGATACCAATATTGAGGATTCCTACACCATCCGTTATAATGTTGTTGATGCTGCTGGTAATGTCGCGATAGAGGTGTCACGCACTGTGGTCGTCGAGGCAGCGGAATCTGAACCCGATACGACCAAGCCTGTCATCTCGCTTCTTGGCGATGCTGCTGTTACTCTCGTTACTGGCAATGTCTACACCGATGCAGGCGCAACGGCAATGGATGATAAGGACGGAAACCTAACTGCTAATATTGTAGTGACTGGCGGCGATTTTGACAGCAACGTGGAAGGGGACTACACC
>JABJCN010000064.1 GCA_018668635.1 Opitutia bacterium
CCGTGTTGAATGATGGGATTGTACCAGTCGGCGATATAGATGGCCCCATCCGGTCCCATGCGGACATCAATCGGTCTAAATGCAGGGTGGTTTGTCGTGATAAGATTTGGGCCCTGCTGGGAGATGTAACCGGAACCTTCCTCAATCAGCTTGAAGGTATTTACTCTGTGACCTCGAAAATCATTGGTTACCAGTACATCTTGCCATTCCTCCGGGAGGTGTCGACCGGACAGGATTTCCAGTCCGCATTGCTTTGGCTGTCCGGGGTTCAGTCCTCGAATGACACGCTTGGCATTGGGGGCGGTCTTGAATACAGCCCCGGGAAACACGTAATTTATTCCTTCCCCAAAGGCACCGTCTGTGGCAAAGGACTGGCCCCACGAGTTGATGATGTGGCCCCATGGGTTGATCATGCCTCGACTTAGGATTTCAAGTCGCCTTGTGTCAGGGCGGAATTGCCAGATGCCACCACCGCCCAGACGCCTTACCCCCCAAGGGGTTTCAATATGGCTGTGGATGTAGATGGACTGGTTGAAATAGATATTCCCGTCATGGCCACCGCGAAGGGTGTGAATGATGTGATGGGTGTCTTCGGTGCCGAAACCGCTTAGTACAACTGTTTCCTTATCTGCCATACCGTCGTTGTCAGTGTCTTCCAGAAAAAGTATTTCAGTGGAATTCGCCACGTAGGCACCTCCATCTGCGGGAATAACCCCGGTAGGGATGAGAAGGCCGTCCTTGAAAACGGTTGTCTTGTCGGCTTTTCCATCCTGGTCGGTATCTTCCAGCACCAATATCTTGTCACTGGCCTTTTCCCCGGGCTTGATCTGGGGATAGGTGGAACTGCTCGCTATCCAGAGTCGTCCCTTGCGGTCCCAGTTCATCTGGATCGGCTTGGCAATGATTGGATCAGCAGCGAACAGGTTGACCTCGAAATCCTCATGGACCTGGAAGGACTTTAGCTGCTTCTCGGTTGAAGGGTCTGGGATTTCCTTAAGGTTCCGCTGTGCGAAGAGGGATGCAGAAGGTTGAAGGGAAAAGGATGAAACCAGAAGTGGAAAAGTGAAAAAGTGTAAGCGAAAGTATTTCATGGCTGTTGTGGACCGGTAGGTTTATTCGCGGACAAATATCAAGGTGAATGGCTTGGGCTTTCGTAGGTTTTCGATGGTCTTTTCCTGGGCATCGATAAGGGGCTGAAACTTGGGGATTTCGACCGAGTTTTTACCCTGCTCGTGCTTGCGGAACCCGAAGAGATAGGTCTCGTTCTGCGGCCGGTGTTTGTGGAAGAAAAGTTCGTTCTTTCGGTTGATGGTTTTGCGAAGCTCTTCGGCCTGGATTGTGCTTGGGCTATTTTTAAGCGCGATGCCGGCGGCCCATTCCTCTGAAGTTCCACGGGCGATCAAGCGGTTCCCATGGGTTAGGCGCCAGTTTCCTTCTGGTAGGTCCCGTAGCGCAAGCACGGGTCGTTGTCGCTTTTTGGATTCAGATATGGATTTCGGTGTGTGCCTGGGATCCGGGGGGGAGGTTAGGTTTTCAGTTGTTAGCGTAAATATGACTTGATCCTTACCTGTTTTAAGATGGGACACTTTTGCCCGTTTCGTAATGGACGTCTTCCTGTCTGGGTAGATTGTTGCTGTCCAAGGTCTAATATCCTGCCCCAGTGCCTTGACAACCGTTTGAGCTGCTGCCCAGTAGCCGTAGCTTGTCATGTGCAATCCATTGTCTGTTAGGTTTGCTGGTGACCTTGCGAGGGGCCATCTGCCTTCACCCATGGCCCTGAATAGATCGATGACTGGTAGACCTCTTTCCTTTGCCAAATCCACCAATGCGTCACGATAAAGCCCCAGGTCCCTGTTGTGGGCTGAGGGATCGGGCAGAGGGGCGGGCATCTTTTCCTGTGGCAGGGGGGTGAGGATGGCGATGCGAGATCCAGTCTTTTGCACCATGTCCAGCAGTCGCCGGTAGCCATTGAGGAAATCCTTCAATCCGGACTCGCCCCGGTAACTGGCGTTGGCCCCGTAGTTAGCAAGGATCAACGTCGGTTTCTCCTCCCGAACCAGCTTTTCCAGTCGGCCAAACCCTTCCCGTGGCGGGCCAAAATACGAACGGGCGTGACCGAAGACCGTATCCCCGCTCCAGCCGATGTTACGGAAGGTCAGTTTCTTATCGGGATTCGCGGCTGTGATTGCGGTTTCGAGATAGCCGTATTTCTGTGCGCGCTCGATGAAGGTGTTGCCGAGGAGCAGGATCTTGTCACCATCCTGGATTTCCAGTGCATGTGCTTCCGGTGGTACAACACCCGGAGTAATAGCCAGTAGAAGGATAATAAAAATTCGCATTGTTGCAATGGAAGGAATCTTCTTTAGGCACCGCGTCAATGGGAAATGGGAAAGGTAAATGGATTTCTGGATATACACAACTATTTGAGTGCTAAATTCAATGTGGTTTACTCAACGCGAACCTATTTTAAAGACTTTTACCTTGCGCCTAATTTCTAGTTTAACTAACCTTCTTCTCTTGTTCCTCCCCCGAAATACAGTCTTTTGGCTTAGCTTGTTTGCAGGTTTTTCCCTGCTGACTGGACGATTGTGTGCCGAAATTGTACCTCCCCTGTCCCAGGGAAGCGTGAATTTCCAGTCTTTTGACTATGGTGAGGGGGATTTTTCACTGGTGGGTGATGCATCGATCCTTCAGGATGATTCGATCAGCCTGCCCGGAAATGTAAAACGCCTGCGATTAACTCCGGGGCAGGCTTCGAAGGAAGGTACTGCCTGGCTTTCGCAAAAGATGGACCTTGGATATGGTTTTACCACCGAGTTTTCGATGCACATGCTTGCTGATGGGGACACCGGTGGCGAAGGCTTAAGCTTTATTCTCCAGAATAATGATACCGGTGTCGGTGTTTCTTGTGGTGCCCGGGGTCCGGGTGCCAAGGACCTCACCCTGGCATTCCTGGACGATGGTGGACCTGTCCTCAAGGTGCGTTCCGCCGGGGAGGACCTTAAGGTGGTGGATTTGGCCGCGGTTGATGGTTTGACCGGGCTTGCACTGACATCCACCGATAAGGGATCTGCGCCCCATGTGGTTCGGGTCAAATGGACCACCGGTTTATTATCTGTCTGGCTCAATGGTGTACAGGTGCTGGGGAACCATGAGATGGATCTCCTTGCCGGAGGCGCTATGGATTCGGACGGCCGGGCCTTCGTTGGATTTGCGGCCAATACCGGGGAGGTTTCGCAGTCACAGGATATTACACGCTGGGTTTTTGTCCCGGGGATACTTGAGCTGGATTACCATCATTTCGATGGTCGGGAGGGTGATTTTGTCTTTGTGGGGGATGCACGAGTTCGTAATGAGTTTCCCAACACCAGTTATCCCGGTGACTTCTCCTTCCTGACCATTACGGACAATGCGAAAAGCAAGTATGGATCGGCCTGGTTGAAGGAAAAGGTGGACCTGCGTGCCGGATTCTCGACTGAGTTCGACCTACATTTCAATCACAAGGTGGGTGCCAGTGGCGCGGATGGCATGTGTTTCGTTATTCACAATGATGCTGCCGGTACGTCGCTCAATCCCGGGGAGTGGGGAATCAATGCCAATGGGTTGACCTTTGCCCTTGCAAGCTACAATCGAGCCCTTCTCCGAATTCGTGGCAATGGCCAAAACCTGCTGGACGTGGACCTTTCACAAAAGCCAACGGTTGGCGGTACATTCTCAAAGTCTCTTGGCGATGCCCTGCCCTATCGTTTTAAAATTAATTATGCTCCAGGAGATCTGGATGTATTTTTTGATGAG
>JABJCN010000070.1 GCA_018668635.1 Opitutia bacterium
AAAGGGTGGGGGATTTGCACGCCCTTTAATCCACCCATTTTATTCCGGACCGCGTAGTAACCAATGGTATAAAGCTGGGATTCACTGAGGCCCTCACCGGAAATTGCCCCCAGCATTACTGGCATATTTGAGGGTTCACTACGGAGTGTAAAAGGAAACTCAATGCCCGGCGGCAGGTGAAACATGTCACTCAGCTCGTAATTAAAGATATCGTTCATTGCGGCAGACGGGTCTGCGCCGGCTTGAAAGGTGACCTTCAACAGGGCGGCTCCGGGCATGGTCCGCGATTCAATGCGCTCGCGTTTTCCGGCAAGGGTCAGGGCACGTTCCACGCGGGAGGTTACCGACTTTTCCATTTCCATGGTGGGAAGACCACGGTAAGAAAAATAACTCATGATTACGGGTTTCTTGAAGTCCGGCAAAATATCCGCCGAGATCTTTGGGTAAACCGCCAGGCCAAGAAAGGATAATCCCAGTACGGCGGCCAGAATCGCAAATGGATTTTTCAGGGCAAATTTAACCAGGTTCATCTTATTGTGAAGTTGAAATTGAGATTGGCGGTTTAGCCGGTGCCTTTAATCGATTACATCTAGGAAGGGCTTCAGGTAATCGTGGTTTGATTTAGGCTATTTTATTGTTACGGTTGCACCATCTTTTAGACGACCAATAACCCCATTTACTATCTGTTCTTCACCTGAAAGTCCCGAAAGGATTTCAACCCAGTCACCGTGATCCAGACCAATGGTTACCTGCTGATGCTTCAACGTGGTGCCTGATACCACGTATACATGGGAAGGACCTTGCCCGAAACGCACCGCACCTGCAGGTAAAACCAAGGCTCCCGGTCGTGTTTCCAGGCTGATCTTTACCCGACCATACAAACCTGAAAGCAGTTGCCCTTTACTGTTGTCGAGATCGACTTCTGCCTGCATACGCTGGGTTTTCCCATCCAATGCGCCAGCGGTCCTGGAAACTTTCCCAGGGAATACCTTGCCGGGAAATGCATCAAATTCAATCTCCACGGGATCCCCCACGTCCAACCAGACCGCATCGCGTTCCGGAACATGGGTTACAACCCGCAACCTGTTGGTTTGCGCCACTTGAAACAGGACAGGGTTTCCGGCTTTGGATGAACCTGTTGAATAAACGAGGTCGCCCGGGTCAACTGAACGGAATGTAACGATCCCGTCAAACGGAGCAGTAATGCGGGAGTAGGCAACCATGACCTCCACCTCGGCCAGTCGGGCGGTTGCCGTTCCAAGGCGTGCCTTGGCGGCGGCCAGTTCCGCCTGTGCAGCCGCCAATCGGTTACTGGCTTCATCCCCAACTTTTTTCGTTACCGATCCATTTTTTGCCAGTTCCAGAATCCTGTTTGATTCCGATTCAACTGCCTTGAGGTTTGCTTTGGCAACCAGTACCCCGGTCTCAAGTTCGCGTTCCTCCGCTTGTAGCGCCTTCCGTTGCTCATCCAATTCAGGGACAGCGATTATGGCAAGGATCTGCCCCTTCTTCACCTGATCGCCAATATCAACCGGTACAGATTTTACATACCCCGTTATTTTGACACCGATATCAGCAGTATGAAAGGCCTGTGCTTTTGCTGGTTGGATAGTTTTACGGACAAGGTCACGTCGTTCGGGTTTGATTGTTTGAACGTTGGCAGCAGAAAGTCCGGAGACAATTACGCAAAACAATGTGAGAATAACAGTGAGTTTTGGGGAGGTCATCATTAGTTAATTGGACCAACACAAAGATGCCTGTATTTTTGAAGTCAACGTAAAGTATCAGATGAGGAAGGTTATCTTTTTTCCATTGTGAAGGAAACTTCTTTCAGTAAGTTTGTAAATATTTCCCAATCAATGTGGGGATTACTCCCAAACTCATTCTTTCTTGAATCATATTTTTGTGTGAGGGTTAACGCGGACTTGTTTTAAACTCTTGGCTGGAAGTGCAGGATTACTCAATGTGTGCATATTGGTACACCATCTGCGTGTGTTTACTTAATTTTTAGTGAAACGTTTCCCCGGATTTTTTCTTCTCCTGTTCATTTGGCACATGGAACTGCTTGATGCCAGGGATGCTCGTCTCAATTCCTGGTACACGAACAATTCCGGAAAGTATGCCCGCATCTTTTCAACCACATCCGACGAGTCTGTGGGCAACGCAGTGACCACCTGGAGTCGAGGGCAGGGGACGCAGAGTCAACCCACCTATACCGGCGTGCATGAAGTGAGCTACTCTGGAGAATGGGTTTACATTCGGACAACAGGCCTCGGCACCCATACCATGGGACCATGGTACTTGAATGCAGCCAAGACGAATCTTTTCCCTAACTATCCTTCCAATCAGGCTGTTATCTACCGTATGCCAAGGAACCCTACTGTTCCTTTAAGCAAGACCCTGACCGGATTGGGTGCGATAGGTTACTTTGTTGACGGCGTGGCCATGTTTGACAGTCGTGACGCATTCTCATATTCCAATTCCAATGGACGGGACGCTTCACCCAATTCTGGATGGCGTGGGGACGGTATCTGGAACCGGGATGCATGGGTGAATGAAGGGGTGACCTTTGATGCGGCAAACGCTCACCAGGCGGGGAGTAATTACCACTATCATGCGAATCCGCCTGCATTACGGTATTTGCTGGGTGATCATGTGGATTACGATGCACAGACCAATACCTACACAGAGAATCCAGCTGAATTAGATCACTCTCCAATTCTTGGTTGGGTCAAGGATGGTTTTCCGCTTTATGGCCCCTATGGCTTTAGTGACCCTCAGGATTCCAATAGTACGATTCGCCTGATGGTATCCGGTTTTCAAAAGCGTGACGGTACCAATGGAACAACCAATCTGGCCTCCACCGGTCGAATAAGCCTGCCAGCTTGGGCGGTCAGCGTTCAGAATAATCCTTCAAGCCTTGCTTCCAGTCAGTATGGTCCTGCAGTTAGTGGTTCAAATATTCTTGGACATTATATTGAGGACTATGACTACAAGGGTGACCTTGGATTGACGCAGGGCATTGATTTTGACCTGGACCTCCATAACGGCCGATTTTGCATTACACCGGATTTCCCTGAAGGAACATATGCATATTTCGTTTCCATTGAACCGAATGGAACCCCTGCATATCCCTACAACATAGGCAGAACCTTTTATGGTAATCCGGTTGGTGGGACGATTGCGGCAATCACGGAGGATGTTGGTAAATTTTTTGAGGGCGGTCCGGAGGTTGTGGACTACCCGAAGTCTCTTTCAGTGGACAGTGCCACCGGTGATGTTACCCTCATCTGGAATGGGTTGGAAGGCGGTGCTTATGAGATTGAGACCTCGCCTGACCTCAAGACCTGGACGACACAACCCGGGACTATCAATGCGAATACCGACGAGCCTGTTGCCGTGGATGTCGGTCTTGCCAAGAGTCGTGATTCCCAGTTCTACCGTATCAAGCGCCTCAGCTTTTCGAGCTTTGATGACCGGGGCTTTGACTACGAAAAGGATGATGAAGGGGACAATTCAATGGTTTCAATTATTGTCACAGTAAGTGCTGAAATGCCTGCTCCTCCCGTGGATGTGGTTCCAATTTCTACGTTCTTCAATGGGTCTCCGGCTACATTTGTTTCGCGACCAGCACAGGACCAGGTCCAGTTGCAGGTAAATCTTGATGGTCTTACAGACGGGGAATATGAGGTTTCGATTACATTTTCTGGTCCTGCCGGCACTCATGCTGGCACCTACACTCTCACTGGTAACGGTGATGGTGGTCCGACCCTTGGTGGAAACAATCTGCTTCTGCTCATCTTGGATGACTGGGGCGTGGATGCCAGTCCACTCGACAATACCATACCCGGTGCTGTTCTCCCCAAGATGCCAACCCTGCAGAGTCTTGCGACTTCCGGCGTGCGGTTCACGAACGCATATGCCCAACCGCTTTGTTCGCCAACCCGTGCCACGATTATCACGGGCCGTCTCCCTTTTCGAAATGGTGTCGGAAACCCCACGAACAACAGTGTCCTTGCCGCCGAAGAACTTGCAGTCCCGGAGATTTTTACAGCACAGCAGTCAAATTATGCCCTCGCATCATTTGGCAAGTGGCATCTGGGGGGGAATACAACTGGCTCAAGCACTCTTGGAGGTTGGAATTATTTCAAGGGCATACAGGCCGGGGGAGTGACAGATTACAATAATTGGACCAAACTGGAGGTGATCAATGGTGTGGCGACAAAGAAGGAGGATTATACCACATACACCACGACTGATCAGGTGAACGATGCAATTTCCTGGATTTCTTCACTGGGAGAAACTCCCTGGCTTTGCTGGATGGCTTTCAATGCCCCGCATTCTCCTTTTCATGAACCACCGGCCGCATTGGCGCCAGAAGGTGGTTTTTCCACGGGTAATGGTAATGCGGGTAAGTACATTCGAACGCTTGAGGCATTGGATACCGAGATCAATCGCCTCCTTGAGTCCTTGGATTTGGACAAGACCAATGTTATTCTCATGGGCGATAATGGAACGCCCAGTCAGGTCGCTCAAGCACCTTTCAGCAGTGATCATGCCAAGGGTGAGATTTATCAGGGTGGGGTACATGTCCCCATGGTAATTTCCGGTCCGGATGTTGCCATTGATGGTGGGTCAGTTTCCAGGAAATTGGTCAACAGTGTGGATCTTTTTTCCACAATCCTTGAACTGTGTGGCATGAAGATTTCCACTGCCACTAGTGAGGTTGATCATATTGACTCCAAGAGTCTGGTTCCGATACTTTTGGGGCAGTCCGACAACGCCGATCGCACCATTGTTGTGGAGAAATTCGGGGATGAATCCGGCAATGGTCGTGCCCTTATTTCTGATGAACATCCGGACTACAAATTGATTATTTTTGGGGATCCTCACAGTACGGAGGATACACCTTTATTTCATTTCTTTAATATCACCAATGATCCCAATGAGGAGAGTCCGCTCAATATTGAA
This sequence comes from Opitutia bacterium, assembly GCA_018668635.1. GTDB lineage: Bacteria > Verrucomicrobiota > Verrucomicrobiia > Opitutales > JABJCN01 > JABJCN01. The sequence continues at coordinate 4,972 of JABJCN010000070.1, forward strand.
AACCTGAGCACAACACAGCAGATTGCCTACGATCACCTGATTGCAAAGGATGTTTCTATTGGTGGTGGGTACAGTGATCCGCCTGGTGGGACAGGTAATCCTGAGACGATTTTCATCGTGTTGCCAAGTGCCGATACCCCGGTTCCCCCATTGGTTGCAGCACAGGGTCCGCAGGCGGGGCAGGCCCTGCATCCAATTTCAGTCACCATTGGTGGAAAGGTCGCCACATTTGAAACAGGTATCCTTGCTGATGGAAATCCTGCATCCAGAGTCAATTCCAGCAATCAGTCCGACCGTTATGGTGTCAAGGCGTTCATTAATCCTGCCTCCGTTGGCTTGAGCTCAGGTACCCATACGATCCAGGTCAGCTTTCCGCCGCATAATGCCCCAAGAATATTTACAGCCAGCAATTCCTTTACGGTTCCGTGATGGAGACGTCAGGTAAGTTTCGTTTCCGGCTTTTTATTTGCCTTTTGACATGGATTTCGGCCGGGTTTTCCCTGCCCGCTCCGGCGGCGGATCTTGTCCTTGAGTTTCGTCACTTTTGGAATGGAGCTCCCATTGAACTTAGTGGCAAGTGGTTCGACCGGGTTGGTGGCGATTCCATTTCTTTTTCACGTATTGATTATCTTGTATCCGGTCCAGTCTTGGAGGATAGCGGAGATCGTCGACTTGCACGTGAAGATTGGTTTGGACTTGTCAATGCCGGTGACCCGGTATCAAGGCTTCAGCTGAAAGGGCTTCCCGGAAACCTGTTTTCAGTAATTGAGTTTTCCGTGGGGCTGGATGAGAAGACAAACGGTTCCGACCCTTCCCTATATCCCGCCAACCATCCTTTGAATCCTGTCCTTAATAATTTACACTGGAGCTGGCAGGGAGGTTATATCTTCCTTGCAATGGAGGGGCATTTGCGTGCCAAAAGTGGCGACTCCATGGGTTTTTCCTATCATATCGGTAATACCCCACACCGGATGAAGGTGCGTCTTCCACTCAAGCTAGATCTTTCAAGACCTGCCAGACTCTCTTTGGATTTTCATTTGGATCGCGTGCTTAGTGACGGCAGGTCGGTGTCGCCTGAGGGGCGATCATCCACACATGGTCGAAAGGGAGACCCTTTGGCAATGTTACTTAAGAAAAATGTCGAGAACGCATTTGTGGTCGGTGGGGTCGTTTACGAAAAACCTGTGATCAAGCCTGTGTCAGATCCTGCCAAGAAGTCTCCTGGTGTGGGAACCCCTTATGCTTTTCGACTTAAGAAGGGTTTCCCTGTCCCGGCTTTGCCCATTGACTTTCCTCTCACCATCGAGCGCGTTGAACTGGGTCGGAGGTTATTCAATGATGTCTCTCTTTCCAGTGCTGGAAGCATCAGTTGCGCTTCCTGTCACATCCAGTCCAATGCATTTTCAGACCCTGTACGATTCAGCAAGGGGGTGGGAGGGCAATTGGGAAACCGCAACTCGATGTCTCTTGCCAATATGGCTTGGAAACGCAGTTTTTTTTGGGATGGACGGGTTTCTTCAATTCGTGAACAAGCCTTGGAGGCTCTTCAGAATCCGTCAGAGATGGATGCTGACTTGAATAATGTTGTTGCCCTCCTGAAAAAGCACCCTTCATACCCCAGCCTATTCAAGTCTGCATTCGGGAACCAAAAGGTTACTCCTGAACGCATCGCTGTTGCCATTGAGCAGTTTGTGCTCACAATAACCTCGATGGATTCAAGGTTTGACCAATCCATGCGGGGACAGGTTGAATTATCACCGGAGGAAAAACGTGGCTTCGAGCTGTTTTTCACTGAGTACGATCCACGAAGAAAACTTTATGGTGCTGATTGCTTTCATTGCCATGGCGGCTCTTTTTTCACGGATCATGGTTTTCACAACAACGGGCTTGGAGGAGTTGCAGAGGATATTGGTTTGGCCAGGATAACAGGTCGTCAGGCGGATCATCAAAAGTTTGCGACCCCCAGCCTTAGAAATGTGGCGATCACCCCTCCCTATATGCATGATGGCAGGTTCAAGAGCATAGAGGAGGTTGTTGAACATTATACCTCCGGAATTAAACGCACTGCCTCGCTGGATCCCAACCTGTCCAAACATGGCGTAAAGGGTATTTTTCTTTCCCTTGGAGATAGGGCTGCACTGGTGGCTTTTCTTCGCACACTCACCGATCCCAAGTTCAAAAAAGGGGAATGATCAATCTATGGGTACCGATTGAATTCATGAGTTGGTGCCTTCCCATCCCCAATTCAGGGGTTTGGCGTAACTTTTCTCATAAATCGGCGTTTAAGGGGATAGTGAATTATAATGAGCATTTTATTGCCAGACTCATCCCCGTCCTTTTCCTTTCCTGGATTTGGCATTATTTCCTCCATGGTTGAAAGTGATAATCCATCCAAGCCGGATGCCGACGGAGATGAATCCCAGACCTTGATGCTCCGCATCGCTTCAGGTGATGATGTTGCCCTCACGTTATTAATCAATCGTTGGAAAAATCCATTATTTCGTTTTTTTGATCGTTCTCTTAATAATCATGCTGACGCTGAGGATTTGACACAGAAGGTATTTATTAAACTTCATGCCGCCGTGTCCCGATACAAGCCCAAGGCAAAATTTTCCACGTATATTTTCACCATTGCCAGACGCCTTTTGCTGGATGAATTCAAACGTCGTTCCCGTCGTCCTGAAGACCTTACTGATCCTCTGGATATTAAAAGTCCCATTGTCCATGGCAATTCTCGCAATGAATTGGAAGGTGCGTTGGAGCAGTGTCTCGCCGGGATTCCGGAAAATCAACGAACAGCCCTTTTGCTACGTGTACAACGTGAATTAAGCTATAGCGAAATTGCTGAGATTATGTCTGCCAGTCAAGCTGCCGTCAAAACATGGATATACCGGGCCAGAGAGGAAGCCCGCAAATCACTTTCCGAATTTCGCAAATCTAATCATGAAACCTGAAAATAATCCTGACGAGTTAATCGATCGATATCTTCGTGACGAATCTGCCTCACCCAGCCCGGGTTTTACGGAACAAGTAATATCCTGTACACGGCGCACCTCCACGATTTCCAGATTTACAAAGTGGATTCTTCCACTTGCAGCCTGCCTTGCTTTTGCTGCTGTATTTATGGATTTGCTAAAGAAAGATTCCTCCCAGCCTGAACCCCCTGCGCCGGTCGCAGATCAATTTGCCTTTGACGACATTCTTCTTCTTGCTGAACCGCTTGATGAGACTTCACCGCTCCTTGATGAAGAAACCCTTGAGCTTTTTGCCCTGTTGTCAGAATAAACGTCCAGAAACCGTGAACATCCGTCTCTATTTTCTTTTCTTTATCTTCCCGATCGCAGGGCTTCACACAGCGAGTTCCCAGGAGGGTAGGGATCGCAAACAGGATTCGCCGGATAAGGTCAGGCCTTCCACGGAGGACAAGCGTCAAAGGATTCCGGGTTCAGGGCCCCCACGCCAGCAGGGTGGCTACAATCGCCTGGAAATGTTGCGGCGTTTACTGGATGCTCCCCCCGAACAATTACGCATGATTCGTGAAACAATCAGGCGGATTGAACAGATGACCCCGCCCGAACGTGATGCCATGCGAAAGCGTCTGAAAAATTTCCGGGACCTACCATCGAACAGTCGCAGTAAAATGTTGTCCGATTTTCAAACTAGACAGGAATGTCTAAACCGACACTGGCAAAGTTTTCCTCCTGATAAACGGGATAAGGAAAAGCAAAATTTTGAGAAACTCCCATTAGAGAAACGAAAAGCCTACATAAACCGGATTCTGAATCGTAAATTCCCACCTGGTCCGCCTCACCCTGAAAAGGGAAAAAAGCATGGGCCTTTAGGGAAAAAAAAAGTGCCCGAACCACGCTGAAAATCCTAGAGTGGAAGTATTATTGATAAGGAATCCTCATCGGTTCTATGGGGTTTTATGTACTGGTTCTACGATTTTTGTAATACATTATGTAACTATATCGCTACTTAATTATTATTACAGTCTCAAATTATTTATTGAAAAACTCCACTAACAATAAGGCATGTTGCACTCGATACCTTGTCTGTTGAGAATTTCTTTTTTTTAGTGTTGGTCTGTCTGTCGGTCTGGCCAATAAAACTGTAAATAGACGAACCGTTATTTAAGGTTGCGCTGGATTTGTTTTGCGAAAGGAGTTGTTGTTCTCCTAGGCTAATGCTACTCACATTCACACCTGTTGTATTTAGCAATGATAACGCATAGGATGACTTTACTGCATAATTTATATTTTGAGGGTTAAACTCAAGCTTCCTATGATTGACAGTGTGTGTAATAATACCAACGACATATCCGGTCTCACCCGAGATCAAAGGACCACCGGAATTTCCAGGTTGTACGGGAACCGATATTTGCATGCTGTGTGGGGCATTTTTCATGCCTGTAAGTGAGCTAACAGTTCCGTTGGTAAACTTTTGATTGAAACCAAGGAGTTCTGGCGCTGGATACCCTATAGTAAAGACCTCATCACCAACATCTGGACTATTTTTGTTGATGTTTATAAAACCTGTTGGAGTTTCCCTAATCTTTAACACAGCAATGTCCAACCCCTTGTGTACCGTCATAACCTTAGCCAACTGAGGCCTTTTATTCTTAAAGACCACAGATATCTCATCTGCATTCTCAACTACGTGATGTGCAGTTAGTATATGACCATCCGGGCTTACTGCGAAGCCCGTTCCTGTTCCGTTGGGAATAGTGCTCTTCATTCCAATGGTACTCATTAGTTTGAATGCAGCTCCCTTCTCATTTTGAATGGGATTATCCCTGTTTGCAATGACTTCGCATAAGGAAATCGAAAATAAAACAGAAAGCACAAATATTTTACTCAATAATATCAAATTCATTTAATTCAAAATATTTATAATGATTATATATATTTATATTTTGTTGAGTGAAATAAGTCCATGGTCAACATTTTTTTGGTTTGTCCTTGTTGAGATTGATTTTTATCTTCAATTCCCACTGCTGTAGATTTATCTGTCGTGGACATTACAGGTCTGATTTCCCAACGACCTAAAGGTAATTCTCTTTTTAGTCCGAGGTAGATGAACTCCACCTGAGTCTCGGTGGAGGACAGTCAGAGATTCATCAGCAAGTTCCGGTCTGAACACTTCTTTTCTCTGATTATAATACACTATGTGTTGTGAATGTAGTATATTAAAAATATACAAAAATAAAATAAAACATTTAACTTGATAAATAATAAAAAAAATATTTAAAAAAAATGTATGAAAAATATATTATTAGTTATTTTCATAATTTCATGTTCTTTAAGCAAAATTATTGCCCAATTTGATTCTGCCTCGCGGAAGACAGCGGCAGTCTACGTAGCGAATCGATTGGACCAATCAAAGACGCAGTATCAAAGTATCTTTCTCGATTACCTGACGGCCAGTCTGTCAAATGTTGGTTTGCAACTGATTACCCCGGAGGATCAGGTGAAGGGCATCACAACGCTGCGTCAAAACCCAAGCTCCACCAATGGAGCAAATACTCTTGCTGAACAGTTTCTGTCTGACAATGGGATGAAGCAACTCGCCGACACCCTAAAAGCTGATCTGATCCTGAAGGCAACCATAACTCAGTTTGATACCACTCAGAATCGTGTGGCTGAATTTGAGCGTACAGTCTATACTCACAACCTCACAGTAACCTACAGGTTTGCCCACACCTCGAGCGGTGGAAGTTTCAAGGGTGGTTTGTTGCCCGTTTCTGAACAGGTTATCGTTCCTGATGGTTCCCAGATTGGTAGGGACGAATCAAATGTTATGAATGGGCTTTTAATTAAGGCTACTGCGAAAATCACTGATGATGTCATGAAGTCAGGGATTAGCCAAGCACAGTATAGACCACCTTCTCAAAATACGCCACAAATTCCCGCTCTTCCTGCGCAACCTGGCGTTCTTGATCAACTCCCGGCAATACCCCCCATACCAGGTGCCGCTGCTCCTCCTCCAGTGGCTCCCATTAGACAAGCAATTCCTCCCGGACATGTTCAAATCTATGTTGTAGCCAAACTTCAAGGCTTGTGGATCCCTGAAATTGTCCGAGATGAAAATAACAACTACACAGTTTCAGGAAAGACTTTTGAAGTATATATTACAGATGCAGATGTTCAGGTTGATGGTATTTCAGTGGGGACAACAAGCCCGCACAACCCGATACCGGTCAAATCGGGACTCCATCGTATACGAATTGCTCGGACTGGTTTTGTATCCCAAGAACGATTTATCAATCCTTCTAATGGCCAACTACTGACATACGTTCTTCAACCTTCTCCAAAAGAGTATGAGTTATGGAGATCCCAGATGCAATTTCTCGCAGGAATTAAGAGGGATGCAACACTTACTGACGCCCAAGTTAAGGTCATGCATGGGTTATTCAACTTTCTCTCAAATTCAAAATTCGAAATTCCTGACATAACGGTTAACCAGTACAAAAAATCGCTTTTCTAATTATGCATGCCCATAAATTCACCACCAGATTCCTTTTTACAACAATTCTTGCATTGCCTGCCTGTTTATTTGCTCAGGTCAAGGATACGATCGTAATTAAGACACCGGTCACCGTACAGCAACCCATCCTAGACCGAATATCAAGATTACCATCGTTGGCTGATTTTACGCATCAGCTTGGCACACACTTCGAGTACGAGTTGAACGAGACAGGCAACTTTGCAGTAGTCAATATCACGAGTAATCTTAAAATGTCCAATTATATTGTGAAACTGCAGCAAGGCACGGGAGAGTTTGAGAAAAGTGGAGTAAATGCCAAGAAGACGCCCACCCATTATCTCGAACCATCAGTGACCCGGTTTGAGGAAGTTATCAATACGATCAGCAACCCCCTTAACGGAGATCGTGTCGTTAACAAAGATTTGGCTGTCACCATCACGGTTTTCGTCAGGAGTTTTTCTGACCAGACAGACAACAAGCAGTTTCGGGCATCGAAGGAGGCAACCTGGAATGAAACGATTTTCAATAACAACGCTCGAACCCGCAACGAAAGCCTAGGAAAAATCGAGGCATTTGCAAAGAGCGTGGCAAAGGAAATGGCCACCAAGTTCTTAGCGCAGCGCCAAGTTTCCTACTTCGTTGTAAACAAATTCAACAACACCTGCACACTGACTGCGGGAACCGAGCAAGGAGTGAAACTAGGGGATGTATTCGATGTCGGTCCGGTCATTCCAACCATACATCCAGTCACTGGCGTGAAACTTGGAGACACCCATCAAGCATTGGGTAAGGTAAAAGTCGTTTTTACGGACAAATCCATTTCCAAATGTGAGATTATTTCCGATACGGGCATCGACACCAATAATCGTCAAACCCCGATGATTGCAAGACCCTCCTTTAATTAAAATGAAAAGATTGCTCATTCTAGCCCTCGTATCCCTTGGTGGATGCTCGACCTACGAGGATCTTACCGAAGAATATCGGAAGAGTTGGGATAATGGTGATATTACTTCAGCATTAGGCCATTTGCAAAAGGCGGGAGAGAGGATAGATGAAAAACATCCCGAGCGGTTACTCTGGAATTTAGAGATGGTTACAGTTGCGAGGGTTAATCAAGAAAAGTCGCTTTCCAATTTTCATCTCAGGAACAGTATTAACTATATTGATCAAAAATTTGGTAGTGGATTGAGGAAAGCTAAGGATAAGAAGATTTCCGAATATACTGGATATTTCTTTGATCGAAATATGGCAGAAATATATAATGCACTTGCTGCCTTGGAGGAGCAGGATATCAGCAAGGCTAGTCAGTCTCTCACAGAACTTGGATTTAAAAGGCAGGAAGCCGTAAGTAATCACCAAAAAGAACTTGATGACGCCGTCCGTGAAGCAAGGGAAAAAGACAATCATAAAGGCACTGGATTGAATTATAAAATGTTTCGGGGCAACCCTTCAATACAAGCAAAAATTAACTCCCTATACGATTCCTCCATTGCTCAAAAATATGGAGCATTTGTAAACCCATTTGGAGACTATATTCGTTTAATAGTTTCCAACAGGACAGACCTTCTTTCAGACACATCCTTAACCAACAATTTATTGATGGCAGAAGGCATTGGAAGCACACAATTCCTCCAAAATGAAATACCTAACGATCCCCGCAATGTCACCTACATCTTTTTGGAGAATGGTACCTGCGCAAAGAGAATTGAAGAAAAATTTACAATTCCCATATCAGCAATCCTCGGCAGGGAACTTGGTGGTGTCGATTATGTTCCCTTTGCATTCCCAAAGCTAGAACCCCGCAATGATTACGAGCGTTCCGGTCATATCTCATCCAGTAACGATCAATTTCCTCTTGAGGAACTGGTCAGCCTTGACGCCGTAATTACTGCTGAGTTTAAAGAACGTTTGGGTGCTGAACTTGCCCGTGCGTTCCTTCAAACCGTAATTTCTATTGGGATTCAGATTGGTGCAGACCAGTTGATGGAAAGAGACCAGCAGGGCAATAAGACCATGAGTGTGAGGAATGTCTTGTTGCAAGTCGGCAAGGCGGCTTCAACTGCCATAGCCGATGCTGACATTAGAAGTTGGTACTCTTTGCCCGCATCTGTACTGGTATGCAGGATGAACACTCCACCTGACGGTTCTATGAGCCTTAGAATGGATAGTGGGCAAAGTTTTAACATTCGAGTTGATCCCCAAAGCAAAACGAACTTGGTGTATCTCAAATCTATCAGGAATGGTGGGTTGATTACTGAAATTAGCAATTTCTCACTCGGTACCCAAGGAGGTACGATACCAATTCAGCCAACTTCATCAACAATTACATCAACCCCAGGCAAAGTCCCCCTCGAAGTGTCGAATCCTCAACCAGTTCCTTCCTTTTTCCCCACCCCAGAGACTCTCCAACCTACTACCATCCCCCTCCCATCCCCAAACCCTAGAGATGACGAGTATAGGACCTGGACAAACAATCGAGGCCAAACTGTTGAAGCAGCAATCTATAAGCTTCTTCCCAATAGTATTCACGTTCTAAAAAGAGATCATAAAATTTACCATATACCGCTTTCAGAACTATCCACCAATGATTTAAATTATCTCAAAAAACCTACAGTCACCCCCACCCAATCGGTGTCAAAATCTGTAGATGAAGAGTATAGAATTTGGACAAACAAACGAGGTCAAACAATTGAGGCAGTCATATACAAGGTACTTCCCGATAGTATTCACGTTCTAAAAAGGGATCATAAAATTTACCATATACCGTTTTCAGAACTAACCCCCAATGATTTAAATTATGTCAAAAAAATCAATTAAAAACCTAATTTGTTGTTTAGTTCTTATGTTCTGCATGGGATGCTCAAATTTACAAGATAAGCCCTTCTCTACTATATATTATAATCAAGGGAATATCTCAAGAACTGATTCTGAAAGGAGTATGGAAAAACGAATCAAGACAATAAGCGCAACAACATCAAGGGTTGGTAACAACCTATTGCACGCCCAAGTGAAATTGCAAAATGTTAAGTCCTATTCAATACCTATACGCTACAAATTTTCCTGGATCATTGATAATGGTACTATTGATGATACCTCATCCACTTGGAAGAATGACACAATAAGTGGCGGTCAAACAATTACATTATCTGATATTGCAACGGACTCCAAAACAAATGACTTCAAATTAGAACTCAAACCACTAAAATAATGAATTACATTTCATACATGTCGCAAGCCATATTGGCCCTCTCTCTTTTTGTTTTTGCAGGTTGTGAAACCACAGGGACAACGAAGCGGATAGATAGAGGACAAGCACCTGAGCACAGTGACCTTACGCTCCGGGATCTTGATGAATTTTCCTCAAGACTCTTCACTAATATGATGACCAGGTATCCAACGACAGTACTAGGGGGGCCTGCTTCTCCTTCTATCGCTGCATACGCAATACCGCAGAACGTTGGTAGAGGTGGTACAGGATTCAATGTAGCTCAAAGACTGATTGGTTTGCAGCAAACCCTAGCGCGTTCAGGAACAGCTCGATTTTCAGCTCAAAGAATCAATTCCGAGACTCAAAAACAACAGATAATAACCTTTGCCAGATCCCAATCAGGCCGTGGCGTCAGCGTTGGCGCAGACTTTATATTGGAGCAGCACATCAATGAAGTGCGTGAATACCATCGAAAGCACGTGGTCAAAACCTACCAGATAATTCTAAAGCTTATCGATTTGAGACCTGGTTCACCGACTCTGGGCCTTGAAGTTATTGCTGAACAAGAAACCATTTTAAAACAGGTAAGAAGATGAAATACATATACCTATATATCGCTTTATTGTTAACTTCAACATTGGCCAATTCACAAGTAGGACTAAGTGGGCTTACATCCGATCTTCTAATTGGAAAGTGGAAGGGGGATAATGGTATCAATAAAGCTGGTGGAAATGTTTTTAATTCTAGATTCAATGCCAGATATTCTATTTTTGAAAGCAGCGGATTTGGGTTTGATGGAGTCGTGTCCTATGAATATTCTCGTTTATATGATATTGACATTAATGGGTTTGGTATATCTGAGCTCTTTAAAGAGCATATATTTTTTGCTGGCGGAGATCTTTATGCAAATATTTCAGACACTTTTTATCCATACTTGGGTTTCATGTTAGGTGCAGCTTTACAAGATTTTATGGGTGAATCTGAAACCGGATACACCTACGAGATCAAACCAGGATTGCACATAAAAATTACTGAACAATTCTTTTTAGATGCATCGTATGATTATAATTATCGAGAGGGCGGTGGTTATCATTCCTTCGCTTTTGAGGCAGGTTACATCATTAGCGATAGGTTTCTCATCGGCGGGAAATACATGTACACAGGCGATAGTGATGAGGAAAGTGAGATCTTTAATTTATTTGGCGCAAAACTTGGATTTCTTTTCTAGAGATTCGACTCCTTAATCCAAATATTGCGGTACCAGCACTCTGCTGGCGGGCCGCTGTGGATCTGGATGCCGAAGCGTCCATCTCTTGGAATCTTTTTGGAAGGTTCCTTCTCGGTGTAGTTGACGGTCTGGAAGTCGTTGAGCCAGATTTGGATTTGGTTGCCTTTTGCGTGAACGCACAGCTTGTTCCATTCACCCTTGGGCTTGGTGTGTTTTGCCAGTTCATCCTGCGGTGCCTCGGCCAGCATCCTGCGTCGCCTGGATTCATCATATAAAAACCCCCATATGGCGCCCTTGCTCCAACCACCGATGTCACACTGGAACCCGATCATCTCGTGATGTTTGGGTATGCGCTGGCTCCAGAACTGAACGCCTGCGTTGTTGCCCTGGCCAATCAGCCTGGCCTCGAAGCGGAGTTCGAAGTCCCTGTATTCCTTTTTGGTGACGAGGAATTGGTTCTTGGGAATCTTCTGTTTGAGGTTGCCGGCCACTACTGCGCCTTCCTCGATGCGAAAGTAGTCCTTGTTGCCTTCCCAACCCTTAAAGGTTTTGCCATCGAAGAGGGGACTGAAGCCTTCAGGTGGTCCAGCATTGAGTTGCATTCCTATTAGGAGGATGCCAATCACCCGCAGGATTAATGAATTGAACTGTAATGTGAATATTGAAAGGGAGCTTCTGGAGTGTTGGTTCATTACTTTTTTCGGGTCTCAATATTTGCAGCATTCATCTGCAGGGAACGTTTCCATTTTGTGGCCATGGCCAGAAATAATACTGCCAGGCCTCCGTGAAAAGCAAGACTCAGGAAGGTGACGGTGGATAATTGCTCTCCAACTCCTGTCCGTACCTCTCTTCCAAAAAAACTGGTCAATTCCTTGAATGAAATCGAAATGGTATAAAAGGATGCATGTATGGGGTTGGTCACTCCGAAATAGAGGAGTGGTTCCTCCTTCTGTGTAAAGGCGGCCAGGGTTAAGCCGGTCAACTCGGGTAGAATCCACAGAAGGGCAAGGAATCCAAAGAAACCTGCGGTTGGCCATATTGTTCGAGCGGCGTGGGTGTAGAAGGCCATAAAGGCAAAAAGGGTGATCGGCATGGCCAACTGGTATGCCTGAGCCTGAATACCATTGTCCGTTTCCTGGATGACCGAGGCGAGGAGGAGGATATGGACAACTGTTGCCATGCCAATAAATCCAAGTGTTGTTGGGAGACTGCCGGCTGCATCCCAATTGGAAGGAACCTTTGCCATGTTCAATTTCCTGATGCGACGAATGCCTTTGGCAAGGGTATGTCGGAGCGGGGTTACCAAATGAATCAGGAGAATAGTCGTTGCAAGGCTAAGGACGAGGTGCAGGAAGAGAATCGCACCGGCAAGACCGTCGTTGAGAGGAAACATTTCTTTTAGGAAGAGATATGTGTCCATTTCCTTGCTAAGGTGTGGGAGCAGGCTTCCGATCATCAGGAATTGAAGTACGGCGAAGACAAAAAGCGCAAAGCGCTTTGTTAGCGAGTGGTTGCTGTCCTGTTGCCATTTCCGCAATAGTATGAATAGGAAAATCACCATTAGGAACCCAAGCACCACGAAGCTGAATAGTGCAGGTGGGAGTTCCCATGAAAAAAAGGGAACCACTTCCCATAGTTTAAGGAATTCTTCATCAATATCCTTCCCTAGTTCCGAGTGCATGAGTCCCCAGAGCGTGGGCATGATGGTGATGTGACCGAATACGGTCAGTCCCATCTGGCTTAAGGCGGGTAGGAATACATTCAAAAGGACGACCATGATACGCGCAAACCAACTGGCTTTACGGGGTTTTCTGGCCAGCATGCCGGCGACCATGGCCGTCAGGTGGTAAACCAGAGCCACGCAGAGGAAAATGGTGTAGAGCAGGATGACTTTTCCAAGCGGAAGTTGGCCCCCAATTGCAGATATCAGGGTAAAGGGAAGGGTGAGGGCCAGGAGCAGGTACTCGCGACAGGGGAGGCCAAGGAGATAGCCCACAATCTTGGCCATTGGCGACATCGGCGTGAGACGCTGGTAGTCAAGCAGTCCCGACTCCTTTTCCTCGGCCATGCCGCCGGCCACGCTCCCGGTACCGAGGAACATGAGAATGATGCCCTGGGCAATCAACATGGGTATGAAAGTGGCTTTCAGGGCGAGGATTCGTGCTTCGCCCGAGTCTTCATAGGGGGAGAAACTGGCGCTGTTGTAGACGTTGAGGAAAATGAAAAGGCAGGGGATGAAAGTGATTAGGCCCCAGATAATCAACGCCCTCGGTCGTAACCTCTGTCGCATTTGCATACGAAGTATTGGGTTCTTCCAAAGAAGGTCGCCGAGAACTTTTTTCGATAGTTTTTTCATCTTTTCAGGCTCCGGTAATCCTTGTGCGAGACGGGGCTTTCCGTTCAATTGACTTCTCCCTTACTCACCTTCATAAATACATCCTCCACGTCCATTCGATCTTCATGGAACGATTTGACCGGGATAGATTGCCCCACCAGGTGCGCAAGGATTTTTGCGACCTCCGCATCCTTGCCTGTAAATTGAAAATTATACTTTGTTGGGGATGGACTCTGTACATCCTTCACTCCATGAAAATCCTCCAATAGTTTCCCTACCCTTGGGTCAGGAGCAATGATTTCAACCAGAAGTCTCCGGGCCGGTTGGATCTGTCGGATGACCTCCTCAATTGTTCCCGATACCTTGAGTCGTCCCTGCTCGATTATACCGATAGAAGTGCAAAATCCCTCCATTTCTGTAAGGATGTGTGAAGATATCAGGATGGTACGACCTTCTGATGCCAGTTCCTTGAGGATTTCCCGCAATTCAATTCGGGAATGCGGATCGAGCCCGCTGGCGGGTTCGTCCAGAATCAGGACCTTGGGTTCCTGAAGAAGAGTCTTGGCCAGTAGAAGGCGCTGTTTCATTCCACGGGAGAGTCCCCCGCACAAGGCCATTCGTTTTTCTGTGAGGCTGGTTTGTTTCAGGACTTTATCAATTCGCCCCTTTCTTTCAACCGACGGAAGTCCGTATGCAGCGTGGAAAAGGTCACAGAACTCCCACACCCGCAAGTCCTCATACACCGGGGGGAAGTCAGGCATATAACCAAGGATTCGATGGACTTCACGCGGTTGCTCCGCCACGTTGTAACCACCCACGGTAACCTCGCCAAAAGTAGGTTCCAATAAAGTCCCTAAAACCTTAAATGTGCTTGTCTTTCCGGCGCCATTTGGCCCGATAAATCCATAGATTTCGCCTTGGTCGATACTGAGTGAAAGATCGTGGACGGCGGTAAAATCGCCGTAGTCCACGCGGAGGTCTTTTATTTCAATCATGTTCACATAAATGGCACCTGAGCTACCCCTTGATTTACAAGCCCATTTATGGAGGCAATCAACATTGATTTTAAAATTGAATCAAATTTTTTGGCAAGAAATCCTCGTTTACTTTAATTATATATTTAAATATTATCGTGCGAGTTTTTAATTTTTATCAATTTTGGTATGTGTAATTCATTCAACCCATTAATGAAATTCCTTACACCAGTTCTCTCTTATCTGGTTTTTATATCTCCGGCTGTGCTTCTTGCCGATGATTCCAAGGTGACGGGTAAATCCATCAGTTACCACGAGGATGTTCGCCCCATATTCCAAGCCAAGTGTACAGGTTGCCACCAACCATCCAAGGCCAAGGGCAAGTACGTGATGACCAACTTTACCCATCTACTCAAGGGTGGTGACAGTGGAGACGCTGCCATTATACCAGGTAAGCCAGATGAGAGTCTTCTTTTTGAGCAGATAACCCCGGACAAGGATGGCGTAGCGGAAATGCCTGCCAAGGGCAAACCCCTTCATGAGACCGAGATTGCTCTGATCAAAAAATGGATTTTAGCCGGGGCCATTGACGATACTCCAGAAAATGTCCGGCAATTATTTACCCAAGACAACCCTCCTGTCTATACCCTTCCTCCTGTCATTTCCTCCATTGATTTCTCCCCTGACAGCCAGATACTGGCAGTTGCCGGGTTTCATGAAGTGCTTCTGCATAAGGCTGATGGTTCCGGTTCACTGGCTCGTCTTGTTGGTCTTTCTGAACGAATTGAGTCAGTCCGTTTTTCTCCGGATGGAAAGAAATTAGCAGTGTCAGGTGGGCTACCTGGACGTTTAGGGGAAGTTCAGGTTTGGGATGTTGCCAGGCGCAAACTTGATCTTTCCGTTTCCACTACATTTGACACGGTCTATGGTGTTTCCTGGTCTCCTGACGGACAGCATCTCGCTTACGGTTGTGCCGACAATACCCTGCGTGCCATAAAGGCGTCCAATGGTGAACAGGTATTCTTTCAAGGATCCCACAATGATTGGGTCTATGACACCACCTGGTCCCTGAAGGGGGAACATATTATTTCCGTGGGGCGGGATCGCACTGCGAAGCTGAGCGAGTTTAAGACGGAACGATTCATGGATAATATCACCTCCATCACTCCGGGTGCCCTTAAGGGAGGGGTCTTCTCTGTCCAGAGACATCCAATGAAGGAGCAGATTTTGGTTGGTGGTTCGGATGGGGTTCCTAAAATTTATCAAATCTTCCGTACCAAGGCCCGTAAGATCGGGGACGATTATAACCTGATCAAGCAGTTTGAGGCACTCCTTGGTCGTGTCTACAGCGTTAATTTCAACAAGGATGGCACGCAACTCGTTGCCGGGTCCAGTTTCAATGGGAAAGGCATGGTGTCGGTATTCAAGGAGGATGGTGCCAAGCTGTGGAGCTTGAATCTTGCAACTGCAGTCTATGCCGTTCGTTTCAGTCCGGACAATAAGACCGTGGTTGCTGCAGGTGCGGATGGCCATGTACGGTTGATCGACGCATCCAAGGGAGCCTTAATCAAGAAATTCCTTCCCGTGACCATCACCGAGGACAAGGCCGCCGAGGCAGCAGCAGCGAAGGTTGTTGCCTTGGAGTCCGAGCCACTATTGCCTGAATCCCTGCCTAATGAATTTAAACTGTCCGGCATCAGCATCGAGCCCGGTTCCATAGAGATAAAACGTTCCGGTGCTTATGTTCAGCTTATTATTTCGGCAAAGCTGTCCAACGGGGAGCAGGCTGATATTACTCGGATTGCCAAGTTTCAGATTACCGGTGGAATAGCCAAGGTCTCACCTCGAGGTTTGCTCAATCCTGTCAAGAACGGTCAGGGCAAGTTGCTGGTTAGCCATAACGGACATAAGGCTGAGGTGCCGGTTACTGTCTCGGGAATTGGTGCAAAGTCGCATGTTGATTTCATTCGTGATGTTGGGCCGATCCTTTCCAAGGCAGGTTGTAATTCAGGGACATGCCACGGATCAAAGGATGGGAAGAACGGATTCAAGCTTTCCTTGCGTGGCTATGATGCCCTCTACGACATTCGTGCCTTTACGGATGATATCAAATCTCGCCGTGTGAACGTTGCTTCGGCTGACAAGAGCCTGATGCTGCTAAAGGCAACCGGTTCTGTGCCTCACGAAGGTCAGCAGGTAATCAAGCACAATTCCAAATATTACGGAGTTGTGCGCCAATGGATCGCTCAGGGTGCCAAGTTGAAAACGGACACCCCAAGGGTCAAATCCATCGAGCTTTTCCCCTCGAATCCCGTCGTCCAGCGAATCGGGTCGCTACAACAGGTGCGTGTCATTGCCAACTACGCAGACGGTAACAAGCGCGATGTTACATCTGAAGCCTTTGTCAGCAGTGGCAATGGGGATATTGTCAAGGCTGATAACCATGGGCTGATCACTACTTTTCGGCGTGGAGAAGCTCCCATTCTTGCACGATTTGAAGGTGCCTATGCTTCAACCATCATAACCGTAATGGGGGACCGCACCGGCTTTCAGTGGAAGGATCAGCCTGCCAACAATGAAATCGATAAGATGGTTGCCGCCAAGTGGAAGCGAATGAAAATTCTTCCTTCGGGGCTCTGTACAGATGACGAATTTATCCGTCGTGTGCATATCGACTTGATTGGTCTTCCTCCAACCGTTGATCAGGTGAAGTCCTTCCTTGCAGACAAGACCGACAGTCGCAAGAAGCGGGATACACTCATCGACAGCCTCGTCGGGTCTGATGACTTCATTGACCACTGGACCAACAAGTGGGCCGACCTGTTACAGGTCAACCGCAAGTTCCTCGGGACGGAGGGGTCCAAGCCCTTCCGTGAATGGATTCGTAACGAGCTCGCCCAAAACACACCCTATGACAAATTTGCCAGCAAGATTCTGACGGCTTCCGGTTCAAACAAGGCAAATCCACCTGCGTCCTACTACAAGGTGCTCCGTAAACCTGCTGAAACCATGGAGAATACCACTCATCTGTTCCTGGCCACCCGCTTTAATTGCAACAAGTGCCACGATCATCCCTTTGAGCGATGGACCCAGGATCAATATTACGAGCTAACGGCTTTCTTTGCCCAGACCGGGCTCAAGAAGGATCCAGCCGGAGGCAAGAAGGAACTCGGCAAGACGGCTGTTGAACGAGGCAAACCCCTGTTTGAGATTGTCTACGACATGGACAAGGGGGAAACCAAGCACGATCGCACCGGTGAGGTGACACCTCCAAAATTTCCCTATCCTGTAAAATTTGTCCTTGATAAGGAAAAACCGACACGTCGAGAGCAGCTGTCCGCCTGGATCACCTCTCCGGACAACCAGTACTTCGCCAAGAGCTACGTTAATCGTCTCTGGGGCTATATGACAGGCATCGGTATCATTGAGCCGATTGATGATATCCGGGCCGGAAACCCGCCGACAAATCCAATACTTCTAGATTGGCTGACCACCGAGTTCATTAAATCAGGTTTCGATGTTCGCCACATGATACGCACCATCTGCAAGTCACGCACTTACCAGCTTTCCATCCAGACCCACAAGTGGAACGAGGATGATGCCATCAATAATTCCCATGGTATTGCCCGCCGCCTGCCTGCTGAGGTTCTTTTTGACACCATCTACCGTTCGCTTGGCGCTCAGTCCCGTTTCCCCGGTGTTCCTGCCGGTACCAGGGCCGCCCAACTTCCTGATTCCGGTGTCAAACTGCCTGACGGATTTCTTGGGAACCTCGGTCGACCTGCCCGCGAAAGTGCCTGCGAATGTGAGCGTACAGGAAGCCTGCAGCTTGGCCCCATCATGGCATTGATCAGTGGGCCGACGGTCAACGATGCCATCAGTGACGGCAACAACGCAATTGCCAAGCTGGCCAAGTCCGACATGAAGGACGAGGACCTTGTCAACGAGTTGTACCTCCGTATTCTCAATCGACCTGCGAAGGAGAAAGAAGTGCAGGCCAATCTGAAATTCCTGACCAGCCTCAAGGATGAACATCAATCACTTCTATCTGGTTTTGAAGGTTTTAAGAAGAAGTTTGCTGCGGACATGGATGAAAAGGAAAAGGCACGTTTGGATGGCATTGCCAAGGCCCAGAAGATCCTTGATTCTTACAAGCAGGAAATTGCGCCCCGTGAAAAGAAGGCGGAAGATGAGCGTCAGGCGCGGATCAAGAAGGCCCAGGGTGCATTGGCCGATTTCGACAAAAAACTTCCCGCCAAGGCCGCGGAATGGGAAAAGGAATTCCATGAAGGCAAGAGTATCTGGCAGAATCTGGATATGGGGAATGTCACATCCAGCCTTTCAGGTACCAAGTTCGAGAAACAGCCCGATGGTTCCGTATTTGTCAGCGGCAAAAACGGAAAAGGCAGTTACATTGTCAGGACCTCCACCAAACTGTCCAATATCACTGGTGTCCGTCTGGAGGCGATTCCAGACAAGCGTTTGCCCAAGGGAGGTCCGGGTCGCGCCAGTGATGGCAATTTTGTCCTTTCTGAACTGGAAGTAACTGCCGGCCCTAATCCTGATCTAACGAAGTGGGAAAAGCGCAAGGGGTGGGTCTTTGACGAACTGGCTGAAGACAAGGATTGGGAAGGTGCCAACGGGGCCAAGGTTGCCTTTGCTGACGGCGGTCTAAGCATCACCGGTTCACCGGTGGATGGGGTTCTCAAGCTTGACCAGTGGTATCATGCCGGTCCCTTTACAAATGTAAGCTTTGACAAGAAGGCCGGGCCTGAGGGGGAAAAGACCTTTGACGCAAATAAGGAGTACAAGAACGGGGACCAGCCACTTTACTGGTCACTCAAACCGAAGTGGAAAGACGGTGTTGTTTATGGAACCGTTTTTTCCGGTGATAACGCCGCAAATTATCTTTACCGCACGATCAGTTCGGACATCCCACGTGATCTTCCGGTCAGCCTTGGGTCCGATGATGGCATTAAGGTTTACCTCAACGGCAAGGCCGTCCACGCCAACAACGTTGGCCGGGGCGCCGAAGCGAATCAGGAGAGGGTTACCCTTAAGCTCCAGAAAGGGGACAACCATTTGCTTCTTAAGATTCACAACCAAGCCGGCCCTTCCGGGTTCTATTTCCGGGCCGATACCAAGGAGAAAATCCTGCCTGCCATCATAACCAAGGCCGAGGCAGCCAAGGGTTCCATAGCCGTTGAGGTGGTGGCCAAGGCGAAGGCTGACCGCAAGGCCAGTGTTTTCTGGAGGACCAGGAAGGCCAACAATTTCGAGGCCAAGCGTTCCACCCCCGATGTTGTGATCGCCAAGTCAGACCAATGGAAGACCTATCGCTTTGACTTCACTGCCATGGAGGATGTCACCGGCCTTCGCTTTCGTCCCGGCGGTGAGATGGTCGTGAAGTCCATCAATTTCTATCGAAACGATGCGCCCGTTAAGCTCGCTTTTCACAAGGCTCTGGCCTCCTTCAGTCAGAAAAACTATGCAGTAGCCACCGCCATCGACGGCAAGGTGGCACCCACCAACAATGGCTGGGCCATATCTCCACAATTCAAGTTGCAGATGGCTTCATTTGAGACCAAGCAGGATATTGCCCTGAAGGGTGGATCTGAGCTGACATTCACACTCAAGCAGGAGTTTCAGGGAAGCATGTTCAGCCTCGGTCGTTTCCGCCTCGCAGTAACCAATGCACCCCGCCCTGTTACCTATGGCATTTCTCCGGAGATACAGAAATTGTTCGCTGTTCCCGCGGACAAGCGGGATGATGCCACCAGAAAGAAGATTCTCGATTCATA
>JABJCN010000060.1 GCA_018668635.1 Opitutia bacterium
ACTCCCACTGCGCCTCCGTGGGCAGACTGTACCCGATGCCTTCCGGCAGGCGACCGGCATCAAGCTCGCGTTGGTTGAGCTTTTGGATGAACGCGATCGCATCGTCCCAGCTCACCTTTTCAACCGGAAGCTGCGGCCCCTTGAATTGACTTGGATTGACTCCCATCACCTCCTCATAGAGTGCCTGTGTCACCTCATTCTCGCCCAGCCAGTAGCCCTGCGTAAGCGTCACCTCGTGCTGAGTCTCACCAGTTCCACGATCCGGCTCCGACGCCGGGCTGCCCATTGTGAAAGTGCCGGGTTCCACCCAGATCATTTCCAGGCCGCTGCCACCCACATAGTTCTCCCCGGGAGCAGGCGGTTCCGGTTCCGGTGGCAGGATCTGGAGACTGAGACGGAAGCCCAGACCGAAGTTCCGATAGTCCGGCGTGAACCCGAGCCGGTTCGACGATCGCAAGTCCCTGCCGTTGAGGTTCCATCCGCCGCCACGGGAGACCCGATTCGAACCTGTTTCAGGGCCTGAAGGATCGTTTACAGCACCGGCCGGGTAATTTCCATGCCAGTCTGCTGTCCATTCCCAAACATTGCCGTGCAGATCATGGAAACCCCATGCATTGGCCGGGTAACTGCCCACATCCGTGGTCTTTCCAAGGCCACTGTCTTTGAAATTCGCCTGTTCCGGCGTGATGCTTGTGCCGAAGCTGTACTTCGTGGTGGTTCCCGCTCGGCACGCATACTCCCACTGCGCCTCCGTGGGAAGACTGTACCCGAAGCCTTCCGGCAGGTGACCCGCATCAAGCTCGCGTTGGTTGAGCTTTTGGATGAACGCGATCGCATCGTCCCAGCTCACCTTTTCCACCGGAAGCTCCGGCCCCTTAAAATTACTTGGATTGACTCCCATCACCTCCTCGTAGAGTGCCTGCGTCACCTCGTGCCTGCCCAGCCAGTAGCCCTGCGTGAGCGTCACTTCGTGCTGGGTCTCGTCAGATCTACGATTCGGCTCCGACGCCAGGCTGCCCATCAGGAACGTGCCCGGATCCACCCAGATCATTTCCAGGCCACTGCCACCATCGTAGTCCTCCCCGGGAGAAGAACCTCCATGATCATCGGGGGCAATGCGGTTGGCAATGACCTCGACACGGCCATCCTCGGTATACTTGTTGTCCCAGTCGACACCCATGTCCCAGATGGCTTCCAGTTTTTCACCGGGAGCAACACCGGGGCCAACTGCCCCTGTGACCGCAGTGGCGGTGGTGTCAAAGGTTTCGCCATTGTCCGTGGACCAGCGGATCGTGACCGTGCAGGCCCGACCATCGCCTACAGAAAGGTTGTAGTTGATACGGAGGAGCTTGGTGCCCACGATTTGCGAGGCAATTACATTGCTGACATCCGGGGTCTTCAGCGGAAGGACCAGATGAAGGGTGGACTCCTTTTGAATATTATAATCCTGGAGGGTCCTGCCATCCTCCAATTGCTTGCCGGCAAAGATGAGTCGCTGCTGATCCGGTGGGATTCCCTCCTTGTCCTGGATCTTGGTTTTGACAGCATACATGGTGTCAGTCCCCTCCACCTCAAGGGTAATGGTTTGCCCGGTAAGGGTTTTCACAAATATTTGCATGCCATTCGCATTGGCTGCAGCAAATACAAAACCTAGGAGGATTAAAACTGTCCGGATACTTGAAGACATGATTACGAGAAGTAAGTCATATAAAATTACTGCGCAACTAATTTATTTTAGATCGTGAGAGCGTCTTCTTTTGTACCCGAATGGCAGGATAGTCTTGTCCAAGGAAGAGGAACACCAGACGCTTCGGCAAGCAATATGAAAAAATCCTCCAGTCTCTAATTATCCGGGATTTTCTTTTCCTTGGAAGGTATCATATCCAGAATCCGAGTCGCACGAGAATTTTCTGGATCTATCCGAAGCGCATTATTGCAGGCTTCAGATGCAAGACATAATTTGCCTAACGAATGAGCTAGAGTGGCTAAAAGTGTATGCAATCGAAGCTCTTGTGGATAACAATCAATTCCTCTCTGTGCACATTCAATGGCTGAACTCAAATCTCCACTATCCATTAGATGGATTGCTGTTGAGAGAATTCCTGGGATAGGATGCTTCATCGGGAATTTAAATGCATAGCTTTGATATTCACCAGCCCAATGGGAAGATTTAGAGCCAGTAAGATGAGTCGAATCTGCTCCAAAACCGATATTCTCCACCAGATTCCAATTGGGGCTTATGCAATAAGCGCGATGCCTCACCATACAAAGGGACCATTGAGTATCCCAGGTATCTATCTCTCCTTTTACGATCACTTGTGAATAATGGAGTGATGCCCTCCACTCTAAAGATTTCTCCATATTATAATCATTCCGAATAGGACACATAGTCATCCAGAATTGATCTTCGTGGGTGTAGTTGGAAAGATCAAAAATATAGTGACGCCAGGCCCTTCTCCAGGTAGCCCATCCCCAGATCCCACAATTAAAGTCAAAAGTATAACCATCTCTGTCTTCATAGGTAAAAATGGAATCATTAGAGCTAATTTTTTCTTTGGACTGTAAGCCTGAAATCATAAACACACTTTCATCATTTTTATAATATGAAAGAAGTTCGTCGCAATATGGAAAAAAGTCCTGATGTGGCAAAGTATCATCTTCTAAAACAATGACACTCTCCTCGTATTTGAGAACCTCAGAAACACCACTACTTACCCGAAGGCCACACCCAAGGTTTATATCACTGTAAACCTTATGTATTGGACACTTCCACGGTAAGGATTCAACCAATCCACGCACCTCCATACAGAGATCAAATTCACCCTCAACATCTGAGCGAGGACCATCTGCAACTAGGTACACAGCAGGAGGATCGGCATCTATAATTCGAGATGCAACCTGAAGTAGACAATCTTTACGGTTAAAGAAAAAAAGAGCTACAACATGCCTATGCTGATTTTCCATAGAATCTACCTTTTGGAAATAGAGCTAAAGATTGAATTGAATATTATAATCGATCAGGGACCTGCCATCCACCAATGGCTTGCCCGTTGCCTGATCCGGTGGAATTCCTTCCTTGTCCTGGATCTTGGCCTTGACAGCATCAATGGAAGTAGCCCGCCTCCATCTTAAGGGTAATAGTTTCCCCAGTGAGGGTTTTCACAAATATTTGCATGCCATTCGCATTGGCTGTAGCAAATACAAAACCTAGGAGGATTAAAACTGTCCGGATACTTGAAGCCATGATTACGAGATGTAGTTCATATAAAATTACTGCGCAACTAATTTATTTTAGATCGTGAGCGTCTTCTGTTGTACCCGAATGGCAGGATAGTCTTGCCCATGACCTTACCCGGGATTACACTTGCAAAATTCCCAAAGCATCGGGGGGTGCCAAATAGATCAAGAGGTATTTCCTGCAAACCCGGCAACGTAGAGCCGGTAGGATGCACACCTTGCAGTCTCATGTGAACGGACTGGCACCGCCTCCACCTGAAGTCCGACCCTGCCCAGGCGTTTCTCAAATTGTTCATCTGCCCCCGCAGACCAAAACACAATCCGTCCATCCTGCTTGAGCGCCCTGCAGATGGATCGAATACCCGCTCTGGAGTAAAGGGATGCATTGCCCTCACTGACCATGGCAACCGGTCCATTATCGACATCCAGCAGGATTGCGTCATAAGTCCCGTGTTCAGCCTTGCGAATGAAGCGGGTCACGTCCGCCGTATGGATCTTGACCCGTGGATCATCCAGGCAGGAACCATTCAGGTGTTGCAAGTGTGTACGGTTCCACTCGATGACCTCGGGGATCATCTCGACCACATCAACCTTTGTCTCCGAAGAGACGGATTCCAGTGAACTCCTTAGGGTAAACCCAAGGCCAAGACCACCGATCAGGACCCTTCCCTTCTGTTCCCGCCCCAAACGGGCAACGCCCAGGGTCCCAAGCATGGTTTCAGATGCAGTGGCCCGGGAATGCATCAACTCCTTGCCATCAAGGGATATCGAGTAGGAACCGTCATGCTCGACAAGTTCGAGCAAGCCTCCTGTTGGGGATGTGGATTCAGCGAGCTTGATGCGTGGTTTCATTTAAGTGAAAAGGTTGTGTAGAATCCTGATTGTGCGCTCAAGCTGAAATTGAATGAAGTGAATGATACGGCATGAACAATGAAACTTGTGAAAAAAGTTCAAACTGTGCAAAAGGAAATCAAAGGGATTCGTAATTTAAAATCGCTTTTGACACATGACTTTAAATGAATTTCATATCAAGGACACCCACAGTGCAGATGAAAAACCGAAAATGAAGAGGTCGACAAACATAACTCCATTCCGGGCAACCTGCCTGGCAATCATAGGGTTTTCCTCGCTCCTGCAGGCCGGGGAACCACTCCCCCTCCCGGAAAATACACCATGGAACCTGACTCAATTGAAGAAGACTCCGGATTTCAAATGGATCAGGCAGGATGGAGAGGTACATTCTCTGAAGTATAGCGGTGAAAAATACAGGGGGAAACCCACCAGCGTCTTTGCTTACTACGCCTCGCCGGCAACCCTTGGCATCAAGACCAAGGGCAAGGTGCCGGGGATCGTGCTTGTGCATGGTGGTGGTGGATCCGCTTTTTCAAAATGGGCACATATCTGGGCAAAGCGTGGATACGCGGCGATTGCCATGGATCTCGCAGGCAAGGGTGAAGGCCGCAAACGTTTGGCGGATGGTGGGCCGGACCAGGGCCACCGGGAAAAGTTCTCCACCATCGACGAACCCCATGAAAACCAATGGACCTACCATGCGGTTGCCAACGTGGTGCGGGGACATTCGTTGCTGCGAAGTTTACCGGGAATCGATGCCGACAACATTGCGCTGACGGGTATCAGTTGGGGTGGTTACCTGACCTGTATCGTGGCCGGGGTGGATGATCGATTCAAGGTGGCCATGCCGGTCTATGGATGCGGGTTCCTACGGGACAACAGTGTCTGGACAAAAAGTGAATTTGGCAAGTTGTCGGGAAAACAGTCTGACAAGTGGCACAATCTTTGGGATCCATCGAGGTACATCGGGTCTGCAAAAATGCCGGTAATGTTCCTCAACGGAACCAATGACTTTGCCTACCCGATGGACAGCTATGCCAAGACCTGCGCGCTGGTCCGGACCGAGAAAAATTACAGCATCCAGCTGCGAATGAAACACGGTCATATCTTTGAGTTCAGGGAATTCTTCCTGTTCGTGGACCAATATATCCGCGACACCACGCCAATGGCGGTGGTCTCAAGACCGATGGTCAAGGATGGTACCGTTCATGCAGCAGTAAAATCTGAAACCAGGCTGGTCTCTGCACGGCTCCACTTCACAACCGGACCCCATGAACAGAATCGTTCCCGCCCCTGGACGACGGTGGACCTTGAGGTCGCCAGTAAAAAGGTTTCCGGTTCGGCTCCACCCAAAAATGCAACCGCCTGGTACATCGATGTGACCGATGAGCGCAAGGCCCTGACCAGCAGTGAGGTCATGATACCATGAGAAATTCAATATTCATGCTTTTCGCCGTTTTGGCCGGTTATGTTCCCCTCCATGCTACCGAAACGTTCGATTATCATTCCATCCGACGGCAGGGAAAGGTAACCAATAATGGTATCATCGAGGGGGAGTCCGATGTGACACGACACGGCAAGGCAAGGGCTCAGGGAATGAAGGGATTTGGCCCGCACTGGCATGGGGATGAACACCTTCTGTGGGACGGGGTTGTGGGCCAAACGAACCTCATTGAATTTAGCGTACCCAAGGCCGGCCGGTATGCACTGGATATCCAGTGGACCCTTGCCCCCGACTACGGGATTTTTGAAGTGAGCCTGAATGACATGGTCATCGCACCGGCACTTGACCTGTACTCCAATCGTGTGGAACTTTCACCACTCCAGAAGGTGGAATCCATCGACCTCAAGAAAGGCCTACAACGCCTGGTCGTAAAATTGACGGGGGGCAACCCCAAGTCTCGAAAATTCCAGGGCAGGGGTTACCTCTACGGACTTGACTACATTCGCCTGACGGATCTTTCCCCAAAACCGGAAGCACACCGGGAAACCGGGAACATAACGACAAGCCAGGCCACCCTGAATGAGGTGCAACCCCTGCTGGCAAAGTACTGCTTCACTTGCCATGGAAAAAAGAAGGTCAAGGGCAAGATAAACCTCGAGGCCATGAACCGCCGCGATGACTTCCTTAAGAACGTGGAGGTATCCCGGTTGGCGGCCGAGGCTGTTTCCTTCGCGGAAATGCCGCCCAAGGAATCAAAAATAAAACCTGAAACACTGGAACGAAAAAGAATCGTCAGCTTTTTCAATGGGATCGTTGACGAGTACGTACGGGATAATTCAACACTTGAGCCTGTGGTGATGAGGCGTCTCAACCGTTACGAGTATAACAACGCCGTTCGGGACCTGCTACGGTTGAGGGGCGACATATATCCACTCCCGGAGAAGGTCATCCGCTCCGGCAACTACTTCAACCCCGCCTCCGGCAACCTGCCAGCAAGGATTAGCGTGAGCAATCGTACCCTCGGCAAGAACCAGGTAGAGAAACAGATCCTCCAGGGAGTCGATCCCTTTGCCATCGACCTGCAGGCGGAGCACGGGTTTAATAACCAGGGGGAGCAGTTGAGCATTTCTCCCCTGCTGCTTGAAAGCCTCCTGAAACTTGGCCGGTCCATCGTGAACAGCCCCGAGTTTGACCGCTACACCGCCCTGTTCGGAACCTTCTTCAAGGATGATGGCAAACTCGTTGAGGAACGCCTGCGTCCATTCCTGGAACGTGCCTTCCGTACACCAATTGAAGAAACTGTACTGAAACGCTACGCCTCCTATCACAGAGAGGAGCAGTCTAGAACGGGTTCCTATACCCAGGCCATGAAGAATGTGGTGGCCGCGGTGCTGGCCTCACCAAAGTTCATCTACGTGGCAGAGTCCAAGAAGAATGCCACAGAAAAGTCACCGGTCAATGACTACGAAATGGCCCAGCGGCTCGCCCTCTTCCTCTGGAGCAGTATTCCTGACCGGCAGCTTATTGATTTGGCCCGCTCCGGCAAACTGCATCAACCGGATGTATTGGACCAGGAGGTGCGGCGCATGCTGGATGACCCCAGGAGCCGTGCACTGTCCGAGAACTTTGCACGACAGTGGCTGCGGTTGGACCAGCTTATCACAGCGGTCCCGGACTTTGACCGCTTCCAAGTCTACTATTCAAGGATCGGATGCGAACAATGGAAATTCGGCCTGCAGACCATGGTCGAACCCCTGCTCCTTTTCGAGAGTATCCAGGTGGAGGATCGTTCCATTATGCTCCTGGTTGACAGCAACTACAGTTACCGTTCCGATGAATTGCAGAACTGGTACAGCAAACCCGGCGAACCTTTTGGGAAAAGAGGAAATCGAAACCGTTTCAACACCAACTCCCAAAACTTTCAACGTCGTACCCTGGCCAACCGCCGCGAGGGAGGAGTCATGACAACCGCTGCAGTCCTGACCATGACCTCAACGCCTCTTCGAACCAGTCCCATCAAGCGCGGTGCCTGGGTGGCAACCGTCATCTTCAATGATCCACCGCCACCGCCTCCGGATGTGGTCCCTGAAATCGAGGCCGATGATGCCGAGATCGAGGCCAGGGGACTCACCATTCGCCAAAGACTCAAGCAACATGCCACCGATCAGTCCTGCGCCAGCTGCCACGCCAAGATTGACCCGTTGGGCTTTGTCCTCGAGAGTTATGACCCCATTGGCCGATGGCGCGAAAAATATAGTGGTGGACTGCCGATCGACGCCAGTGGACGCATATTCGGGGACAAGGAATTCAAGGATATCATAGCCTTCAAGGATGCGATCCTTGATCAGCCACAAAACTTCATGCGTGGATTCAGTGAACATTTGCTGGCCTACGCCCTTGGCCGGGAATTAAAAGTCACCGACAAGCCCGCAGTGGATCGTATCACGCGGGAGGTCATAGCCGACCATGGCCGATTCTCAACCGTGGTGGTTGAGATTGCCAAGAGCTTCCCATTCCTTCATAAAACCAGCCAGAAAGAGCCACAATGAACATCCTCAAACAGAATCAACTGCCCCGTCGCACCTTCCTGCGTGGATGTGGGGCGGCCATGGCACTCCCCTTCCTTGACGTGATGCAGGCCCATGGGGCAAAGGCGCCCAAGCCTCCCCGCCGACTGGCCTTCTTCTACACGCCCAACGGCGTTGCCCAGAAAGCATGGCACCCGACGGAAACCGGGGATAACTTCGCCCTGAGCCCAACACTGAAACCACTGGAACATATTCGGAAAAAGATTTCCCTTCACACCAACCTGGACCGCATCAAGGTGCCAGGGACCGATGGGCACGCCCAGGCCGGGGCCTGCTACCTCAGCACGGCCACCCCGGAGGAACTCTCCCCAGCCGGGTACCCACTCAAACGAACCATTGACCAGGTCATTGCCGACGTTGCCGGCCAGTCAACAGCCTTTCGATCCCTTGAGCTTTCCTGCAACAGCTTTACCGACAACCGGGAGTCCGTCTACTTTGACAATATCTCGTGGTATGGGCACGGGCACGTGGCCCGTTCCCTCAAGGATCCTCGCAAGGCCTTCCAGCGCCTGTTTGCCGTCAAGGAACACCAGGCCAACGCCAGTATCCTCGACCTCGTCCTTTCCGATGCCAGGGATCTCCACCACAAGCTGGGACGACTGGACAGCCACAAGCTCGATGAGTACCTTGACTCAGTCCGCACCGTGGAGCAGCAAATCGAACGCATCTCACGTCGACAGGCCGACATACGGGATCTCAATCTCGAGCAACCCGAGAAACTCTGGACCACCATGCGCCGGGATGAATACATCCAGGTCATGGGTGACCTGATGATCCTCGCGCTGCAGACCGACCTTACCCGTGTGGCGTCAATGATGGTCGCACCGGAACGATGGGACACTCCCCTCATGTTCCACGACGTTTTCGACAAACCCATCCGCCATCACGGATGGACCCATAATCAAAACAACCAAAAGGTACTCACCGACCTTGAGCGCCTGGACCTGTTCCACATGGAGCAGTACGCCCGGCTCGTCACCAAGATGGACAATATTAAGGAAGGTGATGGCAGCCTTCTGGACAGCATGATGTTCACCATGGGTTCCGGACTCAGCAATGCCATGCTGCACATATGTACCGACCTGCCAACTGTCATTGCCGGGAGCGCAGGTGGCCTGCTCAAGACCAACCGACACGAGAAACATCCCAAAGGAACGCCTATCGCCAATCTATGGCTCTCAATGGCCCATGTCATGGGCGTCAAGACAGACCACATCGGGGACAGTACCGGCCCCCTCAAGGGCTGGTTGGCTTAATGGCATGGATTGACAGAAAAGAACAACCGGGAGCCTATAGGAAGAGTTGCCAATGAGACTTTGGTTCCTGGCATTGTTCATCCCTTCATTAGGCATTTTACGAGCTGAACCCCTGAATGTTCTCTTCATCGCTATCGATGACTTGCGTCCAGCCCTTGGATGCTACGGCGACAAGACCGCGATCACCCCGAACCTGGACCGCCTCGCCAAGCGCGGCATCCTCTTCAACCGGGCCTACTGCCAGCAGGCGGTATGCTGCCCCTCGCGACTTTCCCTGCTGACGGGACTACGACCGGACACCATCAAGGTCTGGGACCTCAATACACATTTCCGCGAGGCCCTGCCGAAGGCGGTCACCCTCCCCCAGCACTTCAAGAACCACGGTTATCACACCCGCTCCATCGGCAAAATATTCCATGGTGGCGGCAAACCCTCGAAGGATCCGCCGTCTTGGTCCGAGGCACCCTTGTTCGATAACGCTCACGATCCCAAGTTGCGCTACGCCACGGAAAAGAATCTCAAGGGCAAGGGACACAAGCGGGCAGCCTCCGAATCGGCGGACGTTCCGGACAACGCCTACGTCGACGGCTTGGTCTGCGAGGCCGCCGAAAAAGCATTGGCCGACTTGAAGAAACAAGAGAAACCGTTCTTCCTCGCGGTGGGTTTTCGCAAACCACACCTACCTTTCAGCGCCCCGAAGAAATACTGGGATCTTTATAATCGCGAAAGCATACCGCCACCCGCGTCGAACAAGCATCCCGAAGGAGCCCCCGAGCTTGCGGTGCGAAGTTGGGGAGAACTCGAGGGCTATTCCGATATCCCCAAGAACGGCAAATTGAGTGCAGCCAAGACACAGGAACTACGGCACGGGTACTACGCCTGCGTCAGCTACGTCGATGCCCTCACGGGCCGTTTGCTGAGAAAGCTCGACGATTTGAAACTGACCGGGCGCACGGTTGTCCTCTTGTGGGGAGACCACGGGTTTCATCTCGGCGAACAGGGCCTCTGGACCAAGGCCAACAACTACGAACTGTCGACCCGGGTCCCCTTGATCCTGTCCGTTCCCGGACAGGATCATCGTGGAGTCAAAACGGATGCTCTCGTTGAGTTCGTGGACCTATATCCCACCCTCGCGCAAATCTGCGGGCTAGCGGCTCCCGACAAGGTGGAGGGAATCAGTTTGCTTCCGCTGCTGGAGAAACCGGGTCGGCCATGGAAATCCGCAGTTTTCAGTCAGTACCCACGTTCCTTCCAAGGCAACCGCCACCGCAAACATGGAGATCTCATGGGTTATGCCGCCCGCACTCAACGCCACCGCTACGTCGAGTGGCGCAACTGGAAAACGGGCAAGGTGCAAGCGCGTGAACTCTATGACCACCAAACCGATCCCAACGAAACCAAAAACCTTGCCAAGGAAACCAATCAAGCGGAGAACTTGAAACGCCTCCAACAAACCCTCCAATCCGGCTGGAAAGAAGCGCTACCAGGCAAATGAACGTAATACTACGCATAGTCTTGAGTCTACCCTTGGTCAGTTTGGCACTTTTCTCCATCTTTGGCTTCATAGCCACCTTCGAGCCTCTCGACCCAGACACTCAAATGACTTGGCGAGTGATTTACATCATCTTGTTTGTAGCGTCCCTCGTCGGCATGATCCTTCTCAATCGACGCCGGAAAGACACCCCAACTGATCAAGAAACAACCAGCTAATCTCCATGAAACCCTACCTACGCACATTTCTCCTCGCCG
>JABJCN010000059.1 GCA_018668635.1 Opitutia bacterium
CCGAGGGTCAGGGCATTCTTGGCTATGGGCAAATTACGCCAAAGCCCGGGACGGGTATTCAAGGTGTGATTACTAATATAGGCTTACCTGAGGAGGGAAAGAGGCACACCGCTTATTTTAGAAAAACTTTTACGCTGGACCAAGCACATGCCCGGGTTGGGTTTGAAATCCTTGCTGTAGATGGTGCTGTTGTATATCTGGATGGTAAAGAAGTAGCGCGAAAGAATTTTGACGAACCTGATGCCTATGCCAATATGGCGAAAAGTGGGACGGACTACCCCTCAAGCGTTGCCTACTATGGCACATCAGTACTTGGGCGAGGTGAGCATACCTTGGCTGTGGCTGTTCACCAGGATGCCACTACGAGCTCAACCCTGGGCTTTGACTTGAGGCTCATCGGTAAAGATCCCGACCGTATGGCGATTGCCTCCTTTGGCGCGGAGCAGACGACTATTGTATCCGGTGGATCGACTAACCTTCTTTGGGATGTTGCTGGTACAGACCTTACGCTGTCAATAAATCAAGGGATAGGCAATGTTTCGGGTGAAAAAGTCTTGATTGCTCCCACACAGGACACGAGCTATACGTTAACGGCTCAGGGAGGTGGCCGTACGGAGACACAGTCTATTACTGTCAAGGTGGAGCCTTTTTCCCTTGGCGAAATGAATCCAGGAACCAAGGGTATTGGGATCACTTTTGAGGACGCTTCATCGGGTGATACTTCCTTTACCCGGAATGTTGGTGATACTGATCTGGGTTGGACCTCGGTTGGTGATGCCGACATCTCATCCTTAACATCAAGCCGGACTGATCCCAATAGTAGTTCCAACAAGAAACAGTTTCACATCAATAATGGATCCGTTGAAATAGTTTCTGAGAAAATCAGTATTAACAATTACAACAATGTTTCTGTTTCGCTTGATGTACATGCTCATGATACAAACAATGGGTTCGAGATAAGTGATAAAATCGAAGTCTTTGCCCTTCACAGCGAGGATGGACTTTCCTTTACCCAGAAACAATTGATCACGCTTCGTGGGTCAAGAGATGGTTCTCGTGAAACTGCGTTAGATTTCGGTCGCCCTTGGAGTCAGGCAGCGGCAGGTTTGGACATTGTGACTGGCGAAGATGGGAAAATGGTTAGTGTCGCGTCCTTGCCCACGCAGATTCCTGATTCCGCACAAGTAATTCGTATCGTTATACGTGTTCAAAACGATTCAGAGCATGAGCATTTCTATCTGGATAATCTCAAGGTTACTGGTACCGGTGCGGGAAGTGCCCAGGTCTGGGTTGACTGGTGGACTACCCGAGGCGGCGAGAATCTTGATGAAGCATTAAAGATGGCTACAGCTGACCCCGATGATGATGGCATTTCCAACTTGGCCGAATACCTTTTTGGGGGAAACCCCACTACCCCAGACTCTGCAGAATCTGCACCAACCCTTTTATCGAGTGAGGATTCTTATCGATTCACCTTCTTCAGAATTAAGTCGAGCTTGGACTCGACTAACGCATATACTTTAGAATATCGAGCTGATCTTGCGACTGGAGATTGGCAGACCGAGGGCCTCACCTTGAAAACCTCGACCGAAGGTGTTGACCAGAGCTCATTACCAGACGGTAAGGATTTGAGTCAAAGCATCTATGAACGAGTGGAGGCAAACCTCCCAGCAGATCAGGTGTCAGGTTCGGGTCACTTATTTTTGCGTATTCGGGTTGAACGCGACGAATAATTAGGCGAGAATGTTTTTTTGTGTCATGAAGAGGGATTCAACTATTGTGATCATGAGGTTGGTCTTTTTCATTTTTGCTTCATCTGACGCATGGTCTTCGTGGAAGGGAACGGAGGAGTTTTATTTTTCTCATTTAAATTCTGACCGCTGGTCATCGAGTTTGAACCAACTGGGGGAGGGGAGTCTTATCGCTTCAGGAGGAAAACTGGTTTTCAAGCCCGGGGTCTTGGGGCAGACTCATACAACCGTGTTGCCGTGGAAGGAGAGCCTGCCAACGAATCAAGGATGGAACTTGGAGGTAATACTTGCAGCTCCTGGAACCGAAGCAGATACAGACAGCGTTAGCACGGGTGTCATAGTTGGCGTCAACGGAGTTCCTCAACTTCAAGGTGATGGCATTGCCATTCGATTGGATAATGTGAAGCTTGCAGATTCAGTAGCGCGACATCTTGTTTTTGAAACTCGTTTTGAAGGACAAGTTTTTAGTCACTACGATCAGGTTATGAACGTTAACGACATATACGTCCGAATCAAATTGGAGTATTTGCAATCAGCGAACATGTTTATTTTCTGCTTTGAGGATAGCTCTGGTTCTTGGGTCTGCGTTGCCGGGGTCCAATCAAAGTTCACAGTTACCAACACAGATGTGTTTCAGACCGGACTGGAGGCCTCAACTCAACTTTCAGCAGAGCTTTCCGAGGAGATTTGGCTGGATGATTTTTACATCTATACCGATGAGCATGACAAGGATTCTGACGGCATCACCAAAGCTGATGAAGATCAAAAGGGGACCAGTCCAACATCGGCGGATTCCGACTATGACGGCCTGACTGATCCTGAAGAGATCGATACCTATGGTACGGACCCCCTTAAGGCGGATTCAGACGGGGATCAGATTCCTGATGGACTTGAGGTCATCGCTGGGGGAAATCCATTGGACGAGGCGGCTTTACCAAGTCTTCTTGATCCTGTTAGTAACCCCACAGGAACCTTTCGCTCCTTGACCATCCAGACTTTTTCCAATCTTACCTACCAAGTCCAGCAATCTACTGACCTGAAGGTTTGGGTTAATCACGGAGATGCCATTTCCGGATCCGGAGAATTGCAATCCATGACCCTGGGGGAGAATCTGGATGCAAATGCTTTCTACCGAATTCAGGTTTCCGATTAAAATTTTGTAATAATTAGCAATCAGACTGCGACCGACATCTGGGCAAAATGATTCCCAAATTACCAACTTTTCGAATCCTTACAACTGCAATGCTCGTCGTTGCATGTACCCTTGACGCCGCTGAGGCGCTTCCTCCTTTGGAGTTGAGGAATTGGAAAGGAGAAGAAGTCGTCCGTCTGGATGCATTTGCCGGAAAAATCGTGGTCTTGGACTTTTTTGCCCATTGGTGTGTGCCATGCCTACCGACCTCTCAGGCATTGGAAAAGGAAGTCCGCGCTCATTATCGGGAATCTGGAGGAAACCCACAGGGCATCCCCGTTGAGGTTGTCGGAATCAATATTGACCAGTCTTTACCCGCACGAACTCAATTCTACATTCGCAAATCAGGATTGGCCCATGTGCTTGACGATAAGGATGGAACACTTCTTAAGGCTCTCGGCGGCAAGGGCATCCCTTTCATTGCAATTGTCGATGGACGGAGAGCGACATCGGAGAATCAAGACTGGCAACTTGTCAGTGCTTCCACCGGGTTCAATGGATCTGATCAAGTCCGGACCATTATTGACGGCATTGGAGGTCAAAGTAGGTCGATCCCGGACCTTCCGGCTCGCGGCAATCCTTGGCCAACGGTATTTTTTGAAAAGGGGCAAAGCCAGTTGTTGGAAGCATCCGTCGAGACATTGCAGTCTGCCGCCGTGGATCTTCTTGATACCTCTTTTCGTTACCGTCGTTCTATACAGGGGGGCGACATAGACCTCTCATTCACCCGAACAGTAATCGATATTGCTTATCAACCTCCTCCTGCACCCTACGCTTACTCTGTGGAGTCCCCGCTTTCCCGTTCAGAGAGAATGACCTCATATCAGGCTGGGTTTCAGGAGACCGGGGTAGACTCCGTCCTTCTGAATGCTTCCGGTGGCGTCTATGATGGGTATGCCGACTTTCGTTCTGTCTGGATCGATGAGCGTTTTCGTCAGATTAATAATACATCCCTGCAATACAGCAATGCCGATCCCGGTGGCTGGAATCTTGCCACTGGTGCTCGTTGGGAATATCTGCCAACAACTGGTTTTGCACAATTCGACTTGGTCTATCAATTCGATGTGGTCTCGCCCGGGTACGAATGGCAAATCGGGAAGGGTCTCGTTCGTGGCATTGATGAACTTGAAACCTGGGCGGCTTCGCTTGGGTTTGAAAATGTTCTTACTCCGCAAATTCGTACCCTTCATCAGTTTTCGGCAATAGACACCACCGCTCGTGAAAATCGATACAGCTACCAAGCGTCAATGAATTATGCCGCAGGTGAGCATTGGGTCTGGCGACCGGTTTTCGGTCTCACAAAGGAGGATCCAAATTTCACTTCTACTTCATTCGGGTTAACCATTGAATATGAATTGGATCAGGATTGGGCCTTGAGTCTTTCGGGACGACATTACGATGATACTGGTGAGATTGAAGACGTTGCTGTCATCTCCAGTGCCGCGCCACCCATGGATGCTTTTCAGGTAGGAGCAGGCATTCGTTGGACGGGGACTGATCGGGCCTTTCGTCTGCAGGCTGGAAAATATCGTACCCGATATGATGAACCCGGTATCGGGCAGGTAGAGTACTATCACCTGTATCAGGATCGAGACTGGCTGTATATAGAATGCTCCTTCTCCTTAAACTTCTGACTCACACTCACCTAAATTTATGAATCCTTTAATCAAACTGTTCCTTATTCTGGCTGTTATTTCTGGAATAAGTTTTATGCATTTGGGCGCAACGGATGTTGGGGAGATCGCCGCTGATTTCACCATCAAGAATCATGCAACTGGCGGGGACTTGAAACTATCTGACTATGCTGGCCAGATTGTTGTCTTGGATTTTTTTGCCTGGTGGTGTGGTCCGTGCAAATCTTCCTCCCCGATTGTTGTGCAGGATGTTGAGAATTATTTTCACGATAGAAACGGCAACGAAAACGGAGTGCCAGTTACAGTTATTGGAGTCAGTATCGAAAGCAGCGCGCCAAGTTTGACTACGGAGTTTATTAGTGATGCCGGGATGACACTTGTTGCAGATGATCATTCCGGGACAGCATACAATCAGTTTTCTCTCGGAGGGATTCCTCTTTTTATCATCATAAATGGGGTGCAAAATTCTCCTTCCCATCAGCAATGGGAGGTACTTTATCGTCAGGCAGGCTTCGCCGGAGCAGAAGCTCTTCGCACGGTAATCAACCAAGTCCAGCCAGCGGCAGCAACCGACACGAAGCCTCCCGTTATTACACTTAATGGAGATGCTTCGGTGACGATTACCTTTGGTGACACCTACACTGATGCCGGTGCTAGTGCGACTGATGACACCGATGGGTCTCTCCCTACCACGGTAACTAACCCGGTCGACACATCAATTCCTGGGGTCTACGAAGTGACTTACACTCTTACGGATTCCGCCGGGAACTCTGCTTCTGCCACCCGAAAGGTCACTGTGGCCATCGCATTCGCCAGCACAGCAACAGCACTTGGTGGTCAATGGTTCTACCATAATTGGTTCGGGTCCTTCTTCATCAAGGATGCCCACTGGATTTATCATTCCTCGCTTGGATGGCTTTATGTTGATGCGACCTCTGTAGATTCTGTTTGGCTATATTTTGGCGATGAGATGGGTTGGAACTGGACCAGTAGTTCTGCATACCCCAGATTTGCTCAGCAATCGCCACATTCAGGCCACTTGCCAATATGGCTCTACTACCATGTTGGCTCCAGTAGTCCACGATACTTCTATAATTTTGTGTCTGGTGCATGGGAAACTTATTGATGGGCATTTTGTTACTGCGTAACGCTTGACAGCGACACCCTTTGACCAATTCCTTATTGCAATGCCCAAATACCTGACTGCTCCCTTAAAGAGTGCCTCTATTCCCAAGGGAATCCCATACATAATTGGGAACGAAGCTGCTGAGCGTTACTCATTTTATGGAATGAAGGCCATATTGGTCATCTTCATGACCAAGTACCTGATGGGGCAGGATGGGCCCGATCCCATGTCGGATGAGGAGGCCAAGACTTGGTTCCATCTTTTCAACAGTGCAGTCTATTTCACTCCCTTGCTCGGGGCAATTGTTGCCGATGTCTTTTTCGGGAAGTATAAAACGATTATAAGCCTTTCCATTGTTTATTGCCTTGGTCACCTTGCGCTTGCTATTGATGAATCCCGCCTTGGGTTGTCGGTTGGCCTGACCCTGATCGCCATTGGTGCCGGAGGAATTAAGCCCTGTGTTTCTGCACATGTTGGCGACCAATTTGGCAAATCCAATGCACCGCTACTCGAGAAGGTATTCGGGTGGTTTTATTTTTCGATTAACCTGGGGGCATTTGCTTCCCAGATTATGACCCCGATCCTGCTGGATCGTTTTGGCCCACAAATTGCATTTGGCGTCCCTGGGGGATTGATGCTTATGGCTACGATTGTCTTTTGGATGGGTCGCAATGTCTTTGTACATATCCCGCCCCGCAGGACCGAATTCGTTAAGGAGACCTTTAGTCTGAAAGGGCTGTCGATTATTGGACGATTATGTATCATTTATTTGTTTGTCGCCATGTTCTGGGCGCTCTTTGACCAGACGGGCTCCTCTTGGGTGCTACAGGCTGACAAGATGGACCGAAACTGGCTTGGTATTGAATGGCTGCCCTCGCAGATCGGGGCGATAAATCCGGTCATGATCATGGTTTTCATCCCCATTTTCTCGATGCTTGTGTATCCTGCAATCAACCGTGTTTTCCCTCTGACTCCAATGCGCAAAATCAGCATAGGTTTCTTTGTCGCGGTACCATCTTTCCTCATCCCGGGCTGGATAGAACTCCAGATTGCCAATGGTGAGCTTCCCAATATTATCTGGCAATTGCTGGCCTACGTTTTCATTACCGCAGCTGAGGTTTTTATTTCCATTACCTGCCTAGAGTTTTCTTACACACAGGCGCCCAAGAGTATGAAGTCCTTGATCCTTGGTTTTTTTCTGATGTCTGTGTCCTTGGGCAACCTTTTTACCGCTGGTGTCAACCATTTCATTCTTAATGAACCTCCTTCGTTCACGCCGGATATTGAAGGTCAATATCAACTTGAATTGATTGCAGATGACGGGTCGGCCAAGTCCTCGGCAATGGTTTCAATTCAAGTAGCAAAAGAAAAGCCTCTGCCATCAGAGAAAAAGCTGATTATTGAAGGGGAGGCATCACCAATGGTTGATGCGGGGCGTCTTGTCGCAACGTTAACCGGGAAGACTGTTCGTATGTATGCTACAGCTTCCAAAGGGGATTCAAGAGGTCGTTTTACCTACCGATGGACCTTTGTAAATCTTCCAGAATCAAGCCAGCTCAATGACTCCTCCTTACAGAACCCTATGAGTCGTAATCCACAGTTTGTCCCTGATGTAGAAGGCGAATACGATTTACAGTTCTCGGTCAAGGTTGGTGACGGAGAACCAGTCACAGACCTCGTGAAGGTTATTGCAACTGGGGACAACCTTCCCCCTGTTGCGGATGCTGGTGAGGCCCAGAATACC
Organism: Opitutia bacterium; assembly: GCA_018668635.1. GTDB lineage: Bacteria > Verrucomicrobiota > Verrucomicrobiia > Opitutales > JABJCN01 > JABJCN01. The sequence continues at coordinate 7,448 of JABJCN010000059.1, forward strand.
GCTCTGGGTGAGGTTGTGAAACTAAATGGGGACAATACCTTCGACCCTAATCGTGATAATTTAACCTACCAGTGGCGGATTGTTTCCAAGCCCGATAACAGCAAACTTACTGACAAGGACTTGGTCGGCGCTGAATTCCCTACTCAAACCTCGATACTCAAGGGGGCGAACTACTATTTCTTCTTTTCTGGAATGATGTTCCTGTCCGCAATTCTGTTTATCCCTGTCGCCCGTTGGTACAAGCCGCAGGAGTACTTACAGGATGAAAAGACAGAACCAACAACCTGATGAACAAAACAAGAGCCTTGTGACTCTAATATTTTGAGAAACTTGTGCTAGAATGTTCAAACATGACAAATCCACACTTGCCCTGTCACTCGTAACCCTCGGTTTTTTAGGGTTTATCTTCTTTGGCCGCTCATTAGGGGAAAATTCTATTCCAGTGGATTCTTCGCTTGATTTGACTCCGGAGTTGATATCGGGCTCGGAGGCGGCCCCCAATCCGGATTGGCATCAACTACTGAAAGGTAGGTGCAGTTCAATTCTTCAATCAAGTGAAGAATCAAACCAAGATTGGGCTCGTCAGGCTGCCTCACAACTTGAAGCTCTTGTTGAGAACGACATCGCTCTTATGCGTGCAAACATTGATCCTTTACTTGGGGAATTGGCTTCATTCAAAGGGGCATCACATCTCGCTTTTCTGATGACGCGGGATAAGGTTTCGGGTAGTTCTAAAATGCCTAAATACGTTGATGGAAAAATTCGTCCGAAAATGGCGGATCCACTACTCGACCTACTGTCTGCGGTAGAGGCACGCCTCCTTGTTTTTGAGGACCAACTTTCCACTCAGGCAACGGAACTTTCCACTGAAATTATTGCTTATGCTGGAACCCTTGACTTTCCCGCCGATGACGAGCCCGAAGCCATCCTTCATGAATTCCAAATCCAACAGCAGGCCTTTCTTGTCACTATCAGTGAAATTTCCACCCGGACTGCAGTCGGCTCTGTTGGTGCGGGTCTCACTGCTATTTTTGCCAGGGTGACCATTGCCATGGCGCGCAATGTTCTTGGCCATATTGCCGGTCGAATGGCCACCGCGACAGGAGTTGGCGTCACGGCCTCTGCCCTTGACGGGCCCTTTCCTTTTGGGGAAGCCATTCTTGTGGTACTGGAAGTCGGTGGGGCGGCTTGGAGTGGTTATGATATTCACAAGGCCCAAGTCATCCTTAAGCGTGACCTTCGTCAGCAGCTAAATGAATCCATTGACGATGCACAACGAGATATTCGCAGAAACATTTTTGAACGCATTCAACTGCTTCTTGAACAACATCAGAAGCTTAACCGGAAACTGGTAGACGAAATCCTTCAGGTTTCGTAGATTCCACATATGCGTCATATAATACCAACCGAACATCTGCCTCGTTTACCATCCAAGATCTGCGGCTGCATATTTTCACTTTTCACTTTTTTTCTATTCCCACTCTTGGCCCATGCACAGCTTGCGCCTGCTGTTAAAATAGCTGCATCCAGTATTGATGAGGTCATTGAGGCTGCTGCGAAGGTCAGCGGTCGTGCCCTGCCTTCCGAGGCACGTGCCATTGCCCTGCGTGAACTCAGCGAAGCCTCTCTTCGTCATGGGAACAAGGCCCTTGCCGCCGCTCGCACCGGTGGCTTTGAACTGATTGAACTTGCCGTCAAGCACGGTGACGAAATCTGGGAAATGACTGCAAAAGTACCGGGTTCTGCCCGTTTAATGGCGACCAGGTCCGATGAGCTTCTTCCATTAGCACGGCGAATTGGAACTGAAGTCCTTGAACTCGAAGTCAAGAATCCCGGTATAGCCAAAGTCGTTGTCCGCGAGTTTGGAGATGATGCCGTTCGCCAACTTGCCAGGAATAGTTCTGCTGAAGACGTGGTTCGTTTGACGGGTTTTGCCAAGCATGCTGATAACGCGGCTACAAAAAAACTTCTTCTTGAAAAATACCTCGAGGGTGGCGCTGACTTCCTTGCCCGCCTTCCAGCAAAGCACATTCTTGCCGCTGGCCTGACTGCCTCCATGATCATTGCTACCCTACAAGTTAGTGATGGCGTTCAGGAAGGCTTGAAGACAGTGGCCAGGGACAGCCCGGAGACCTTTTCGGAAGTCGTCCGAAGCATGGCTTTCTGGGTCGTTCTTCCGTTTGTTGTTCTTGGAGTGGGGTGGGCAATCCTACGTCTTCGCCGCATGGCCCGGAAGAATGAGTAGCCAGTTATTCGGTGTTCCTGCCCAGACCCTTGAAAATAAAATTCTAAGATTAATCCTGCACGAGTGTCTTGTAGATATGACCAATCTCTTCAACTCACCTAGAATCAGGAGCGCAAGATTGCGGTAAATCAATAAATGAACCTGCCTGTGGCGGAACCATCCCAGATGAGGAGTTCCACGCCTTTTACCCTCGAGGAACTCTTCGGGGAGCTGGAAGGCCCGCTACTGCTGTATGCCATGAAACTCGTGCAAAACCATGACACGGCCCAAGACCTCGTACAGGATGCGTTCCTACGGCTCCACCCTCGTTTGGCAGATGTCAGTCAACCCAAGGCCTGGCTCTATCGCACGGTACATAACCTGGCCA
>JABJCN010000103.1 GCA_018668635.1 Opitutia bacterium
AAAATCCGGGTGAACCCGGCGGCAATGGTAACGGGCATGGTTCCTATTGGGACCCGATCAAGGACAAGACACCTTTCCCTCCCGACAACCCGAAACGGATGTATTCCCTCATTAGAGATTCCGCTGCCTTCGTCAAGAAGCACGCAGGGAAACAACCTTTCTTCATGATGGTTTCCCATTACGCGCCCCATATTCCTCACCTCTGTACGAAGGAAACTTTCGAGCGAACCAAGAAGAGGTGGATAGAGACGGGCAAGGATACCGAAGGGATTGAAAAGGAAAAGTCTTCCGTCCGCAGGGACATTACTTATGCAGGGATGGTTGAGGAAATGGACATGACCTTGGTCGCTATTCTCGACGCCCTGGAAGCGAAGGACCAACTTGAAAACACCTACCTCATTTTTACTTCCGACAACGGTGGGGGGCATTCCGAACGCCGTGAAGTGGATGGAGAGAACCGCCGGTTTAATGGTCCTTTGCAAGAGGGTAAACGTTCGATTTTTGAGGGAGGGATCCGCGTGCCCACAGTCATTTCCGGCCCTGGGATTAAGGCCGGTTCACAATGCGACGTGCCTATCGTGCAGTGGGATCTCATGCCAACCTTCCACGACCTGAGCGGCAGCAAAGGCGCTATGCCACCGAACATGGATGGGGGAAGCCTGCGTCAGGTTTTCGAGAAGGGGAACCAGGGCAAGGTCAAGCGGGTAGCCCCGGGGATCATTCACCACTATACCTGTCATTATCATCCGCCGATCAGTTCAATTATCATAGGCGACTACAAACTTATGCGCCACTTGAACTCGGGGGAACTCAAGCTTTTCAACCTCAAGAGCGATTATCGGGAGGAAAACAACCTTGCCTCCGAAATGCCGGAGAAAGTCGCTGCCATGGATTCGAGTCGACGCAATTACGTGGAGGATGTCGATGGCGGAACCGCCGAGCAGGTCAGGCAGGCCCACTATAAACTGATGGATCGTTTCGGCGAGCAGTCCAAGGAAGGGTACAGAAAGAAACTGGTGGCGCTTGAAGAACAGAAGGTTCCGGATTTCGAAGCCCGCAAGGCGGTTATGTTGAAGGAGCTGAACCAAAAATTGTTCAAGAACGTCGTCAGCAAGGAGAAATCAAAATTGCATGCCAAACTCCATTCCTGGAGAGACGGCCCGGAAAAGAAGGCAGCGGAAAAAAACGCCCGAGCCAACTGGGTGGACTACTCCGAATAGAAGTTCGAAAATCTAAACTTTTTAACAAATGAAACTTACCATCAGCCTTCTTTTCGGTTTTGCAACCTCCTTGGTTCATGCCGTTAAAGCCCCCAACTTCATCATCATCTACGCGGATGATTTGGGCTACACCCAGACCAGCGTGCCAATGATGAAGGACCGTCCGAAACTCGGACACTCCCTGCATCAGACTCCCCACTTGGAGAGACTTGCGGCCAGGGGCATGCGCTTTTCCAATGCCTACTGTCCTTCGCCGGTTTGCACATCTTCGCGGGCAAGCATACAATTTGGAATGACCACTGCACGGGTTGGTTGTATTTCCATTCACGATGTGGTGATGAACAAAAGAAAGGTTGATTTTAAAAAGAACCTTTCCTTGGCCGAAATGCTCAAGGAAGCGGACAAGGGCTACCATACGGCCTTTTTCGGGAAGGGTTGCACCCCGCTCGGTTGGTTCAAGGATCATGGTTACGACGAGACCGACTTCATTCATAAACACCCCAATGGCAATGCCCATGGCGATTGGTGGGAACCCACGACAAAGACCCGCATTCCTGCAGATGATCCCAAGCGCATGTTCAGTCTCGCCAAGACCTCGGTGGACTACCTCGAAAAACGCGCGAAGGACAAAAAGCCCTTCTACCTGATGATCTCCCACTACGCCGTGCACGTGCGCAACACTTCGTTGAAGAGCACCCGCGCTAAATACCTGAAGATCGTTGCTGAACGGGAAGGCATTGCAGACGGCATTCCAGACATCTCCAAGTTCGATACCAACGCCAGCGAGATGCCCAAGAAACTGCAATCCCTTTGGGAGAAAGCCAACTACGCTGCGATGATGGAAAACATGGACACCTCCATCGGCATCGTACTCGACAAGTTGCAAACCCTCGGTCTCGAAGAGAATACCTACGTCATCTTCTCCTCCGACAACGGAGGTGGCTCCAAGAACACCCCGTTGCAAGGCGGCAAGGCAAAAATGTGGGAAGGCGGTCTGCGCGTTCCCATGATCGTCGCCGGCCCCGGCATCGCGCCCAACTCCCAATGCGACCAACCCGTTGCCCAATGGGACTACCTCACCACCGTGCACGACCTCGCCGGCAGCAAAGCTCCATTGCCAGACGACCTCGACGGCATCAGCCTCCGCACCGTCTTCGAAAAGGGCAACGCCGGCAAACTCGCGAAACGCGACACCGGTCTTGTCTTCCACTTCCCCGCCCATTACACCACCCCCATCACCTCCTACCGCAACGGCGACTACAAACTCATGCGCCAACTCAACACCGGCGAAGTAAAACTCTTCAATGTCGTCACAGACATGGGCGAATCCAAAGAACTCTCAAAAATAATGCCGGACAAAACCAAAGAGATGATTCGCGATCTCGATGCCTACCTTAAAAAAGTCGGGGCATGGACCATGAAAGAAGTCTACAACACTCGAAAGGAAGAACTTGAAGACTGGTTGATGCGCGATAAAAAAGAGGTTACTGAAATCAATTTGCAACTCGCGCGAGCAGACTCAAACGCAGCCGAAATCAAAAAACTTAAGGCAGAATTAAAGTTTATCCAATTAAGACAGGCCAAACAGTTAAAAAGCCTTGAGCAGCTCTCTGTCAACAGCAAGTCCACCCGCTGGTTCTGAGAGGCACAGCAATAATTGGATTGAATGCCATGACGACGAGAGAGTCAGGAGGAAACTTTCGGTGGAACAGATTAATCCCAAAATCGCCGACCGAAGAAGTATGGAAACCCACAATGAACCGATCAATGGGTCGGTGGGAAAACTTCATAACTGCAAGGTTCCAAATAGATTCAATTCAAAAATATTAAACCACGAGGCAGAGATTTTGACCTCAGGAAAACAGGAATAGTATTAAACCTTGCAGATGTTGTTCCAATGCGTGAGGCAATTTCCCTCAAAACTTCATTTTTAAACCATGAAATCATTCCCGCGTATCCTATCCAGGTTTCTGTTATTTCTTACCATGGCCTTCATTTCCAAGGCAGATGCGTTGGAACCAAACCCGGACAGAATCGTTGTCCTTACGTTTGATGACTCGGTAGCAAGCCATGCCACATTCGTTGCGCCCCTGCTCAAGATGCATGGATTCGGCGCCACCTTTTTCATCACTGAGGGTTTCAAGTTTGTAACGGACAAGACACATTACATGACGTGGGAGCAAATCAAGGCCCTGGATGCGGCTGGTTTTGAAATCGGCAACCACACCCGCCTGCATGTACCGGTTTCCAGACAAAACCCCAGGCAACTGACGGCAGACATCGAATACATTGAGAAACAATGCGAAAGGCATGGAATCGCAAGACCCACCAGCTTTTGTTACCCTGCGTACCAGACAAGTCAGGCAGCCGTAAAATTATTACGAGAACGTGACTATCGATATGCACGCACCGGCGGATCCAGGGCGTTTGAACCTGGTAAGGATGATCCGCTACTGATGCCCCAGACCTTCGATGGCAAACCAAACAGTACGCTTGAGCAATTCAAGGCAGCCGTAGCCAAGGCACGGGATGGAAAGATTGCGGTAATGACTTTTCATGGCGTCCCCGATATCAAGCACCCGTGGGTGAACACCGATCCGGCAAAATTCAAAAGTTATATGAATCATTTGAAGGAGGAAGGGTGTAAAGTCATCTCCTTGAGGGATTTAAAGAAACACAAAACAGTAATCGAGAATGCAGTACGCCCAAACCATCTCAAACCCAAGAAAACACGATCCAAATGAAAGCTAGGATTCTATCATTAATATACCTTTGCCAATTCGCAGTCACCACTCAATGGGCCAAGGATGAACCGCTCCGACCGGTTTCCTTTCACAAGGTCGAGATGACCAGCGATTTCTGGCGACCCCGTCTCATCACCCAACGCAAGGTTCTCGTGCCCTTTGCCTTTGAAAAGACTGAACCCGGTATTGCACACCTACAGGCAGCAGCCGACCACTTGGCAGGTATAAAGGTGGATGGGCACCGAGCTCATCGATTCATCGATTCCGACCTCTACAAGGTAATGGAGGGCGCCGCCTATCTGGCCCGGTTGAAGGATGACCCTGAACTGGAAGCTCAATTTGACCGCATCGTGGATGTCATTGCAGCCGCCCAAGAACCCGACGGATACCTTTACCCATCGCATACCACCGGGGTTGGCGAGGCAAGGAACATGATGGGGGATTCCCCTTATACCTATGTAGTTCACAGCCATGAGCTTTACAATATGGGGCATATGTACGAGGCGGCCGTCGCCTACTACCTGGCCACCGGCAAGAACAAGCTTCTAAAGGTTGCGGAGAAGAATGCCCGGCACATAAACAAGGTCTTTTTCGAAGGGGACCCCAAATATAATGGAGGCAAACCCATCCGACAAGCGCCAGGACATCAGGAGATAGAGCTCGCCCTTGTCAAACTCCACAAGGTTACCGGCAAGCAACTCTATCTGGATATGGCCCGTAAATTCCTTGAAGTACGAGGCGTTACCTACGTACCACAAGGAGAAGGTGTACGTTCCTCGACATACGCCCAGCAACAAGCCCCGGTAACAGAACAAAAGGAAGCCGTCGGTCATGCCGTACGTGCAACCTACCTCTACTCTGCAATGGCAGACGTTGGAAAATTAACCAGGAATACAGCTTACTCCAAGGCCTTGGATTATATTTGGGGCAACCTTGTGAATACTCGCATGCACATCACGGGAGGCCTGGGTGCCGTGCACGGAATCGAGGGGTTCGGCCCAAAGTACCTTCTCCCCAATGCCGATGCCTTTAATGAAACCTGTGCCGCAGTTGGAAATGTCCTTTTCAACTTTCGTATGTTTCTCGTGCACAAGGATGCCAAGTACCTCGATGTGGCTGAGGTAGCGCTTCTCAATAACGTGCTGGCTGCGGTCAACCTCGAAGGAAATCGATTCTTCTACGTCAACCCCCTTGAGGCCGATGGCAAATACCCTTTCAACCATGGCACTGCTGGACGCGCACCCTGGTTTGGTACTGCATGCTGCCCCAGTAACATGGCTCGCCTTCTTCCACAGGTTCAAGGCATGACCTATGCACATGCCGGCAAGGATCTCTACATAACCTTCTATGCCGAAACTGCCACCAAAATTAAAATTGCAGGTACAGAAGTTGGTCTCCGACAAAAAACCGCCTACCCAAATGAAGGAAAAATTGAGATCAGCCTAAACCCTTCTGAGTCCACCGATTTCCGCTTGCACTTAAGAATCCCAACCTGGGCAGGAAAACAATTCGTACCGGGTGAGCTCTATCAATACACCGATTCTGAGGTAGAACCCTGGAAGCTTTCAATTAATGGAAAAAGTGTCAAAGCAGGTACTCAAAATGGCTTTGCTGTAATTGATCGCCGATGGGAAAAAGGTGACCGAATAACCCTCGATCTCCCCATGACGGTCAGAGTCAATGAGTGCCATGATAAGGTGGAAGACAACCATGGTCGCCTTGCCCTAACCCGCGGACCCTTTGTTCTCTGCGCGGAGGGTCTCGATAATGGTGGAGCCACTCAACGCTTCTTCCTCGGAAAAACTCCTGCAACAGCAAAAGCAAGAGTCACCACCACGAAGATTCCTTCGGGTTCCTTCATTCAGGCCCAACTTCCTGCAGAGGCAGTAACTGCCAACGGCATAACAGAAGAAAAAAACCTGTCACTTATCCCCTACTACGCATGGAACAATCGAGGCCCAAGCTCGATGACAGTTTGGTTCCCAAAGGAAAAGGAATTATCGGTCTTTGACCCACATGAACTTCCCAAGGAAAGCATTTTTTCAAAAATCAGTGCATCCCAGACATCGGACCTTGACACTGTTTCCGCCATTGGTGACGGCAAGGAACCCAGATGGTCCAGTGGCAAGAAAGTACCCCGATGGACAAGCCGACCACAAAAAGGAAAACCACAGTGGGTCGAAGCACGTTTTCATGCCGCCAAGAATGTTCGTAGCGTCGGCGTTTACTGGATGCAGGACCAACAGGACGTTAAGTTTCCCAAAGAATGGTCCCTTGAGGTTGAACAGGGCGGACAATGGAACCCCTTCGAACTCTATGTAACAGACCGCTATGACATGCGAGCCAATCAATACAATGTGGTGCATCCAGCTGCCCCACTAATCTGCGATGCCATCCGGATCCGGATGAATCCCAAGGAGGATGCATGCGTGGGAATTCTTGAAGTGCAGGTCGCCTTCGAAAAATAATCAAATGGAGTTTCCCTTAGTCTATTCACCCATCAACTTCTTCAGTGTGGGCTCGATGGATTCCGCCCAAATGGTGTAGCCTTCTTCACTAAGGTGCAGTAGGTCCGGCATGATTTTGCGGTTCAAGGCACCATCCGGATTCAGAAACTTGTCCCCGATGTCGAGGTAGTGGACATCCTTGCCATCGGCCAGTTTCTTGAAAATGGCATTGGCCTTTTCATTGACCTTGCGACGAGCGTCATCCTTGTTGGCTCCCCGGGGGAAAACTCCAAGCAGGAGAACCTTCGTCTTGGGAAGCTTATCGCGCAATTGTTTCGTTATTGCTGCCAGGCCATCTGCAATTTCCTGCGGGGAGTTGTCCCTTGAGTTGTTGGTCCCAATCATGACGACGGCAGCCTTCGGTGAAATGTCCTTCACATTTCCGTTGTTCAGTCGCCAGATCACATGCTGGGTGCGATCTCCTCCAATGCCGAGGTTGACCGCATTACGCTTCCCATAGAATTTCGCCCAGACGTTCTTCCCGCGGCCTTCCCAACCATGGGTAATGGAGTCGCCAATCAGTAAAAGGTCCACATTGCCCTTGGCCACACGCTGATTAAAGGATTGATGGCGCTTTATCCAACCACCGGACTTGGGCACTGGCTTTACAGCAGAGTGAAGGTCCTTATTTTCTGCAAAGATAGAAAGCGAAAAGCAAAGGGAACTGAGGAGGGTAATCTGTAGGTATTTCATAGGTTGCAACTCCCTAGGTGGTATAGTACTGCTGGTCAACAATCATCCTTAAATTAAGGTTCGCAATCCGATGAAAGAAGAAGATTGTCATTGCACCAACAATCAAAACCTAACCCCCATTTCCATGAACCCAAGAAATCGCTTCCGCTTCATCCTAATTTCCCTGCCTCTACTGGGGATCATCCTTTCATCAGTTTGTTTTGGGAAAATCAGCCACTCATTTCTTGGGTTGGGCAAGGCAAACAAGGCCGTAATTGTCGGCGAGGATGGCAAGGTGGAATGGAAGATGGATTTTCCATGCAGCGACGGCTGGGTCCTCCCCAGCGGCAATGTGCTTCTGGCCATCTACCCTACGCGGGACTTCCCAAAGGGAGGGGTCGTGGAGGTGGACCGAAAAACCAAGAAAATTGTCTTTTCCTACAAGGGACAGCAGGGGGAGATCAGCACGGCACAGGCATTACCGGGCGACAAGTTCCTTGTGGCTGAACTGGGACCGGAACCCCGGGCCATCATCATCAACCGAAAGGGCGACATCCTCAAGACAACCCCACTTGCATGCCAGAAAAAAAATACACATATGCAGACCCGCATGCTCCGCATCCTTCCCAACGGGAACTATATCGCCCCTCACCTGCTCGATTTTGCAGTCAAAGAATATGATTCCAAGACAGGGAAGGTACTCAGGACATTTCCCACCGACGACAGAGGACGCCAAAAGCGTGACTGGCCCTTCACTGCCATTCGCCTGAAGAACGGCAATACCCTGATCGGATGCACCAACGGAAACCGGATCATTGAGGTCGACGACAAGAGCAAGATCATCTGGAGCGTGACCAATGAGGATATCGGGGAAAAACTTTTCGATGACGCCTGCGGTGCCCAGCGTCTACCCAATGGAAACACCGTCATCACAAGTTACCACGCCAAGGGAAACAGCGTAAAACTTTTTGAGGTCACCCGCGACAAAAAGGTGGTCTGGCGCTACTCTGGCATGAACGCAGGATTCCATCATTTTCAAATCCTGACCACCAACGGCAAGCCACTGTCCAACAACACACTGAAGTAAGCCTCGACGGCTCCTTGCAGATGCCGCATGATCCGGCATCACTTTCCTGATCCGGAATCAAGCTTTTGCAATAGGGTTTCATAGCGGGCATCCCCGGTTAGACCGGACTTCTCCCCTAGGATGGACCACGGCCATCCTCCGTAAATGGGGTTGGGTAACATATGCCAGCGGGACCCCCAATATTGCTTGTGATCATCCACGACCTTGGCCCGCACTGACACATTGGCCCTTGAAGGTTCCGTCTCAAGGAAATCCCCCAGGTTGTCACCAAACATCATGAGGACGCGGTAATCCCGGGCCACGACTTCCCTTCGGGATGTCTTATCCGAGCCCCACTCTTCTTTTTCATTGCGCAAGAGAACAGTGTCCCTGTCCGCGGAAAGTGGAAATCCCAGGGCCTTAAGATTGATCCGAGTTGCCTCCTCAACCGGGGCCTTGCGATTGGACACATAAAATATCTCAATCCCCATCTTTGTAGCAGACCTTACAAAATCCAGGGCACCCGGCAATGCACCAGCCCGTGCCTCAAGGCACCATTCCTTCCATCCGGTCGGGTAATCGTATCCCTCCCGTATGGCACGCACCTGCCAGGGTGTATTGTCGAGTAATGTTTCATCGAGGTCAAAAATGATGGCCGGTGGCTTGTCACTCCCCTTCCCCGGGATGGCCCTCCAGTTTGCATCCTCCAGCGCTGCAGAAAGATGGACACTTGCCTGTTTGTAAACCTGAAGCGTCAAGGCACGGCATTCAGCCGATGCCTGAACATATGCCGTTGCCAACAAGGCCGGATGGCGAGCAAGTGAAAGGTTATTCGTTGTTCCCTGCCATGTAGTACAGGAGGTCAGCAGACATCCATACGAAGCCAACAATATGAGCAGTACTCGATTCATGGCAAATACCGAACGGACTTCAACCCGGGACTTCCTAGGGTTTCGGGTTTGCGATAAGGTAGTTCACGGAGTCCGTGAGCAGGTTCTTGTAAGGCTCAGACTTCCAGTCATCCACACCATGCCCAACCGTCAGACCAATGACCTGTGACTTGCCCTGTGGGCAGGACCACATGACAATACTCTTGGCCTTGCCCTGCGCTCCTTGAATAAGAGGCATCACGCCATCGACCTTGTAAACATTGTTATAAAGCTCAGTGCTGCCGGTGGTAAATTCCTTAGGAAACCGCTTCACGGCAGGATGGGTTGCCACCTTTTTCATCGTGATTGGCTTCCTGGGGCCATGAGCAGTGCTGGCCACACCCGTAAAGTCCCCCCAGATAGGGAAGGGCTTCTTACCATGTTTTTCACGCCAGGATTCTACCAAACCAGGATCTGCCTTGGCTTTACCCCTGTATTCAGGCCCAAGTACATCGCTACGACCTGACTTAAAAGTTGCCCACCAACTGTGCATTGAGCAATGGATGAGCAAAGCGGGAACTCCATGCTCACGAGTTTGCTTCATGAGGTTGGCGGCCGCATCCAGGTCACGGCTCTTTGCAAAGCAAAAATTATAGACGATAGCATCGAACTCTTTTCCGTAGTCAGGGGTATGAAGCTTCTTGATTTGCGATTCATGCTCACCCGTCATGACCGTGAGTTTCCAACCAGCCTTCTCGGCAACTTCACGAAACATGGCCAACTGAGGAGTATACTTATGCCATCGACCCGGTTCATGAGTAAAATAAAGAACTTTATTACCTGCATTGGCTCGAGGAAGAATGGCGGTAAAGGCCACGAGGAGAAAAAGACTGATGGATAGTATGTGCTTCATGATTTGATTTAGAAGATTGAGTTTTGGAAAGAGATGGGGACTTAGGAGAAATTGATGATTACAGCATGGATTAATGTCAACCGCTTAGGGGATGTGCGCACCCGATTTGGACTGATTCTTTCAGTGGGCCAGGCTGTTTCCAGTTTAAAACCCAACAAGTGATCTTGCCTTTTGCGGATTTTTAACACTGTGATGGAATGGCCTATCAGAATGGTGATGACATGGATTTCACATGGCTTGATATGCCGGAAAAAGGATGACTATTCACAACGCAATCAATCTTAACACTTCTATATGAGGCAAGCAATGAGGATTGGGTTTATTTCCACGAACAAAATGGGGAGGCAGCTTTTTACGAATACCAGACGAATAAATAGAACACACTTGATAGAGTTATTTAAATAGCTCTATAGTAATGGAAAAATCAGGGGCGTACCCTTTTCCTTCTAGGCATGCCTGACGACTCCCG
>JABJCN010000044.1 GCA_018668635.1 Opitutia bacterium
CAAGGCGTCATCAAATTTTCTACCGGTTTGGTAGTCATGGACAGTGATCATGGTCTCGCCTTTGATGCGAAAAGTTTCCCTCGTTGCGGTTTCGTTCATCATTCTGTCGATAGTGGCATTCTCACCGCCGGGAATGGTTTTAAGGAACTTGAGCATACGCAAGACCGATTTTCTACCCGCCAGGTTGGTTTGAGTCTGAGTTCCCGCATCGGTGGAATCGGCACCGAAGATATGATTAACATTCCCTCTTGTACTGCGGATGGGTTGCATCGCTTTCCCACTCCAGGTATCCCCCTTCTGTAATCGACCTTCCTTGACTGCCTCGTTATACATTTGCTGAATCTGCTTGGCGTTCTTGTCGACCACATCCCGATTCAAGCCCTTGAAGACCACGACCTGAGTACCAGGCTGACGGACGTCTCCACGCATCCGTTCGTAACCCAGCATTCCCACCACGGTGGCATTTCCACTGCAGTCGATGATTTGCTTGCAACGCAGTTGATAGTTTACCCCTTGTCCACGCACATCCACCAGCCAACCATCGGGGGTCTGAGTGACCTTTTCCGGAAATTGATAATAAGCAAGCGATACTCCTGCATCCAGGCAGGCTTCCTCAGCAAGGAGCGAGTACAACTGTCCGTTCAAATCAACGTGATAGGGAACGTGCGACCGGTGGTTCTTGGTGAAATCCTGAAGCTTGCGACCATCGATTTCCACTGATTTAGCAACCAGACCCCAACCGATTCCGGAAATAATCTGCTTCCCCCAGGCATGAAAGAGACCCGGGAAGCAGACCCCACCGGTGGTCGTTGTTCCACCCAACTGGGAATTTCGTTCCAGCAAAACCGTCTTGGCACCGAGACGTCCGGCTTGTATCGCCGCCACATGTCCGGCGGATCCACCCCCCACGACCAGCACATCAACATCAAGCATCGATGCATTTTCATTAACTGAGGGAGGATTCTCGGCACTCGCCTTACAGACAAGACCGGAAGAAGCCAGGATCGCAGTCCCCGCGACATTCGATTGAATAAAGTTACGTCGATTCATAAGATGATTATAGATGGTATTCTCCTGAAATTAAATGTCTTTCAAACCGGATTCCTTACAAAATTCATGCAAGTTTAGATTTGCCCCTTCTTTTATGCTACAGGAGGCTCCTAATTATTTATTGGGTCTTCGAGCGCTTTTTGTCCGATGATTTGCGATCTGTTTTTTTTCGACCCTTTTTTTCATTAATCGAAATCCAGTTTTGTTTTACTCGATCGTATGATGCCGTTCCGTATTCCTTCCCTTCAAAACTGTCTTTGCAGGACTGATACCACGCTTGGTACTGGGCAAACAACTCCTCGACTTTATCGGGATATTCGTCGGCAACGTCGTGCTCTTCGAATGGATCATTGACGATGTCGTATAGCTCTGACTTCTCTCCGTGTCCTTTTCGGTAGAGTTTGTATCTTTCTCCAGTGTACGCAATTTGTCCGGGATAGGCGAATCCGATGGGAGCTTCTCGCTCAAATGCTTTTCCCTCCAATAGCGGCAGGATACTCACACCGTCAAAGAGGTTATGTTTTTTCGGTAAAGGGATGTCGAGAGCATCTAGAATGGTAGGCATATAATCGGAGGTCACGACCGGAGTGGTAATGACTTTGGACTGAACTTTATTCTTCCAAAGTAAAAGTCCGGGAACCCGGATACCGCCCTCATAGAAACTGCGTTTACGCCCACGAAACTCTCCTGCAGAACCAATATCCTTCCCTTCTGGTCCATTGTCGCTGGTAAACCAAATCATGGTATCATCTTCGATCCCGAGAGATTGCAGTTCTTTTCGCAATCGCTTCATTTGGTCATCAATTGCGGTGATGCAGCCGGCATACTGCTGCATTCGGAAGGGTTGGTCCTTGTAAATCTCAGCATATTCAGGACCGGCCACAACCGGTAGATGCGGAGCATGAAACCAGATGACTGCCAAAAAAGGTGTTTTTGTTCTCGCCGCTTTTTTAATAAAGGGCACGGCATGATCCATAACCACTCGTGAACTGCATCCTTCGAGATTCTTGGTCACCTTTCCCTTGTTGTCCCAAAATGCAGTTCCATATCCCTCAAAAGGCTCTCCTTTCTTAAGTGCATTCCATCCATAACCAAGACTTGCCGGTTTTACAAAAGAGGCTGGTTTCTTCATTGGGTCCCAGGTTGGAACCTTCGATTCGGTAACGAAAAATTGATCATACCCATGCCGGTTTGGCGGATTATACAGGTGTGGATTCTTAGGCCCTCCCCGGTTCGCATCTTTTTCCTTCGTAGTTAAAGTGCCCAGGTGCCACTTGCCGAAATGACCGGTATTATAACCATTATCTTTTAATACTTCGGCAATCGACAGTTCTTCGGGGCGAAGAATCCCCTGATTTGCATGAAAGACACCGGTACGATACGGATTGCGTCCGGTAAGGCAACTTGCACGCGTCGGACTGCAAACGGCAGAGGCGGAATAAAAACGGTCAAAACGTACCCCCTCTTTTGAAATTTGATCGAGGGCCGGCGTCTTAATTACCTTATTTCCATTATATCCGACGTCCCCCCAGCCAAGGTCGTCACACATTACCAGAATTACATTGGTCGATCTTTCAGCCAGCAAAACGGATCCAGAAATGACAACAAGGGCAGTGATAAAAAAGAGAGATAAGGTTTTCATTTTTATAGAATCGGTGGTTCCAGTTATTATATAATTTTATTTCTCCGGCCCATATCCCTTGGATCCATCAAAATAAACCCCATCCACGTTGACACCCTTTGGGGTGCGGGGGTCACCGTTCAGTCCGAAATAGACGATGCGGCAGTTATTGCCTTTGCTCAGTTCGTGTCGTTTGTCGCTGATTCGAACACTCAGAGTGTGTTCTTTTTTCGAGTCGAGTCCGTCTCGCAGGATATAGATGCGGTTTAGGTGCAGTTTGAAGCTGTTCTTTTCGACAAACAAATCCTGCTCCACCCAATCGCTTCCGTTCAGGCTGTGTTCCACAATACCCGCTTTCGGTCCGGCAATCACCTGGATGGCCACCGCCGAACCTTGAAACTTGAGCTCAAAACTGTCGCCCGGTTTATGACCGATCAACTGGGGTCGCTCGTTCCAACCCGTCCGCACCTTGCCACCTTCGGCAGCAGCGTCATAATTGCTTTGTACCGCAAACCCTTTCAGTTTTTTGCCGATTCGCGGGGCGAACAGTTTTCCTTCATAGTAGGAAGCCTTGTCTAATCTTTCCGGCCAGAAATGAGGTTTGAGCGGTCTCGGTTCTTCCGACCATGCCTCATCGAGCAGGCGCTCAATGCTGTCGGCATAGAGTTGCTGCCCAAAAGGAGATGGGTGAACACCCTTGAAGTCATCCTTCCATGTAAATTCTCCCCGTTTGATCCGCTCGTACACCTCCTTGGTGATATTGAGAGTAGGGACTCCATAGTGCTTGGCGACTTGATCGAAACACTGAATCACCTGAGGAGTCTTTCCTTTCTCGTAATCTTCGAGCTTGTCCGTGCAGGCAAAATGCATCATCACGACGTCCATATTGAGATTGGCCTGTCGAGCCCTTCGCACAATTCCTTCCATGCCGCGAATACTTTGGTCAGCGGTTCGCAAGATGGCCACGTCGTTCACCGTCGCTTCCTCGAAGAGCAGGTCAACTTTTCCTTTTTGAAGGACGTCCCGGTCCAATCGAAACGCGCCGTACATCGTTCCGGTGGAACCCACGCCGGCGAGGATGAAATTGAACTCAGTGTCAGGGAAACGTTTCTTCAAATTTGCCATCACTATTTTTCGCCAGGACATTCCGGTAATGGAACCACCGACAAAGGCTACCGTGCCTTTTTTTGTTTTCTCAAAGATGAATTGTGAATTCTTCAATCCGTCGTGCATTTCAAACCAGTTCTGCTTCAGCGGGCCTTTGTAGTTTTGCCATGGGTAAGAAAC
>JABJCN010000054.1 GCA_018668635.1 Opitutia bacterium
ACGAACCCCGGGTGAAATACGCGACCTTCTGAAAGCTGATCATGACTGGATTCGTTCCACGTGTATCCTCGAACCCCGTGGACACGAGGCAATCGTCGGGGCTTTCCTTTGTGAACCGACTCGTGATGACTGCGTCGCCGGTGTGGTTTTCTTTAATAATGTGGGATATCTTAACGGCTGTGTTCATGGCACCATCGGCCTTGCTGTAACCCTGGCCCATATGGGCCGGATTGGTGAAGGTGTGCATCGTATTGAGTCGCCCACGGGTATACTCAGTATTGAGGTGACAGGTCATGGACAGGTGACGGTCCGGAACGTCAGGAGTTATCGTTTCAAGGCATCCGTGCCTATTGAGGTTCCCGGTTTCGGTCAGGTTCGTGGAGACATCGCATGGGGGGGGAACTGGTTTTTCCTGATCGAGGCCGGTTCACTTGTTGATGTTTCATTTCAGAATATTGAGCTCCTGAAGGATTTTACCTGTGCAGTTGGTGCGTCCCTTAAGGAAGCAGGTATTACCGGCGAGGATGGTGGAGAAATTGACCATATCGAGGTCTTTGGTCCCCCAGTGAACCCTTCCCGGGCCGACAGCAAGAATTTTGTCCTTTGCCCTGGCAGGGCATACGATCGTTCACCCTGTGGCACCGGTACCAGTGCCAAGTTGGCCTGCCTTCATGCAGACGGAAAGTTAAAGCCGGGTGAAACCTGGCGGCAGGCAGGCATCCTCGATACAATTTTTGAAGGTTCCGTGGAGGAGGATCCCGGGGGTGGAATCATTCCCACCGTCAAGGGCATTGCATTTATAACAGCGGAGTCTGAACTCCTTGTCGATGACAGGGATCCATTTCGTTTCGGGATTGGTGATCGCTGATTCCGGAAGCAGTCAGGCAGTCAACGTACCGGCCTGACCCGTTTCTCCCAGTTCGAGACCAGTTCTTTCAGACGGGTAACTTCAGTATGTCTTGAATTGCTCAAGTCGTTTTCCTCACCAATGTCCCTCGACAGGTCGTACAGCCATTCTTCTGATTTACCCTCGGTCTTGCGGACGTACTTCATGTCACCGTCACGGACAGCCCACCATGTACGTTCACCCCGCTTCCCTCGCCAGTAAAGGGTTCGTTTGAAGTCCTTCCTGCCCTGTGCCACATGGTTGATTATGTCATGTCCGTCCAGCCTCCCGGGGAAAGTCCGGGCCCCGGCTAGTTTCAGGAACGAACGGGTCAGGTCGAAGGTGGCACAGACCTGGTTGCTTGTCGTCCCAGGTTCTATTTGCCCCGGCCACCTTATGATGAGGGGAACCCGGATGCCGCCTTCCAGCGTGGTGCTTTTTGCACCCTTTAATGGCCCCATGTTGGCGGCCTTTGCAAAGCCTCCATTGTCCGAGACGAAGATGACGATGGTGTTGTCTGACAGCTTGTTTTTTTCAAGTGCGCCCAGGATCCGGCCGACCTCACTGTCAAGGTCCTCAAGCATTGCCACATAGGTCTTTGCGTCAGGTTGGGTCCAGTTGCTCTCGTTCACGACCTTTTTTACATCGTCAGGGCCCTGGAACGGGAAGTGCGGGCATTCATGGGATACAAAGAGGAAAAACGGTCGTTCCCTGTGTTTTTCCATGAACCCGATGGAGTGATCGGTGATGAGGTGTGTCATGTACCCTTTCGTGTGGATGGGCAATCGATCCTTGTAGAGGACATGTAGATCACTCAATTCCCGATGATTGAAGTAGTGGACATTGCCGCCCATGTAGCCGAAGAAATCATCCCACCCGTGCTCGATCGGGTTGAATTGAGGCTCGTAACCGAGGTGCCACTTTCCGAAGACGCCGCAGGCATAGCCGGCCTTCTTCATTGCTGAGGGCAATATGGATTGTTTGGCAGGGAGGCCGAGTTGTCGGGCTTCCGCCAGGCGGATGGCATCGTCATAGCGTCCCACATTCCCGGTGCCGATTGCGCATTCCAGACCGCCTGAGCGTTGTTGATATCGGCCGGTCAGGAGGGCTGTCCTCGTGGGGCTGCATTCCGGACCGTTTGCATAATGTTGGGTGAACCGGACACCATCTTTTGCCAATCCATCAATGTGTGGAGTCTTGGCCACAGGGTGTCCGTAGCAGCCAAGATCACCGTAGCCGAGGTCATCGGCAAGGATGAGGACAATGTTGGGAAACTGGGCTGCGATTACCTTGCAGGCAAGGGTGGCGAGGGTCGCCACTAGGGCGATTATTTTTCTTAAGCAGAACATGGGACTTGTTGGGTTCGATCCATGAAAAAGAAAAGATTCACTTGTTTCACTCTTTCATGAGTTGGGCTGCGAGCTTCAGTGCTTGTAAAAGGCTATTTGGGTTGGCGATCCCCTGGCCGGCGATGTCGAGGGCGGTGCCATGGTCAACGGAGGTGCGGATGATGGGGAGCCCGAGCGTGGTGTTGACCGCCTCGTCAAAGGCAAGGGCCTTCAGTGGAATGTGACCCTGGTCATGGTACATGCATACCACGCAGTCATATTCCTTGCGTCGGGCGGGCAGGAATACGGTATCAGGGGGGAGGGGACCGGTGATATCGATGCCTCGACTGCGGGCCTTCTCCAGGGCGGGGGCGATTATTTTCTCCTCCTCACCATTACCGAAGAGACCGTTTTCTCCAGCATGGGGATTGAGCCCACAGCAAAGGAGCCTTGGTTTCCGGCCACGGATACGTTCCATTGCATCGACAGCGAGTTCAATGACGTCGAGAATTCGCTGTTCCGTGAGCAGGGCTGGAACTTCAGCGTAACCAATGTGTGTGGTTACAAATACACAACGAATCTCCTCGGAATACTGGAGCATGCAGGCTCGATCACTCCTTGTCCGGGAAGCAAGGATTTCGGTGTGTCCGGGGAAGGGGACTCTGGCCAGGTGAAGAGCTTCCTTGTTGAGCGGTCCGGTGGTCACGGCATCCACCTTCCCTTCGAGGGCCGCATCAATTGCCTCCGTGACGTAGCGGTAACCGGCCCTGCCCGTGGAGGCGTTGATTGAACCGGTCTGGTATTCAGATTCATCAATTTCCCCGAAGTCGAGAATGCTGGGGCCTTCGGCTTCCTCCGGTCTTGAAACAACCCTGGCATTCAATGGCAGACCACATTCTTCAGCTGCTTTTTCCAGGACGACGCGATCACCGAAAATAATGGGTTGGCAGATTTCAGCTGCAGTTGGATTGGTCAATAACCGCAGGCAGACCTCGGGTCCGATCCCTGCGGGGTCACCTGTTGTAACGGCTATTCGGGGCAGCGGCATCTCGCTAGAGCAGGGATTTCAGGGCATTGA
>JABJCN010000092.1 GCA_018668635.1 Opitutia bacterium
ATTTATGATGGAGCCACAGTCATGATTGGTGGACTGACTCGTGAGGAGGTCAAATCAGTACGGGACAAGGTTCCTATTCTTGGTAACATCCCAGGAATTGGTCGCCTTTTTCGTTCAGAGGGAGAATCCTCTCTCAAGCGAAACTTGGTAATATTCGTCACGGGCAATATTATTAGCCCGGGTGGTGGACCTGCTCGACAGAATTTGGCAACAATTGAGCGTGGATCAATGTTTCAGAATCCAATTGTTATCACACCAGCTGGTCCTGAACGTCGCCTTGAATCAAGACAGCGACGCCAGAATTAAACTCAATTCCTGCCTTAGTTTTCATTATTTCTGCTTTTCATTGAGCCACGAAGCCAGCGCCCGTGCCTAAGGGATATGAATCGTCGGTACTAGTAATACACGCATTTTGGTTTATGATACCGAACTAACGGCAAGCAGTCCTTATGGAAAAGCATCTCTTCGAAGAGAGCCATTAATCCACATTGTTCCCATCGGGATATTTCATTATCAAATGGGCATATTTTTCTGCGTAGATTGGTTTTCGAACGGAGTGCCTCCTTAAGAAATATAAGATATACATTTACATTCAATCCCGTGAGAATATTTCTTCGGCTATCTGGGAAGTGGAGGTTCAGGATTGGTAATCCTACGACTTCGTCCCATGGCTCAGCAGGATGTCAGTTCATTGGTGTTCCCTGCCCAACCCCGTCGCTATAAAATTCTAAGATTAATCCGTCATGAGCATTTTGTTTCTAAGGACAATCTCTTCATCTCAATTATAATCACAGGTTTATCGATCATTTGTACCTTTTTTGTTCTTCAAAGCGTCCTATCGTGGACCTTTTGAGTAATTTCACTTTACACATCTCGATAAAGCAAACTACATTTGTAGTTTATGAAAATGGATCATGTTATCGGAGGCAAAGCTCTCGTGTGGACTTCGTACTCTAAACTTATAATTGACCATTCCTTAAACATGGCTTTAAATGATAACCCTCAATCATTTGGAATAGTCCGCTTTTCCATTGATTAGCCCTAACCCCGAATACATTTGTTGAAGCAATTTATCATAATGACACGAAATAAATTTCGTCAAACGAACCTGAGGATTTTGTTCCAGTGCCTACTTTTCTTAGGCCTTCTGAGCCTTCTTGTTCATGAGGTAACCCGGGACAAGGATCGAAAGGAATACCAACCAGAAAGACTGGGGGAGAAGATTCGCCACGAGTTCACTAATGTTGATCAATCTGTGGAAGATGTTGTCCATTCGGAAGAGGGACAGTCCTCTAATCCACCGTTTGTTGATTCGCAGTGGGTGCTGACTCTTCCTAATGGCCAGCACAATAAAGATTATGTTATCGAACCGAGCGAGATTTATGTTCGTAAATCGGATAACCAGCGTGTTCTAGAGACGATTCCCGCATCTTCTTCAATTGAGGACCTTGAGCGCATTTTTCGTGCGCGCGTACATGACGCGAATGAAACGCCGCACATTGTGCTCTATCCTCTACATGGCCCGCGGACTGATAATTCTCGTCGGCTTGTTGGAAAAAAAGTTTCCGTGCAATTGGCAGATACCTCTCGAATTCAAGAGATTGCTCGGATTGCTGGCGCTCGCGAATGGCGCCCGCTTGGGTTTTCTCCTGGCCGTTTCATTCTTGAGGCTGCTCATGGTTTTGAAACTCTTAAGATCTGGCGCAAAGTTCTGAAGGTCCGGGGAGTCCTTTCCGCCAAACCCCTGCTATCCCGCCGATATCAATTAAAATACATTCCTCGGGATCCTCTTTATCCAGAACAGTGGCATCTCGAGCACACTGGTCAGGTCTATCAAGACCTCATCCCATTTGGTATTAAAGGTTTCGACTTGAACGTCCGGAATGTCTGGAATGATACTGTTGATCAACAGGGGAGTAAAATACCCGGTTTACGTGGTAATGGGGTTGTTGTTTCCATTGTTGATGATGGACTGGATGCGTTACACCCCGATATTACGAGAAATGTCAATACCGCCTCAGATTACGATTACTTTGATAACGATTTTTCTTCAGAGCACGTTTCGCTTGGGGAAGGACACGGCACGTCAGTTGCCGGCTTGATCGGGGCTCGAGGCAATAATCGTCAAGGCAATGTATATGTTGGATCTCATGGCGTGGCTCCAGCTTCCACTCTTCTTGCGCTTCGTTTGGTTTCAGGTGAGTTTGACGACGAGCAAACTGCTCGAGCATTATTGCACCTACTTCCTGACAGTAACGGGTTCGAGGAGAAAATGTCAGATGGTTTTACAGATATGGTACACATCAGCAATAACAGCTGGGGGCCAGTAGACGGAAGCGACTGGTTTGCAAAACCCGGGGAACTGGCTGAAGCGGCCCTTGAGCACGGTGTCAAGTATGGGAGAAAAGGTCGCGGTCTAATTTATGTATGGGCTGGAGGTAATGGTGGCGAACTGGGTGACAACTCAAACTACGATGGCTTTGCCAATTCAATAAACACGATCTCAGTTGCAGCTTCCACTTATTTTGGAGATCGTGCTAGCTACAGTGAACGTGGAGCCAATCAGTTGGTTTCAGCACCTTCTGCGGGAGGCGAGACTCAATTATTTGAGATTGTTATCAACGGCTTTCCTTTGCAGTTCCCATACCCTGATGTATCCACAGTAGATCGTTCTGGTCCTGCTGGGTATGATCAAGGCGACTACAATCCTCGTTTTGGCGGAACCTCAGCTTCTGCACCAATGGTTTCCGGAGTTATTGCGCTCATGCTCGAGGCTAATCCTTCACTTGGATGGAGGGATGTGCAGGAAATTCTCCTCAGTACCGCCACAGTGATACAAGGTAATAGTGCAGGTTGGAGGACTAATTTAGCCGGATTCAATTTTCACAATGAATTTGGTGCCGGAAATATAAATGGTGAAGATGCAGTGGCCTTGGCCCGAAAATACAAGGAGTCCCCGGAGTTGACCTTGGGAAAGCAACAAGTTGTTGAGCTCGCCCAACCGACCCTCAATCGCATCATGGCGCTAAATAATAGCCCTACGGAGATCAAGTTTGAGGTGTCGGAAATGCTTCGCACAGAGCACGTTACACTGAATGTGGACATCAACCATGGCAACAGAGGAGAGTTGCAACTTGAACTTATTTCCCCCAGTGGCACAGTTAGTAATTTGCTGGAGCCTCACACTGAATCCACTCTTGCTCCCGGATCTGCATCCTACTTGCGCGGCATAGGTGGACCCTCTACAAAAAATACTGCTCTAGCAGAATCCCTTTTACCCGGTATCCATGACTTCACTTTTTCAACCATTTGGAATTGGGGCGAAAATTCCGAAGGGACATGGACTTTAATTGCTCGGGGAGGTAATACTGAGGGCCTAATCAATAGCCTTACGCTGAATGTATTTGGTACCAAGCGCGATAAAGGGATGGTTATTGTAGCTGAAAATATCGGTGATTCAGGAACGGGGCATTTTGTTATCGCTGGAGACTCTAGTCCCGATGATAGTGTTGATGCCTTAGCTGCTGTTCAGCTATTCGATTATGAGATCCAAATTGACAGCGAAAGTCCCAGCGGTAACACTTTCCTGTGGAAAAAGGATGGTGCGCTCATGGCCGACAACTTATCCTTATCAGGCGGAAAACAGAAACTTGGTCGTCTGTTTGCATCTGGCTCTAACATCGATGCACCAAAGGTCTGGGATGCGAGTTCTACGGATGATATTGATGCCTCAGATGCAGCCAGCCAAGATAGTTATATAATCCAGATTGATAGTGTTGCTGCCCTGACCGGCAATTCCTTTGATACATTCAAGTGGTTAAAGAACGATGTTGCGATCGCGTCTGGTATCGAGATTACGGGGCTAAAACAGGAGTTGGCGGATACCGGCATTCAAGTGGAATTCCCCAAAGTAAGTGGATTTACTACAGGCCAGAGTTGGACACTTAAATTTGAAGACGAGGGAATCTTCATCCTTTTTGAAAAGATGACAGTTTATCCATTGGAAACCACTTGGAAACTCGCATCCAAGCCTGATACTGATCATGATGGAATGCCTGATTTTTGGGAGCAGGAAAACACAATATTTGTACAACCTGCCAAAGTTTTTACTATTCTTCTGGGCGACATTTCTATTGGGGCTACCTACATCGTATGGATTAATGGAAAAGAGTATAAGGTGGACAAGGAGGAGATTGAAAATACAGCTGATGGTCAGGTAAATGGTCTTACTGCAGCGTCGATTGCCACCGCCCTTGCCAAAGTTGTCAATGAAGATACCTCACTTGCTGTAACAGCAGATGCTTCAGCCAATGATGGAACATTTTCCCTTATGGCGGATGACGGTAATTCATCTTTCACTGCAGTAGGTGACACAACTGACACAGGAACTGCTGGAATTAGCTTATCTATTCCACCTGTTATTTCAGGTATTTATAATGGCATCGGCGCCACTCATTTTGTGATTGAGAGTGATGGACAAGGAACTTTTCGCTGGGGGCTCGGTGGTCTTCGCCCGTTTGAAGCCACAGCGATTGAGATCACCCCTGGTCTGGAGCAAGAGCTGGCCTTTGGTCTAAAGATTCGATTTGATTCTACTGCGGCAGGTAAGTGGACCTTTTCAGCCTTGGAGTTGAGTCAATATTTTGATGATTCTCACCTCGATGCAGATGGTGATGGGCGAACCAATCTTATCGAGTTTTTATCAGGGACTAATCCCATCATAAAGGAACCTGCTCCTGATGATAGTGATGGAGATCTCCTCTTGGACCTGGAGGAAATCCTTGTCTATGGCACTGAACCAGAAAACCCTGATACTGACGGAGATGGCTTAGGGGACGGCGTGGAAGTCTATACCCATGAAACACAGCCGACCAACCCAGATACTGACAATGATGGCATTGATGATCGCACAGAACTGGAAGGCTTTGCCTATGATGACCTACTTGATCCCATCCGCAAGACGGATCCTCTTGATTCTGATTCCGACAATGATGGCATGATGGATGGATGGGAACGCCTGTATGGGCTAGATCCCGTGGAGCATGATTTAATCCCTCTCCAGAAGGATACTGATCGTGACCACCTTTCTAATTATCAAGAATATCTGGGTTCAGATGGGGAAGCGCCTATCTTTATCGGAGAAGTTCTTCCCGCTACCACCTTGTTAACTCGACTGGATTTTAGCGGGGATTTCACCAATCCAACAGATCCAGATTCAGACAGTGACACTTTTTCAGACTTTGATGAGCGTGTCATGGGAACCAATCCCAATGACCCAACCTCATCCCTTCATATTACAAATATCACTCGGCAGTCTTCACGCAATACTGATAGCATCACTTGGTATAGTGTGGCAGAAAAGACGTATTTCTTAAGGTACACTACTGAATCCCCGGCAGGTCCCTACAAATACATTACTGATGAGGATGGAAATCCTCGTGAAATTCTAGGTAAACGTGAGTCCCGTCGAACAACTGTTACACATTTTACAAACGGCATTCCAACCTGGTATCGGGTGGAGCAAAAGAAAGAAATTCCACCCGACCTCGCCTTATCCAAGTCTGGAAATCCTGTTGCCGGTCTTTCCACTCACAAGATTGGAAGTACTGAATATCTCAAAAAAATGTTTGGCCCCATGCAGGTAACTGCAGAAAAAGCAGGGCAGGGCACTAAATTTGGGCAGATCGAGCGGATACGATTAATCCAACCATCCGCAGGCCTCCCAACACTAAGAGTTGTTGAGACCGTCGAACAGGACATGTTGGCCGGCACTGAGACCGTCGTGAAACAGTTAGCAATGGCTGCTGATCGTGTGCTTGTTCAGGTGCGAAATGAAACCCATCTTGCCAATCTTCATGAGTATGCCATCAGTTCAGGTGCACAAATCCCATCCAATGAAATTGCCACTGGCCTGCACTGTCTCCGGCTTTCTGCAGCGACAACTCAGGCTGTCCCCGCCGCACTTCAGTCTCTGAAGGGCAAAGTAGCTTTTGTTGAACCCGATTATGTTCAACGTTTATCACTGACTCCAAACGACCCCGATTTTCTCAACGGGAACCTTTGGGGGCTGCACAACACTGGTCAGAATGCGGGAACGGATGATGCTGACATTGATGCTCCAGAGGGCTGGGATACACGGTCTGATGCCAGTGATATCATTGTTGCTGTTATTGATACCGGTGTGCGTTATACACATGAAGACCTCGTCGACAATATGTGGATAAACCCTAATGAAGTACCGGGCAACGGGGTTGATGATGACAATAATGGCTGGATTGATGACGTTCACGGAGTTAATGCCTTTGCTGATACCGGTGACCCCATGGATCAGCAAGGTCATGGTACTCATTGTGCTGGTACTATTGGTGGGGTTGGTAATAACGGCATAGGTATTGCCGGGGTTGCTTGGGATGTTCAGATTATGGCTTGTCAGTTCCTTAGCCCTTTTGGCTTTGGTATGACTGCTGATGCCATCGAATGTATTGACTATGCTCGTCAACAGGGCGCCCATATTATGAGTAACAGCTGGGGTGGTGGTCCTTTTAGTCAGGCGCTCTTTGACGCAATTTCCCGCGCCAGGGATGATGACATTATTTTTACAGCCGCTGCTGGGAATAGTGGCACTGATAATGATGCGTTTCCCCAGTACCCTGCTAGTTATGACTTGGATAACATTGTGGCTGTAGCAGCTACCGATCGAAATGATGATATCACATGGTTCTCTTGCTTCGGAGCAACATCTGTAGATATAGGTGCCCCGGGTCAGGATATATATTCATCAATAGCCGATTCCGACAACTCCTATGATTTTTTTAGCGGAACTTCCATGGCTTGTCCTCACGTAAGTGGTGCATTGGCGCTTATCAAGACATCCTTTCCAAACTCCTCTTATGATCAGCTTATCCAGCGAATGTATGCCTCTGCTGACCCCATTCCCTCTCTGACTGAGAAATGCACCACAGGAGCCAGGCTCAATCTTGCTGCAGCAATGTCTGGTGGCGAGGCTGTCAGTGTTTACGCAGAACTCGATACTGATAATGATGGCCTAACCGATTACTATGAGCTTAATCTTTACAAGTTTTATACTCCCACTGAAGGTTGGAGTGAGGAGAATGAAGAAAGACGCGTTACAGATGTCTCGTCCTCAGATACGGATGGTGATGGCATAGCTGATGGCTGGGAGGCACTTATGGGCCTTAACCCTATAGTTGCAGATAGTGGCAATGACCCAGACAAGGATGGTGTCACAAGTTTAGAGGAATACCTTGGCTTGGATGAAACCCCTCCGATTTATGACTATTCACTGATTGAAAGTACAGTTTTCCGGGTTTTCTACGGTGACTTCACTCGCGCAGACATTTCTGATACCGACGGTGATGGATTGCCGGATGGCTGGGAAATCCTCTACGGTCTCCCGGCGACCATTCCTGCCGCTGCAATAGGCTCAGACATCTATTTTGACGCCAACAACATCATATCAACAGATACCCGCCTTTCCATATTTCGTCCGGGAGATGTGGTTATAATCAAGGGCTCTGGCTCCAATGACGGCACGTACACGTTGGATGCCACCATCCATCAGGAAGCACACAAGCTCACCACCCTAGAAACCTTTATCAACGAACCAGCAGGTCTAACTGTCACCGTGGCCAAGGATACCGACCAAGATGGCCTTGCAGACATTGATGAATACGCCCTTAAAATGCGCGAGCCATATTTTAGTGACGATAGCTTCAAGGCCACAGAACTGATGAGTGGCAAGGTGATTTCTTCCTGGTCCCGCCCATTGGTTGCCAACGATATTCATTTTGCTGTTGATGAAAATGCGGTGGGTGGCCCACTTTACATGATCGAGTCTAAGACAACCGATCTCTCATTTTTCGCAGGGGAAAAACATCTTACTGTCACGGGCACAGTATACAATAACGGCAATTATACAATCAGCCTAGCGGACCCAAGGATTGCCGACCCTATTACCGTGAACAAAGTCTATGTGCTGGAACCGACAGATTATGAAACGCCGGGCAATGAGGTGACCCTCGATGTTGACCCGCGTGAAAAGGCCTTTGATGGAATTTTTTCATATCCTGATGAGAAGGATACCGATGGTGGTGGAGCCAGTGACGGCCAGGAGGTATTGGGCATATTTGGAGGTAGTAATCCCACTGACCCTAACCAATCCATTGCGACCCTTTCCGGAAAATTTCTCTACACCGGGATCGAGACGGGTGATTACTATCTGATTCTTACAGCTTATACATATGGGAAGGGTGAAGATCCTGCAGGTCAGCTTAATGAACTCAGTTTTGAGTCTGCCAGCCAAACCATTCGTTCCAGCACGGGCTTCTTTGGTGGCAGTAAACCCGAGGATTTTAACAAGTGGGATACTTTTTCCATCTTTGGGTCCAATGAGAATGATGGAGTCTACACTGTTGTGAGTACTTCCGTGGACGGTCTAACGGTTAAGGAAAACATCACCGATGAAAATCTTCCTCCTGCAGATCCCGAATATAATTTCACTGTATTTTTTCGCCGGAACCCACAGCGCTTGCTGATCCCCGGGTCGGGAGATGAAAACGATGCATACGCAATAGGAGGCATTCCGACACAACTCCAATATTCCATCACTGGGTTTCTTGATACTAATGGTAATGCTGTTCTGGACCGTCTTATTGATCCCCATGTACATTTTCTCGATGGGAGCCTGATGCTGGGTACGGACTTCAATGAATTAAATATCGATCTACCCAATGCGGATCCAGATGGTTCCAATATACGAATTCTTTCCGTCACTTCTGATCCTCTGGGATCATCCCTGATTCGAACTATTACATGGAAAAGTATTCCCGGTAAAACCTATCGTGTTCGCTACTCCACAGCCAGTCCTGCTGGGCCTTTTGACCAATATATTCTAGGCGCCGGTGGTGCCCCCAAGGAGATTGTAGGTTATGTTGGTCAGGGCAAGACTTCCCTTATCCATTTTGCTGATGATGAACGTACTTTCTACCGGGTTGAAGTAAAGTCTGCCGACCCATTCAAGCTGGAAAGCGATATCATTAGTTTTGTTGCTCCAACCCGGGCAATTCTAGCCTCTGCACCCACGTTCCCTCCATTGCTTCCCGGTCAACGTATCTGGATTACAGGATCCACCAGTAATAATGGCATTTATACCGTCTCCCGCGATGTAGTGGCAACCGACCAGCAGATTAT
The DNA here is from genome assembly GCA_018668635.1 of Opitutia bacterium. GTDB lineage: Bacteria > Verrucomicrobiota > Verrucomicrobiia > Opitutales > JABJCN01 > JABJCN01. Next base: position 9,211 of record JABJCN010000092.1, read on the forward strand.
CATTGAAGAAGCCCTTTTGGATGAAACTGCCGGGAATCTTGTTACCATTGCCAGCGCTGGAGCCCAGCTTCCTGAAATGGATACGGATGCTGATGGATTAACTGATTTTTATGAGGAACAGCTTGGGCTTGACCCTGGTCAGGATACTGATGGAGATGGTGTGCTCGATGACAGTGATGGTGACGGCAATCCCGATGGTTGGGACTCCGATGGTGACGGTCTTCCTGATGGATGGGAGGTTCTCACCGGCCTTACCGTATTTGCCAATGATATCCATATGGCCAATAACAAGGTGTATTCAAGTTCCGCCATTGAACTCACTGGGTTGACTGATGTCTCATTTGACTCAGCGACCAGAAGTATTCGTAGTTCTCAAGGCTCACTTAGTGATACCAATCAACCGGCTTTCATCGCTGGCCAGAAGGTTATCGTATCCGGTTCAGGTCTCAATAGCGGAACCTACACAATTGTTGCAGCAAACTCTATTCAGATAACGGTTGCCGAGGAGGTTCAAGATGAAAAAGCCGGACGCGCGCTCTCTATTTCAAGCATTGGTGGCTCAAATCTATCTGTCTTTTCTGCAGGCACCACCTTGGAGGTCAAAGGCTTCACAAATATTGGTAATTTCGGTATCGAGTCTTCAAGCGAAAACACCATTCAAGTCGTTGGAAATTTAGCCGATGAACCTACGGGTACTTTTGATCCCAATGATGAGTCCGCTTATCGAGGCTGGATTACACTTTTTGCAAATGATACCGAGGGTGACTCTGATGGAGACCTTCTTTCCAATAAGGAGGAGTTTCTCGGTGCTGACGACAAGTCTTCTGGTTACAACGATTATCTGATCCCGGATCGCCTGTTCGATGGCGACTGGACACACCCCGTATTTAATGATACTGATGGAGACACCATTGATGATGGCTGGGAGATTCGATATGGTCTCGATCCAAACCAAAGCAATGGTCTTCTTGGAAGTGACATTGGTTTTCGCGACAATCGCGTCCGCTCCATTTCCAGCTTGGTCGTCAGTGGCCAGAATATTCGTTTTGATGGAGCTAGCAGTCGCATCCTATCATTGACTAATGAATTTATACTTCTTCGTCAGTGCCGTCAGGTTACAATCATTGGCTCCGATAGCAACGACGGCTCATTTCCCATTATTGATATTGGAGTGGCTGGAGATTACATGGAAGTTGCGCCCGCTGCAAGCGGAGCGGTTATTGTGGATGAAAAAGAGGGCCGACCTATCATGGTACATGGAGACCTTGAGATCCTGAGTAATGATATAAGCTTTAATGGGAATACCATAAGCTCTTCTCCAACTACCGTTACAGGTAATGACATCTTTTTCACTGCAGCAGGTGAAATCCGTAACCTCGGGGGACAGTCTATTATGGGGGATGACATATCTTTCTCCGGGACCACAATTCGTAGTCATAATGGGCACTTTTCTAGTGGAACGGATGACATATCCTTTGATGCGGCAACATCTGAAATTCGATCGCAGGTGGGCATCCTTAATGGATATGCTGTGGGTTATCCCATCCTGGTGGCTGGTTCTGCGAATAACAATGGTTTGTTCATCGTGCAGTCTGTGCCTGTTCCGGGGTTCACCGTGGTTGTTAATGGCCCCCTCCAGGATGAAGGAGCCCAAAATGGCGGAAATAATCCTCAGCCCAAGGTCATTACCATTACCGCCATCGGGGGCACAGACCTTTCGAGTTTTATCTCCGGCTATCAAGTACAGGTTTTCGGATCTCTCTTTAATGATGGCATATATACCGTGACTGGAACACCCACTTTCCCCACGAATACGTTGGACGTTGGCCAGCTACTTTTCACTGAGAGCAATGGAGCGTTTGTTGACATTTCTTATGCCGATACTTCCAGCTTTTCGAACTTCCGTGCCGGTCAGTCGATTACTGTTACTGGTTCCGTTACCAATAATGGCACCTATACGATAGGCAACGCCTTACCCTCGGCGAACCTGATACAACTTGCTGCCACTGGCCCTGCCATTGTTGCCGAACCAGCCAATCCATTTACTGCAGTCACCCTGACTGCGCAAGGCGTCACAGACTTTTCCCGCTTTTCCCGGGGGGCACAAATTCAAGTTAATGGCACTTCCTTAAACGATGGCATTTACAATATTTCAAACGATATCGCACCGACTGCCAGCCAGATCCAAGTTGTTGAGCCTCTAACGCTTGAGGCTTCCGGTCCTGATCTTGAAATCTTTCAGCTTGGGCCTTCTTCCCGTCTGGATGCCTTTAATGATAATGAAAATGTTCTTATCAATGGCTCCTTAGGCAATGATGGCACATTTATCATTGATACTAATGGTGTGAGCCCATCCACACTATTTGCTTTACCACCAAAATTATTTGCCTCGGAAGCAGCAGGTTCTCAAATTACAATATCCAAGGATCTCGATAGTGATGGTCTCCCTGACGTTGTTGAGTATCATTATAATTCCAACCCCAATCTTCGGGATACCGATGCTGATGGTGACACGGACATGGATGAAACTGGTGGATTCTTTGGTGGCAGTGATCCAACCGACCCTGATTCCGTCCTGCGATCCATTAATGGCTTGGTCAGATATAGTGGCATCGAGACGGGCAACATCTACATCCAGGTCGATGAGGCGAACCGCCCTTTTGAAGAAAACGACACCGGTGATACCATTCCCTCGGATCTTTATTTCACCAACAAAGACCGCACAATTCATTCTTCTACCGGAAAATTACCTTACCTTACCGTTGGACGACAAATCCTGATTTCTGGTACAAATGATGGGGATGGTGATGGGGTGGGGGACAACGATGGTGTCTTTACGATTTCCAAGATTATTGCCTCAAAATATGCCATTGAGGTTGACGAGGAGCTTGTTGATGAGGGGACAATTGATGAAGATGGAGACGGGGTTCCCGATGGGGTCTCTGTCTCAGCCACCGTACTTGGATATGACCCCATCCTTGTACCGCTTTCGCTGGGAGAGAGGGCCTACTCCATCAACGGGCTTGCCTCCGATCACTTGATCACGATTACCGCTTTCCTGGATGCAAATGGTAATGGTGGTCTTGATGAGTTTGCCGATCCCAATGGCCAATACAATAGCGGCAATCCCGTTGAGGTCGGTAAATCCGGTCGCTTTAATCTAAACCTTGACTTGGAACAGACGAGTTTGGCCATCGACAGTGTCACCACGGAGGAGATTGATGGGGGGTATTACCACACCGTAATCTGGAATAGTGTCCCGGCGAAGCAATATCGTGTCCTTTATTCAACCTCCACCCCTGCCGGGCCATATGGCACCTATGTCCCGGCTGCGAATGGCCTCCCGGTTGTCATCACAGGTCGTGATGCCCCCGTGGTGAACCCCGGGGACGATCCGCCAAAGACATCCCTTGTGCATTTCACGGTGGAATCCCCTGTCTGGTATCGTGTGGAAATGGTTAATGCCTTTGGGGAGGGTGTTCCTGAGACTGATACAGATGGCGACGGCCTCACAGACTATCACGAGGGGCAACTGAAACTCGACCCCGAAAACCCTGACGTTGATGAGGATGGCATGCCGGATGGCTGGGAGGTCTTGACCGGGCTCACAGCTTACGGCAACGACCTGACCTTGGATGGAGACACCGGCAAGATTCTTTCCATTGCAGGTCTCATCACGGAATCAACCACTATTGGTTTCGATTTGGCCTCCAGGAAAATTAGTTTCAACAATGGCATGCCGGCTTTTATCGTTGGCCAGCAAATCACTGTAACAGGCTCCAAGGTTAATGATGGTACTTACACAATTTCAGAAGTCGCTACAGATTCCACCTTCATTGTCGTGAAGGAAAGTCTAAACACGGAAACTGCTGGTGCTACAGTCACTGTTGCAAGCTTTGGAGGGACTGACCTCTCTGTATTTCAGGATGGAGCCATTTTGGTGATCAAGGGAACCACTGCGCAATTGTACGACGGAGTTTATAAGGTGATTGGTGCATCAATGACCCATGAGGCACAATTATCAACAGTCGCCGGAGGCTTACCTTCCTTCCAGAACGGAAATGGTCATCCTGCTGAGCCCGGTATCTGGCTGACCCTTTACGCAACAGATTCCGATGCCAATCCGGATGGTGATGGATGGGAAGATGTGGACGCATCAGGGAATCCAATTTGGCATCAGTATACAAATATTGAAGAATACCTTGGCGCGGACCAGACTCTCTCTATTTTCCGTAAGGAGCTTCTCCCAACCCGTATTTTCGACGGTGACTGGACGCACCCCAATAGTGTCGACACAGATATGGATGACATTGATGATGGGTGGGAGCGTCGATACGGATTGGACCCCAGTTCCCTCAACGGGACATTCGGTTCAGACCTCTCCTTTAAAGGCTCGCAGGTACGTTCAGTTGAAAGCATCTCTATTTCGGGTGAGAACATCAGTTTTGACGCGGCCACGCGCCGCATAAATTCTCTTTCATCATCCTTTCTTGCCTTCTCCAACTCGCAGTGGATCACGATTACGGGCTCCGGGTTCAATGATGGGGTTTATGAGATTGAGTCAGTGTCCCAGTTTGGTGAGTTCATCACAGTTACTCCAGCCCATACACTTATAGAAGAAGTAAAGGGGGCAGATATATACATTCGCGCTGATCGGGAAAAAACAGGAACTGATATCAGCTTTAATGGTAATACAATTCGTGCTTCACGGACAACCGCCAGCGGTAGCGACATCCATTTTGATGATACCGGCTTTATCCGAAGTTTGGCTAACCAGAATGTTCAAGGCACTGACTTGGTCTTCGCACTAAACGAAGTCAAATCTCACTTTGGACTAACGACTGGGTTCATTGTGAATGATATCAGTTTTGATGCAGCTTCACAGCAGATCAGTTCTCTAGCTGGTATTTTTCCGGATTTCGTTGTTGGGCAGCAGATTTTTGTCAATGGCTCCAATAGCAATGATGGTTTTTATACCCTTGCAGGTATTCCTGTTCAGGGCTCGATCTTACAGGTCAACGAGGCGCTAATTGACGAGGCTCGTCAAAATGTTGCCGGAGGGGGAGGGCCTGCTCCGCCTAAGATTATAGCAGTTGCCAGTGTAGGCGGCACGGATCTTTCTGGATTTCCCGGCGGGTTCCAAGTTCAGATTATGGGTTCTACTTTCAATGATGGTAATTTTACCCTGATTGCCCCTTCTTCCCAAAACCTATTACAGTTCGCTACTGCCATGCTCAATGAGCCTGCAGGAGCCAATACTGGGATTTCAGTATTAAACAGCACCAACCTGTCCGGGTTTGAGCTTGGTCAGCAGATTATTATTACCGGCTCGACCCTGAATGATGGCACCTATCAAGTTTCCAATGCTGTGGCGCCAACTGCAGGTGCCATAGCGATTCAATTTGATCCACTGAACCCCTTGCAACTGCAAAATGAACCACCGTTGGTTACCCGTGCGCCCACAGTTGCCGCTGCAACTAATACCAATCTCTCCATGTTCACAAGGGGTGGCACGCTTGTGGTATCAGGTACGGCTTTCAATGATGGCACCTATCACATAAATCCCTTTATTGACCCAACTGCTGACACCATACAGGTCCAGGAAACCTTCATCAATGAGCCAATGGGCCCATCCACAACCATTTTGCAGACTGGTGCCACTGACCTATCCGGGTTTTTAGATAATACCACCATACTTGTTTCAGGTTCTTTTCTCAATAATGGAGTCTACACAATTGCCAAGGATGGGGTTTCGCAGCATGCACTCACCTTTGCACCTTCCGGAATCTTTGCGGGATTTCTCCGTGAACCGGCTGCAGCAGACATTTCCATATCCCGGGACTCCGACAACGATGGTCTGCCCGACGTACTCGAATTCAACTACAAGACAAACCCATCCGAGCCTGACTCAGATGGTGATGGCGGCACCGATATTGCCGAGGTAAGTGGTCATTTTGGAGGCAGTGACCCCACTGATTCCACTTCTGTATTAAGTTCCATTGTTGGCACGATCATCTACGAAACCAATGAGAACGGCATCTTTTACGTCAGCCTCACGCCTGTGGCCGAGGGAATCAATGATCTCATGTTCAATAGTGCTGACCGCACCATTTCCTCTGCTTCAGGCCGCCTGCCATCTCTTATGGCCGGGGACATTCTTGAGGTTACAGGGACGGCATCCAATAATGGTCCTTTCACCGTTCTGGAAGTTGTGGCTCCTCACACAACATTAAAGGTGATCGAGTCAATCTTGGATGAGTCTCCAGCTGATACCACAGTTATGGGACCACCCCTGCTTGTCTCCCTCCCGCCAAACCAGCGTAGTTTTGCCATCACAAATCTGCCTTCCGATGTCCATGTTCTTCTCGAGGCGTTCCTTGACTCAAACGGAAACGCTGAGCGCGATGATTTTATCGACCCATCCGTTACCTACAATGGGGGCAAACCTCTCTTGGTTGGTCCTGGTGGTCGCTATAACATCGTCTTGGACCTTTCCCTTACTCCCCTGCGGATTCACCCAGATGAAGTCGATGTAAAGGGGGTGGTCACAAAGGAAGATGAAATTACCGGCGGGTACCACCACACCATAACTTGGAAAAGTGTGCCGGGTAAGATTTATCAGGTCCGTTATTCGACAGCAACTCCGGCAGGTCCCTTTTCTCATTATGTGACTGCTCGGACAGGTTTGGCTGAGCAAGTCATCGGTAAGGCTGGAGGCGAAACCACAAGCCTCATCCATTTTTCCACCCACCGCGATGTGTTTTACCGCATTGAACAACTGAATGCAGATGGTACTTTAACTCAAGAAGCGGACTCTGATGGTGATGGCCTGACAGATTACTACGAAGAAGCCCTTTTACTGGATCCTTTCACGCAGGATGTTGACCTTGATGGAATGCCAGATGGTTGGGAAGTTCTGACTAAAATAACTACTCATGCAAGAGATATTCGGTTCAATGGCAGTACAATTACGTCTGTTTACAGCCTAACCTCGGCAAACAAGTCCGACATCTCTTTTGCAGGTAATATTATTTCAGCAACCTCCACCGAATTCCCCGAATTTCTCGCCGGTCATCAACTATTAATCACTGGTTCAGGCAAGAACGACGGTACCTATATTCTTGAGTCTGTTTCTGACGACCGGAAGACCCTGACCTTGTCGGGCACACTTGAGCAGGAAGTTGCCGGGGCTACGGTTACTATTTCCAGTGTCGGTGGAACCAACCTTTCCATTTACCCGGCGGGAATTATTCTGAACGTCAAGGGCTCCACCAATACGCTCAATGATGGAATCTTTGAGGTCAAGGTCTCATCTGCAAATCAATTAAATATGGTCAACGCCACTAATGGTACAGATCACGTTTTCATTTTAGAAGATCAAGATCCTGAGGCGCCCCACTATATTACCCTTTTTGCTTCTGATGCTGACATTGACGCAGATATCGATGGATTATCCAACCTTGAGGAGTATCTTGGTGCGGACATCGAGGGGTCAACCTTCGATCCAGGGTTGCTTGCGGCCCGTGTCTTTGATGGTGATTACACCAACGCCACCGAGTTGGATACTGATGCAGACACGATGGATGATGGCTGGGAACGCAAGTATGGACTAAACCCGAACGCGCTCAATGGTGTCTCGGGCACAGACCTCGGCTTTCGCGGACTCCAGATAAAGTCTATCAGCAGTATTCCAGTTTCTGGTCGTGACTTTACCTTTAACAGCGCGACAAATCGCATCACTGCTCTTTCAACCTCTCTCAGTAGCCTTCAACACGCACGCCAGTTAACTATTTTGGGCTCTGGCACAAATGATGGAACCTATACGGTACTCTCTGTTGACACTGCAGGTGCCTTTATTGATATTCACCCCTCAACCCCAATTGCCATTAACCAGAAGGAGGGTAACTATGTGACCATACTTGGTGACAGGGAAATTCTTGGTAATGATATCTCATTGGATAGTTTTTCTATTCGGTCCACTCCCACTCAAGTTACAGGGAAGGATATTCATTTTGATTCTGCTGGGTTTATACGGTCCCTACTCGGTGTATTTGTTGAGGGACAGGATATCGGTTTTGTCGGCAACCAGATCAGTTCTCACTTTGGCCTGACCACAGGTGCGGTTGATGATGATATTTCTTTTGACTCTGCCACCAGCGAGATTCGCTCGGCTGGAGGTAACCTGCCTAATTTTGTCAACGGGTTTCAGATTCAGGTAGCCGGTTCCAACTTCAATAACGGCACCTTCACGGTTGTATCAACGATTACCTCTGGCTTTACTATTCAGGTTGCTGAGGCTCTTTTTGATGAGCCAGCCACTAATAACCTTCTTCCCGGAGCAGCCAAAACCGTTACGATTGACTCCATTGGTGGCACTGATTTTTCATCAATTCCAAGCGGGTTTGAAATTTTTATATCAGGAAGTGGCGTTAATGATGGCGTCCAGACCGCTGCCATTTCCACTAGTAATATCCTTACGGTACTCAGTGGATTTATTTCCGAGGCAGCCGGTGCAAATGTCAGAATTGAGATTTCTCAACCTACAGATTTTAGTAATTTCCGAATTGGGCAGGAGATAGCAATTTCAGACAGTCGGCGTAATGATGGTGATTACATAATCGGTTCAGTTTCGCCAAATATGCTCAAAATTCAGTTTAATCCCACAATTCCTTCGCCTCTTTTCAATGACCCGGCAAATGTCTTGACTGAAGCTTCAGTCACCGCCGTTGTCTTTAGTGACCTTTCCACATTCCAGAAAGGAGAATTCTTACAACTCAACGGTTCCACTGATAATAGTGGAGTTCTCCGCGTAAGCCCATTTTTTAACCCTACTCCAGACGAATTACAAGTACTTGATCTATTGGTCTCGGAGCCCATTGGATCGGATCTTGAATTCTTTCAACTTGGGCATACTGATTTATCTGGTTTTAATGATGGTGACATCGTTTTGGTAGCCGGATCAATTGCCAATAATGGAATTTACACCCTTGCTCAAAATGGCGTTACAGGTCATGGGCTGACTTTTAAAATGGCACCACCTTTTGCTGGGTTCGTCACCGAGTCTGCCGGTTCACTCGTTTCCATTTCCAAGGATCTCGACAATGATGGTTTATCCGATGTGTTGGAATATGTTTTCAAGAGTAACCCCACAATTGCTGATACCGATAATGACGGAGATTCTGACCTTGCTGAAACCAATGCCCGTTTTTATGGCAGCGACCCACAAAATAATGCCGTTCTCCTCACTTCTTTGAATGGAACAATTGAACACGCCCTACCTTATGAAGGCGCCGATCGCGGCACTGTTTATGTTGTAGTACAAGAACAGACCAGTGTTCATCAAGTTGGCGACCTTCAGTTTTCTGCCCAAGATAATTCTATTACCTCCACGGAGAGTAAATTACCATTTCTCGTCGCTGGTCGTAAGATCACGATTGCGGGTTCCTCCGCCACTGCAATTGGCACTGATATAGAATTTATTGGCAATACCATTAAGTCCTCAAACACCTTGATCCCCTCATCCCTCTTACCTGGGCGTCAGGTTCTTATTTCTGGTTCAGGTGATAATGACGGCATTTATACAGTTGGTGCCGGAGGTGTTTCCTTGGATGGTAAAACTCTTACATTAACTGAGAGTTTAACCAATGAGGATAAGGGGTCTGAAGTATCCGTGGCCACTATTTATACAGTCGCGTCAGTTATCACCCCGGGAACAAAAATAATTGTTAGCGACAACTTAGCGGATGAATTGCCATCAGATTGTTCCTTTAACATTTTGCCTGCTGCTCCGGAGATTGTTACTCTTCCCGTTGGTGTCTTGAGTTATTCTGTTGATGGATTGCCTAGTGGGTCAACTGTTTCAATACATGCTTATCTAGATGCAGACAAAGATGGTGAATATGATGCATTTGTCGATCCGTATGGTGAATACAGTGCCCCGATTACCCTAGGCAAGTCTCCGCGTTACAACCTCAACATTACCCTTCGACAGAGCGATCTTACTCTGGCCAATGTCTCGCCATTGACTTCCGCAACTAATGGGTTTGCGAATGCAATTACATGGAATTCGATCCCTGGAAAGATTTATCGTATCCTTTATTCAGATCATTCACCTGCTGGCCCTTATGATAAATATGTCGAGTCCCTGACCGGATTCCCTCAGGAAATTATCGGTCGCTTTCCTGATCCAATTAGCGGAATAAGCCAAACCTACATTGTTCATATTTCTGAGCATAAGGACACATGGTATCGCCTCGAGATGATATCTGAGGATCGCCGCACCGTTACTTCTGAAGTTGATTCAGATAGTGATGGCCTTACCGATTACCACGAAAATAATATGGGTCTTGACCCTCAAGTCTTTGATTCTGATGGCGATTCTTTACCTGATGGTTGGGAGACATATACCGGACTGACCACTCATGGTTCAGATATTTCGTTCACCGCACCAGGTACCATTCGGTCCATTGCCGGGTTACAGGTTACTGGAACTGACTTAAAGTTCATTGCTAACACTGGTGTTATTCAAGCCACGGCCAACTCTGTGGACTTCTCTGACTTTATTGCAGGGCAGAAAATTTCAATAACTGGATCTCTTCGTAATGACGGCACCTATTCGATTTTAGAAGAGCCGACGACCTCGACTATTACTGTTCAGGAACAAATCTATGACGAGGATGGCCCTCTCAGTGGTGTCTTAGTTGCCAGTGTTGGAGGAACTAATTTGTCCGTCTTCCCAGCTGGCGCGGTGCTAACCATCATTAACTCGGCCCGAAACGATGGCACGTACAAAGTGTCCAGCGAGAATACTGTTTCCTCACATACGCTTGTTCTCGAGAGCGATACCCTTGTAGCTGAAACTCATGATGAGAGTTCCGGAAGCATTACGATTTATGCCAGTGATAAGGATGCTGATCCAGATGGAGACGGGTTAACAAATCTACAGGAATTTCTGGGTCCCGATGGTGAGGTGCCTTCATACGATTACGCCCTCGTTACGACCACTTTATTCAGTGGAGACTGGTCGCACCCTGTGAAGTTTGATACTGATGGAGATGGTATCGATGATGGCTGGGAAGTTGATTATGGCCTAAATCCCAATAAAATTGATCAATTGAGCGGAAAAGACATTAGCCTCCGTGGAGATCGAGTTTTTTCCATGGCAAACATTGAGGTATCTGGAGTTGATATCTCCTTGGACCACGATATGAACCGCCTCCTTTCTACATTTCCTCATTTTAAGGACTTTAGCAAGGGCCAGCTTATTCGTATTGAAGGAACCAACAGTAATGATGGCAGTTATCATATTAAATCTGCTAGGCCAAACGAAATTTACCTAGAAGAACCATTGACAGATACTGAACCTGCCGGGTCTAAGATTGTCACCATTATAGCAGATATCTCCATTACCAGTTCGAATCTCGCCATTGATGAGAACTCTATCTACTCCGCCACCACATCAGCAGAGGGTGGAGATATTACGTTTAGCCGAGATCGTGTGCAGTCTCTACACGACTATGCCGTCACCGGTACCGATCTTATTTTTCGAGATAAGCAGATCACCTCCACTTCCGGGCTTAAATATCTGGTTCATGAGGCGGCCCCGAGACTTTTTGCCCTGCGCGGGGCAGAAATGACCACCGAGGACGGTCTTACACTTAATTTTGTGGAAAACCAAAGGCTCATCATGCGTAATCTCACGGTACCTTTCGTTGATTATTTTTCTGTCCGCAGAGTGCAGTTTGGTGGGGAAAAAATAACCTTTAACACGGCTCCGCCCTTCAACCAATCCCCACAAAACATTGAGTGGACGGAGATTTTCACTGAGCCCGGCACCGGCACTGATCTCTCCCTGCTTGTGCCAGGTTTGCAGATTCAGGTCAGCGGGTCACAGTTCAATGACGGTGTCTACACAATTTCCGACATTGAGTACGGTCGGGACCGCTGGGTGGCGGAAGACCCATTTGGCCAGCAACGTGCACCGGAAGGCACCCTTGATTATTCATTGGATAATAATAATACGACCACAGTCCTGACTGTCGATACCCCAACATTATTTAACGATGAGGCAACTGGCCGAGAGATTACCATTACTGTACTCAATGGTACAGACCTTGCTGAGTTTCGGACCAAGCAGGAATTCGAGGTTTCTGAATCCTATTCCAATAACGGCGTCTACACGGTCTCGGATGCAGTCATCCCCACGTCCAATCAAATGGTTGTTCATGATCACATCTTTAAGGAGGAACCACGCTTGCTGGCCACGGATCTCCTCGTTGACGATATTTCATTTCAGCCTGTCGGAGAAGTTGCAGGGAATCCCTTGGTCCCCCAAGATGGCACTCTTATTGCCAGGCACCCTGTTTTTGATGTTGTCACCAGTCCTATTCGCTTCAGTCAGTCAGACTTGGAGGCAGGTGGGCGTGGTCGTCGCCTTAATGTAATCGAATGGTCGACAAACCTCCTTGCAATCAGTGATCCTGACCCAGCTACTGACTTCGACGATATTTACTTTCAGAATGGTGATGTTATCAGTGGTACCTTTGAAGTTTTTCCAGCCGATCCAATCTTGATGATTCCGGCTGTAACAGAACCCCGGATTTATGTGGTAGTTGGTGTTGCGCCTATAACCGACCCACTTAATTCTCCAGACTTCACAACTTTTGTTAATAATACCAATGCTATCTTGCCGGGTGCCCTTGTGCAAATTCTCAACTCTACAGGTCCGGTTACCACCGTGTTTGAGCCGAATGCTGGGCGGTACGAATTGGGCGAAGTCGTGTATGATGATACTGACGGTAATTACTACATGGCTTTTGCTGGACCAACCACTGCTGCCGCTGGCTGTACTGAAATATCTACCGAATGGATACCTCTTGGCCCAACACCACCTCACATGGGTGTTGCAGATGAATTTTCATCACTTGTAAGCTATGATCCTGGTGCCCTTGTTCAGTTTGAGAATCACATTTATGTCGCGTTGGAGGAGTTAAGCCTCAACCAGGGCACGCCGACCGAGAATACAACCTCGTGGATCGAGCCCAGCTTATACATGACCAGCAGCCTGATCCTTTCCCACACAGGCGCCATTCCAAAGTTGGTTGCAGGAACCAAGATCAACGTATATGTTCAAGGGGATGGCGCCAATGTTGACCACGGTGGCTCGTGGGTGGATTGGCCACTATGGGCGCTTGGCGACCCAGACCCCAATGCTAAAAGTTTCACGGTCAAGAATTTTATCAGTCCATTCATGATTGAGGTGGAGGAATCGGTAATCGAGCACGATAGATTCCATGACGATGTATTTACGTGGTTCTTTGATCCTTTAAGTGGCGATCTAATACCGTTTTTAGCGGATCCGCAACCGCCCCGTAATATCAGGCTCTTTGTAAACTCTTATTCCACCGGGCAAAACCCGCAAGCCAAGCTTGACCTGGTTCGCATTGATCTCTCGGCCTTCCAGCCTGGTCAAAAGCTCACCATCATTGATTCCTCCAAAAACAATGGTGTGTACACAATCTCTGATGAGGCAGTTGCAGTTGCAGATCGTGTTTATCTACAGGAACCGCTTTACATTGAGAACGATGGGTCAAATGCCACCATATTCCAGTCCGGCGCGACAGATCTCTCCGGGTTCTCCTTTGGAAGTAAGTTTATCTTGGGAGGTAGTGATCAAAATGATGGCAAATTTACGGTTAACTCCATCAAACCCAACAGTTCTATTGTTGATGTATCACGTGTTTTTACCCAGGAAGAAGTGGATGCTGGGATCACCACTGCGTTGGCAACCGAGGCCACAGGGAGAAACATCACCATGGGCATTGATACAGATGATGACAGTTTGTCCAACAACCAGGAATATACTGGTGCAGATGGTATTTCCCCCAACAATCCTGGAGATAGTTCAGATGCAACCGCTCCCACTTTGTCTGATTTCGATAGGGATGGATACGCTGACGATGTTGAGCGGGGTGGCTATTTTGGCGGCAGTAAAGCTTGGGACATTAATTCGATTCCATCCTCAATTTCGGGAAAAATCAATTATACAGGCACGCTTGATGGCGAGGTAATTCTAAGGATACTGGAGGGCAATGATCCCAATCCTGCTGCACCGAATGATATCAGTTTTACTTCAGAGGGAAGCATCATTCGCTCCTCAAGTGGTAGCCTCCCATTGCTTTTACCTGGTGAAAAACTACATATACAAGGTACCATACTAACCTACATTCCATTTAATTCAAATGGCATTAATACCTCCTACACCGTTAAGGAGGTTGTCACGCAAGGCAGTGAGATTACCGTTGAGGAAGCATTGATTGACACCCCTCTTCCAACAGAAGGACTTGTTTTCCTTCAGCTTTGGGGTACGCCTGAGTTGTTAGAGCTTAACCTGGGTGCATCCGGCCCCTATACGGTGTCTGGTCTTCCATCACACAAGAGTTACATTGTTGATGCATTTCTGGATGTTGGAATAAAGGTTGCCAGCAGCAATCTCACATTCGACCCAGACACGGGGACAATTACAGCTAACACCGACCTTTTCACGGAATTTGCTATCGGCCAGACCATCCGGGTTACTGGAAGTGAGGCGTTACCGATCAATGATGGTTCTTATACTCTTACCGCGGTCACTGGAACCACTCTGACTGTTGCAGAAACAATTACAACAAGGGAGGAGCCCGGATCTTATATTATCATCCAGGGACTGGGTAACGGGGTTTACGATGATCAGGCGGAACCTTATGGCAGCTATATTTTCCCTGCATCAGGTGGTGCCATCCAGTTGGTTTCCGGCATTATACCGATAAGCCACCTCAATAATATCAATATCGAGCTGACTCTTCCGGAACCCAGTATTTTCGATATTATACCGGATGTGGCCAATGGCAAAAATACTGTCAAGTGGAACAGCATTGCCGGTAAGACTTATCGCATCCTCTATTCTAATATTAATGCTGTTGGTCCTTACAATTATGTTAAGACTCTGGCTGCTCAAATTGATATAGACAGTCAGCGCGCCACCCTTGATGGCCAACCTTTTGAGTGGGATCTTAATAATAACGGCATTATTGATCCTGGTGAGGATATCAACGAGAACGGCGTTCTTGATACCCCGGGTCCTGGTGATACGATTGATCTTGCTGTAACGACCGTTGAGGGTCAGAGCATCGCTTTGGTGGAGCATTTTATTGAAGGGGATGTCTGGTATCGTGTCGAGATGGAGAATGGCACCTATGATATACCCGAACAGGATACAGATGCTGACGGGCTCTCCGATTTCTACGAGAATCTGGACACTGCCAAGGGGGGCTTTGGCACGGTGTTTGATGTCTATGACAGTGACGGTGATGGCATGAGCGATGGTTGGGAAATCTTTGTTGCCCTTGATCCTCTTGATGAATCAGATGCTTCGGTTGACGCGGATGGTGACGGTCTCAGTCACCTTGAGGAATATATGGGAGGCGACAAGGTGCCTGCTGCCTACGATTACACTCGAATCCTAACGGACGTTTTCTCGGGTGACTGGACTTACAGTTGGAACAACAACTTCTGGGCGCCTGCGAACAATCCCGAAGTCAATCATCGTACCCTTCTACCTGCTGATACACCCGATACTGACTTTGACGGGTTTCCCGATGGTGCTGCTGACCCACGGGATTCTGATAGCGATCCCAATAATCCAGGAATGCGTGACGGGTGGGAGGTCATGTACAGCCTTAATCCCAATTTCAACGATCGTGAAAGTGATCCCGATAACGATGGTTGGGACCATGATGGCAATGGACTGGTTGAGAGCACTGAACTCTATTCTAACATTGAGGAATACTTGGGTAAGGATGGAGGTGCGCCGGTGTTGGACACTGCCAACGGTCTACTTCTTTCCAATGGTGCTGTTTTCACCGGGGACCATACAAATCCACAGGATCCTGATAGCGATTTGGACAGTTACCTTGACGGACGCGAAGCCGATATCATGGAGGGTGTCCTCTTTGGGGGGAGTGATCCCAATGACCCAACATCCACCCTCATGCATTTTACCGGCAGTCTCACAAGCCCCAACGGCCCGGACAACCTTCGTCTCGCTATCTCAGATGATACGACGATCCCGGCTGGTGATGTCATTTCCGGTGTCGGTGCAATCTACAAGATCGCAGATGTACCCACCGGCAATTACGTGGTATATGCATTTGAAGACAAAAATGCCAACGGAAGCTGGGATAACGACACCACGGAGCCAGCCCGGTCCCTCGGTGGTCACGGTAACCCGACCAAGGCCAGTACAGTTTCATTCGCAGCCGGTAGCCCCGTGGTAATTCTTGATTTTGAGCTGGATGCAGCATTTGTGGACGACTCTGTTGCCCCAACCTTTGCCGAATGGGCGGTCACCGAAGGCCTTACAGGGAAGGGGAGTGCGGCCGAACTTGATGCAGATGGCGATGGTATCCCCAACTTTGTGGAGTTTGCTGCCAACACAGGGCCCCTTGACCCCGATAGCAAACCGGAGGCAACCTTCCACTTCGAGAACACCCTCGGCGGATTGCTTGAGGCAGAGGAACCCGGCTTTCGCATGATGACCGTTTCCCACCCGTGGAACGGCGTCCTTGCCGGTCAGGTAGCCTATGAAATCCAGGTCTCCGAGGACCTCAACCTGGGCTGGAGAACCCTGACACCTGGCGATGGTTTACTCCAGAGTCTTTCCCTCCACGGTGACCGTATCGAGGCCAAAATCCGCTGTGCCGATGTCAATAGAACCACCTTCACCCGTTTTGTATTTAAGGAGGCCAAATAAGGCAGTTACAAACCGCGTTAATCTAGTATCTGGTTTTTTTAATGAAACTTCCCTGCAAACTTCTGTTCCTTAGTCTTTTTACCTTGGTTACCTCCGTCCTTCATGGGCAACTTAACACCGGCAATATTACGGGTTTCGGTTGGGGGCAAGGCACTTACAGGATAGGAACGACCGTCCCCATCAACCTGCTGTCCATCACAGGCCCAATGGATGTCTTGTACTATGACATAACTGTCAGAGGCTTCGATATCTATGGTGATGAAGTTGGAGACGGTTTTAATGGCGCTGGTGATTTTGGCTACATTATCGATTCTGGCTATACTCAATCCCTTGCCGGACCTGCCCCTATGACTCAGCCTGAAACAGGAACAATGGGTCCCTGGTTTTGGACCATACCTAATGAGGGGAGGTTACACAGTCCAGCACCAGCAGGATATTTTTTAAACTTCAATTTTTATTCCGAAAACCCCGCTATAGACCCCAACGCTATTTTGCTTCGTCCAATGGGGGTTGACGGGGTCTTTGTTGATGTCGAGGCCGACCTCTATGTCACCGGTTTGGATTTTCCAGCGGGAAATTATGTTGGTGGGGATTTCATTACCTTGAAGGTTTCATTATCCAATGGATTTCCCCCTCCGAGCTTGATCCAAGGGATGGCTGACCCGTTCCCTAACGTTCTTCGGGAAACACGCCCTCTCTTCACATCCTTCGATATCGATTTCAGGCTCTCTATTGATCCGGCCTATGATACTGAAGTAAGAATTAATTCCGGTGTGGATAATAGCGATGATTTTGATCTACACACAGTAACTGTAGTGGGGGATGGTAAAAACGGCCAGTCTTTCAGGGACAGTTGGCTTGATCCTGCGGAAGTTGTAACTATTACCACAGATGCCCTCCTGCCCAAGAACTATTCGGGTATTTTTTTCCTTGGCACGGAAATTGACTCAGGGGATAGCCCGGGTGTTCGTGACCTGACCGAGGCCAACAATATCCTGATGAGCTCTGCCACTGCGCGAATTCACATTCGGCCAACCAATTCACCTAGTACGCATCCGGTCAGTGAACGTACTGACGGGAACGGTCAACAGGTTGCCTCTGCCAATGAATACAGTGATGAACCTTCTGTCAGCGGGGATGGTGCGCGCATCGCCTTTGTCTCTCGTGCCAGCAATTTATTAACTACAGGTTCAGATAATAACAATCTTGCTGATGTGTTCATTCGTAATCGAGACACAGGTACTATACAATTAGCGAGTATGAGCTCCAGCGGAGTGCAGGCAAATCGTGACTCCAGCGACCCGGATATTAGTGTGGATGGACGATTTGTTACATTTTCATCATTGGCTTCCAATCTGGTTGATGGAGATGTCGGTGGCTTTTCAGATATTTTTCTCCATGATATTATTAGTGGCGAAACCACCCGTATCACAAAACGTATTGAGACGCCAACAGGTAGCGACATCACCTATACACTTGAAGCCAATGGATCCTCATTCACGCCCTCAATTTCCGAGGATGGTCGGTTTATTGCCTTTCAGTCCTACGCAACAAATCTTGATCATGATTTTGATGGCAAGTTTCCAAAAGGGGGAAGCCAAGTAAGTTATATTTATGTTCATGATCGCGGGGTTGATGGTGATCTTAACCGTTTTGACAGGGTGGACAATGTCCGCACCTACCTTGTATCAACTTCAACCAACGGTTCTATCGCTGACAGTAACAGCTATGCTCCCGATATAAGTTTTGATGCGAAGTGGATTGGCTTTGGGTCAATTGCACAGAACTTGCAACACTCTCTTGATGAGCCTTCCAAGTTTCAGCAAATCTATCGGCGCCGTTTATTTGATGACTTTGCGTTGAAATCAAATACTGGCCTACCGAAAGGAGTTTACGGGAAGTCTCCCTCGGATGCTGAAATCCGTGATTCACTTGAACTACTAAGCTTGAGTGCTTCTGGCGATCCTGGAAACAGCGATAGTTATGATGCCTCGGTCAACGGTGATGGCAGTGAGATTGCCTTTGTTTCCGAGGCGGACAATCTTGATTTTAGGATGGTTGATTCAAATGGTGTACCTGATATTTTCGTGCGCTCCATTCGCGATGGGGAACAACCTCAAACAGTCCGTGTTAATATTTCTTCAGGTGGCAATGAGGCTATAGATGTTGAGTTAGAGGACAGTCTCAACGCCATTAATGTCGCTGCTGGTAATCTTGATCCAACAATTGATCGCTCAGGACGATTCATTGCATTTCGCTCTCATGCTGATAACATCACGCACCTTTCCCCACTGAAAAATGGCTTCTCTGATGTTTTTCTGCACGACCGTGATTTTGATGGAAATGATATTTTTGACGAGGTTGCTCTATCCGGTGTCAAGACCGAGGTCATCAGCGTAAACCGCTTCGGTCTCGAAACGCGTGGCTTGTTAAATAGGCCTTCCTCCGCATCCAGTCGCAATCCATCCATTAGTGCCGATAGTCGCTTTGTCGCATTTTCCACAGATTCCGAAAATACGGGCGGTTTACGTTTCAGCCGTTCCAATATGTACCCTCTGGATAGTAATTTCTACCGTGATATCTTTCTTTATGATCAAAACATAAATGTTCCCACTACAATTCCTGAATTATACCCACCCAGCGTGGTCATTACAGAACCCAATAATGGGGATACCTTTTTTACTGGTACCACAATATTTGTTAATGCTTTTGCTTCAGATCCTCTTGGTACATCAGCAGCCACAGCCGGTATCACGAAAGTTGATTTTTTCGTGAATGGGGAAATCGTTGCCGTGGATGATGCGGAGCCTTATTCAACCACATATACATTTGATACACCTGGCACCTATAATATCAGAGCGAGGGCAACCGATCTGGATGGCTACGAGACAACATCAGCAAGCATCATTGTCACGGCTGATATCAGCACGATAACCCTCCCCGAAATAGAGCTTCTGTCTCCACGTGACGGCTTGGATATTTCAGAGGGGTCCCCAATATTCCTTAAGGCAAAAATGATAGGTGCAATTGATCCTTCATGGGCCGTTTCTGTAATTTTTAAAATGGATGGGCAGACAATCGGAACCGGAGTTCAGGACCCGAATGACCCAAGCATATTTGATCTACCTGGAGGATACTCGTTGGCGCCGCCAGGTAGCCACATCTTCAATGCAGAAGTAACTTATACCCTTCCTGCGATAGGTCCTGGTGGACCAGGTATGGTTGGTTCCATGGTTTCTTCAGGTGTGAGTGTCATCGTCATGCCCAGTAATGGATTGAACCCGCCTCAAATTCAATGGTTGTTTCCTCCAAGCGGTATGACCCTGACTTCCGCCTCCAAAATACGCCTCCTTACCAATGCAAGTGATCCTGATGGTGATTTGGAAAGTGTGCAGTTTTACATTAATAACATCACCTACGGGAACAAAGTATTACGGGTTCCTTCAATAAGTCCTGAAAAGTATCCATTTGGTGTTGAATGGTCCCCAGGTTCACCAGGTGTTTACACTTTGCAGGCGATTGCTTGGGATAACGTACGAAATGCATCTGTGTCCCCCATGGTACAGGTGGTTGTAACGAGTGGTGTTGATCCGCCTGTGGTGGAAATGATTGCTCCTTTTACCCCACCCGAATTTGCAGTACAAATTAATACCGCCGGTCAACTGGAATCCATCGAAACCATTCCATTCAGAGAAGGCTCCGGTTTTGATCCAAATGGAGAAATCGAAGTTTTCATAACCGGTCTTCGTCACCACGCAATCGCAGAGGTTGACTCCTTTCAGAATGGCGAAATTCGGGGAATCAATTTAATCGACGGAGGAAACGGATATACCAGGACCCCCAAGGTGAATATTGTAGGTTCTGGAAAGGGTGCCCTTGCCTTTGCCCGGGTTCATAACCAGAAAGTATCTGAATTCCTAGTTCGTGATGCGGGGTATGGTTTTTCTCAGGAGGAAGGGGGAGCCAAGGTAATAATTGAGGGTGGACATTCAAATCCTCTTGCCACGGCAACCCTAGATAAAAATGGAGGAATTGCTGAAGTCAATATTGCAACAAAAGGATCAGGTTTTCTTGATGGAGCCATTACTACCTACAGTGTCATTAATCCGGGCATTGAATATCCATTAGACCCTTCATTGATAACAGTTCTCATTGAAGGAGTTGGCACCAACAAAGCAGAGGCCGAGGTAGAGGTAAACTACAACGGATCAATTACGGAAATTACGCCGGTTAAATACGGAGCTGGCTATGACAAACCGTATCCATATCCTGATGATAGCGCCAGCTTGTCATTCAGCTTAAATGGAAATTACATTAATTCCTCGAATGCCAGTGACCCTAAGTGGTTACAGTTTATAACGGAAATTGCTGAAAAGAATACCCTTAATAATGCTCTCTTGTACGATACACTTGTTGTTAATGGGGCGCAGGGTAATGATTCTAAATATACGATTTTAAGTGTTTCGGCGGCAGGGATTGAAGTTTATCCCAATCTTGAAACAGAGGGTTTATTTACAAATGTTGACATCGTTGCCTACCCTGCGCCTCCAGTTATTGAAATAGTTGATAGCACCGGTCATGGTACTGGCGCTAGGGTTGTTGCATTTGTCGCAAGTCCTTCGGTTGTTGTCCGGGATGTCCGGGCTTTCAATCTTTCTCAAGCTTCTGGTGTGGTAAATTTTGGAGAACGGATTAAAATTTTTGCGGAGGGTTCAGATGTCGGTCAGGATGGATCTCCTGGTTCTAGAGGTAAAATTATACGCACTGAATATTATATTGACGGACAAATGATATTTCAGCCAACCGCTGGTGCAAATGCCATCTTATCTAACATTGCCACCAATGCAAATGGTGATATTTTTCCTCTTTCTGGCTCTGGTGGAATATCAACTGATAACCAAAATGCGCCGATTTATTGGAGTCCCAACATCAATGATGAGGGTATCCATGAGATGTTTGCTCTAACTTATGATGATGACCATAATGTTACGACGAGTTCACCGGTATTGATAAGTATCGTACCCCCCAGTGGCACCGGGACAGGTAATGGCACCGGGACAGGTAGTGGCAGTAGTGGGGATGTCATTCCCAAACTTTGGATCACTTCTCCAATTCAAGGAGCCACTTTTAATTTCCTATCGGATTTAACCCCGGGTGGTGCAGGTTCCATTGATGGCGATACCAACATTACCACCGAGCCTATTGCAATTGAGGTCCGAGCTGAGCCTGGAGACTCAGAGGGCAACGGTTCAATCGCGCAAGTAAGGCTCTTCGCCAATTCTACAATTGTAGGTGCTGATGGTAGCTTTCCCTATCAATTTACCTTCACCCCGAATTCTCTTGGTCAGATTAAATTTATTGCTGAGGCAACTGATGTCTACGGTAATACTGCACTATCTGACTCACGAACCATCACTGTTACAGATGGTATCTATCCGAATGGTTATGAGGGGTTTCAGGGCGCCTTGCCGGTAGTTGAGATTACATCGCCACTGGATACCATGGAGTTTGTCATGGGAACGACAGGCCGTGCGGTCACATTATCTGCCAAGGCCGCGCCTAACCCACAGACGCCATCCATGTTAATTACACAGGTCGAGTTCTTTGTTAACGATGACTTTGTCGGTGCAGATAATGCCTTCCCCTATCGTGTCCCATTCGTTTTTCCCGGGGAAGGTCATTACGAAATACGTGCTGTTGCAAGAGATAGCCGGATGATGAGAAACTCCGACATTATCACCGTTCGTGTGATAGAAAACCCACTGCTTACTGCAACTGCTGGCTTACAACCTTGGGAGGTGGGCTCAACTGGTAGCCCAACCAGTGACGCCAATCGGGATTTTATTGTATCTGTCTACCGAGATTTAACTATTGAAAATCCAGATGCCAATTCTCTATCCACTTTTCAGTCCAAACTAGACAAGGGATACATGACCCGCGAGGACTTTGTTGCAGAAGTTCTCGACAAACAGCGGAGCCTTGCAGTGCAGTACTCTTCTGCAACCCAATATCTCCTTACCGGGATTTGGCCGGACCGTGATGGAGTCGTTTTTAATACTTTTCTCTACGGTCAACGTTCGGTGGATGGTCTGACTCAGGAAGCAACCTTAATTCCTGATTCTATACCCGTTGCACCGCCGAATCAACAAGGTGGCAACAATAACAATAACAACAACAACAACGGCCTAGGGCAGGGCAATGGCCCACCAGAGTGGCGGCTTAGTTCACCGGGCTTGCGTTTTACGGATCCTTCAGAATCCCCTACAGGTGGTATTGTTGCTGGGCCACCAGCAGCCGGATTTATAGGTCCAACAGGTCTTGCTCGTACCTGGGGAGTTGTTGTTCCTGTAACAGGCAGGGTGGGAATGCCTAGACCGGGACTTGATACGGTAACCCGTTATTATTACTTTCTGGAGAACCAGTTATCAATTTTCACTTATAATTATTGGGACTTTGACTTGGTTGCCTCTGACATGTTTCGAAGAAAATATTTTGGGGTGGCTCCCGATGGCCCTCAGGTTTTTCGGATTCAGTCTTTGATGGAGACTCCTTACCTTAAGCAAAAAGGAAAGGATGATTATGATAGCTTGGGTCAGCTGTACCTTAACGAGGGCCTTTCTGACAGAGTTCGTATTGATGCAGTACAGGCATTGGTTGCTGACAACGAAATCGCTACTTACAGAGACCTTACCTATACCAAAACCTTGGAAATAACTTTTCCACCCAACAACACCATGGCTGATACCATGAAAGTACATGCTTTGTGGGTTTCCATGGCTAGAAATAATCCCAATCCAGATGAAATGTCTTCATTATTGAGGATGGGTTCAATAAAAGAGCAAATCCAATATATCCTCTCATTATCTGAATATAGGGCAAGGTTTCCGGGTAAAGTTCTTTCAGATGCCTATTTCAATCATTGGGCCTCCGGTGCAAAAGATTCGGGAGGCGACTGGTACTCTCTAAAAAAATTTGGCTTCTTTCTGGCCCGGCAGCTGACGACGGGCTGGATATACCATCAGGGCGAAACCCCTGCGTCGGATGGCCTCGGGTGGATTTTTATTCCCTACGAACAGCCGGCCTCTTCCATCTGGTTGCATAGACCTGACCTAGGTTGGTGCTGGACAACTATTTCGGGAGAGTCTCCTGTATTTCCATATCTTTACAGTCAGAATTATGGATGGTTGTATTTTGAGGAAACTGAAGCAGGTAGCCCGTGGTTCTATTCTTTTGGCAGCGAGGCTTGGATGCAGTTGCCTTAAAATTAGTATCAAGGCCCAAGGAACTGAAAGATTGCGTCAATATGCCTTGGCAAAAACGACTTGTCCTTCACTAGGTTTGCCTGTGAATGGGCAAGTACCCGGTTCACCCGTACGCTCTTCTGGTATGCAACGAATTGAGACTTTCAGATCCTTCTGAAGGCGATCCTCGGCTTCTGTGTCATGCGCCCAGTGGGCCTTGGCAAAGCCCCCATGGATTTCATTGGTGTCTTTATCTTTTGGTGTGAAGAAGTCGTAAAAGTCTTCCTTGTTGTCGATACTGCATGTATTGGCCTCGCGAAAGTCTTTTGCCCGTTGGTGCAGGTTGTCTTGAATTTCCTGAAGCACAGAGGACATTGAATTTATGAATTCCGTTCTTGGCATACCTTTGCGTTCCTGGGGACCATTGTCCCTCCGCCCGACGAACACAGAGTCGCTTTCGAGGTCGCGAGGGCCAACTTCCACCGTTAGCGGAATGCCTTTCTTGACCCATTGCCACATCTTTTCACCACCACGTAGGTCGCGATCATCGAATTCAACACGTATGGGTTTCCCATCAAATGTCAGGTCACGGATTTCGCGGGCAAGCTTGTCGCAATGCTCCAGGACCTGGTTTCTTGTTTCTTCTTTCGGGGTTACTGGCAGGATGACAACGTGGGCAGGAGCCAATCTTGGAGGACAAACCATGCCATTATCATCCGCATGACTCATGATAAGTCCACCAACAAGCCGGGTCGATACTCCCCAGGAGGTTGTCCATGCGTGTAGCTTTTGACCCTCCTTATCGAGATATTGGATATTGCTGGCCTTTGAGAAATTTTGGCCAAGAAAATGTGATGTGCCGGCCTGCAAAGCCTTGCGATCCTGCATCATGGCTTCAATCGAATAGGTATTCAATGCCCCCGGGAAGCGTTCTCCCTCAGTCTTCTCTCCCTTGATTACAGGCATGGCCATGTAGCTTTCTGCAAAATCGGCATAGAGATCGAGGATGAGTCGTGTTTCCTCCATGGCTTCTTCGCTACTGGCATGAACCGTGTGACCTTCCTGCCAAAGAAATTCTGCCGTGCGGAGAAAAAGTCGGGTTCGCATTTCCCACCGGACTACATTTGCCCATTGGTTTATCAATAAGGGAAGATCGCGGTAGGATTGGACCCACTTGGCAAAGAGTTCGCCAATTATTGTCTCTGATGTTGGCCGGACAATAAGGGGTTCCTCAAGTGGTCCAGCCGGAGTCAGTTGGCCATCTTCTCCTGCCTCCAGCCTCGAGTGTGTGACCACGGCGCATTCCTTGGCGAAGCCCTCCACATGCTCCGCTTCACGTTGCATGAAACGAAGCGGAATAAATAGAGGGAAATATGCATTCTTGTGTCCGGTTGCCTTGAACCTGGCATCCAGCTCGGACTGGATGTTTTCCCAGAGTGCATAACCCCATGGCTTTATAACCATGCATCCACGTACCGGAGAGACTTCCGCAAGGTCTGCTGCGCGAATTACCTGTTGATACCATTCCGGGTAATCTTCAGAGCGAGTTGGGTTTATGGCGGTTTTTGCTTTCTTGGACATAAAAAGAAATGAAGTTGTTGATTGAAGGAAATTTAAATTTTTAACCCGTAAGCCTGTACGGCGACTTCACCCCAAAGCAGTGCTTTCTCGGATTCTGAGAGTACTGAGGCAAATTTATCCACAATGCTGATCCATTGGCTGTATTCAATGGCGAGTAGTGCAACCGGCCAATCAGATCCAAACATCATGCGGGTGGGGCCAAATGCTTCCAGGGCAATCTCAAGATAGGGGAGAAGTTGATCCTCTGTCCACTTTGACCAATCTGCCTCTGTGGCCACACCTGAAAGCTTGCAGTATATATTTTCCCTCTTGGCCAACTCATGGATCTGCTCTTTCCATGGAGACAACAAGCCATCCCCGATTCGAGGCTTGGCAATGTGGTCCAGTACGAAGACCTGTTCCGGGTGTTGGTCTACAAACTCAATTGTTGGGGCAAGTTGGCGTTCGTAGATAAGGATGTCATAGATCAATTCATGTTTTTTTAGGTGGGAGATTCCTTCATTGAAGGCTTTTCCAAGAATAAAGGCGTCATCCGGTTCATCCTGTACCACATGACGCATCCCTATTATTTTAGGTTCCTCTGCAAAACGTTCGATGTATTTTTCCACATCTGGATCAGCAAATGGAACCCATCCGACAACTCCCTTGATAAAATCGTGTTGCTTCGCGTAATTGTTTAGGAAATCAGTTTCATCAAGAGTTTGGCTGGCCTGCACGGAAATGACCCCGTCTATCCCTGCTTTTTGAGTTTCGGCCAACAGCTTGTCGGGTGTGAAATCATTGCGTAACTGTGCCATGTGGTCACCTATCCAGCTGTATGCAACCGGGTCGTAGTTCCAGAAGTGGTGGTGCGAATCTATCTTCATCCTTTAATTTACAATTTAGGCCGAGCATGGAGGCAAAGACCTTCCAGAATGGCAAGAATTTAGCCTCAGGCAATTTTTTTACAGAATTTTGAACGAAAGGCTGCAGGCCCCATTCCAATGAATAACCCACCCCCGTAACCTGTTCCAACAGCACTTTTATCTTGAACCTTAACCCCTGATAGATTATGAATGCCCCTGTTTTAAAACTAGTTGGAACAACCAACTGCGGACTCGTGGATACTACTGAAAATACTAATACTGAGGTATTGCCAAACCGGAAACCGCTGAACGCGGATTCGACGGATTCACAACTCATTGAGCTTGTGAATGAAGGCCATACCAATGCTTTCAGTGCCTTGGTGCTCCGTTATCGTGACCGCGTTTTTTCAGTTGTTTACAACATGACCTCCAACCGCGAAGACGCCAATGATGTAACTCAGGATGTGTTCGTTAAGGCATTTCAAAACATCCATAGGTTTCAACAGAAGTCCACCTTCTTTACCTGGTTATATCGGATTGCGGTCAATACGACCATCAGCTTCATCAAGAAGAATCGTAACAGGCAGTTTTTTAGCCTGGAAAATTTCGAGGAAGAGGGCATAAGCGGCAAACTTGCGGAGATTTTATCATCCAGAAAGCATTCTCGACGAGAGCTTATGCTGCACGAATTACAGGAAAAATTGAACGAAGCGCTTCAGAAATTGTCTGTTAAGCATAGGACTACCGTAGTTCTTTTTGAAATTGAAGGCCTTAGCCACAAGGATATCGGTGAAATTTTAAATTGCTCTGAGGGGACAGTAAGGTCCCGACTGCACTACGCCAAGAATGAGTTACAGAACTACATGAAGGAATACCTTCGCCTTTGATAGATACACAAATGAGAAATAATAATAATCAGGAGGATCAGCTCACGCTGAATGATCTTTTCGAGCTCAAAAAGCAGGAAAAGCCTGTGTCTGAGTTTTGGGATGAATTTGATCAGCAACTGCATCAAAAGATGATGTCATCGCTTGTTGACCGTCGCACTTCATTTAGTCGTGCGTGGGAGTTTGCAGTTC
This sequence comes from Opitutia bacterium, assembly GCA_018668635.1. GTDB lineage: Bacteria > Verrucomicrobiota > Verrucomicrobiia > Opitutales > JABJCN01 > JABJCN01. The sequence continues at coordinate 36,746 of JABJCN010000092.1, forward strand.
GAAAGCTTCTACCCATTTCCCTTGCAGGGAGTGCAGTGGCAGCGCTTTTGATTTCCATGACCCCACTTTGGCACTCTGATGAGTCCGTTGGCGTCAATAAGGAAATTGCCAAGGTTATTGTCTCCCCGAAGACCGCTATTCCCAAGGTAGGACTTGCCAGTACCATTGATTTTCATCAGGCAGACCTTCCTGCAACGGAAGTTGTCTCTATGGAATCCAAGGAATTTTCCGGGATGGAAATCACGGTGAATTCTGCGGTTAATGAGATTTATGAAACCAATCCCCTCATTGCTTCTATCGTAGTAAATACTGGGAGTTTGGTGGAGCAGATTTTCTAGGGTTATGAGTTGGTCGCGGACTTTTTTTCCAATCAAGTTGGCATCTGCGGCTTTTTTTTTTGTTTCCTGATCAGCTTCGGTTCCTTTATCCAAGCAGACCAAGGAGATTTCCTTGATCTACAAAAGAGGGTAATAGCAGTACATAAACAACATAGCTCTGCTGTTGTGCGAATAAAGGCACAGAGGGAAGAGTTAAATCCTGCTGAAAGTAAACCTCATCTCCGACTTACCATAGGCTCAGGGTTTTTCATTAGCAAAGATGGCCATGTTCTCACAAATGGATCACTCATCTATCAAATGGACAAGATTCTCGTGCAGTTCGAGGAATCCCGGGAATTTCCTGCTGAAGTTGTGGGTAAGGATCTTGTTTCAAATATCGCACTGTTGAAGATTAAAAACCTTCCTAAGGATGCTACATTCGTCCAACTTGATGATTCACCTACGTTGCCTCAGGTCGGGTACATGGCGCTTGCCTTGACCTGCCCACTTCAATTTTCTGCATCACCGTCACTCGGATTGGTTACCGGGCACGAAAATACCATTGGTCGGCGAACGTTTCCCACTACTATTCTTAGGACAAATATTCGTGCTTTGCCAGGCGATAGCGGATCACCACTCTTTGGACTTGATGGCAAATTCATCGGCATCAATGTAGCTTCTATTCAGGAAATTCAGTCTACATGTGTTTTTCCTTCCCGGGCTACCAAGCGTATCCTTGATGACTTGCTTCTTTCAGGGAAGACTGAATATGGCACCATTGGCCTTAAGGTTACCCAACTTCATGATCCTGTTCGTGGGTTTGGCTTGATTGTGACTGATGTCCTTCCAGACCTTCCATCAAAAAATGTCGGGCTTCAAAAGGATGATTGGATTAAATCTTCCATACAGGGCCCAATCAAGACACTGGGAGATTTACAAAATGCACTTTTCTTTACACGTGTCGGTCAGTTTCTTAAACTTACTGTCGACCGTGCTGGGAAGAACATAGAGTTCTCTGTTCCTGTTGTGCGCATGAAGCAGCAAACCTCTAACACTTCTCCCAAACAACTATCTAAGCCTTCTGGAAATTAGGCTTTTGTTGATTAGATAGTATCAACGCAGCATGTAAAGTGGGGTTGAAACTTTTCCCTAACCTCTTTTTCTCTCCTTCTAAGTTCACATCTATTCCTAAAAATTTAATCACCAATTCCATCCCACTTATATGAGAATCGAAAAAGACTCCATGGGCGAAATGGAAGTTCCGGATAATGCGCTTTTCGGAGCCTCCACCCAACGAGCAGTCCTTAACTTTCCCATCAGCGGGCATCCTATGCCGACTGCCTTTATTCATGCACTCGGAACCGTGAAATGGGCCTGTGCTTCAGCCAATGAAACCTTGGGCCGCCTCTCTGCGGAACAGTCGGCTCTTATACAGTCAGCGTCCCTTGAGGTTGAGAATGGAACGCATGATCAACATTTTCCGGTAGACGTTTTTCAAACGGGCTCTGGCACCTCATCGAACATGAATATCAATGAGGTCATTGCCAACTTGGCCAGCCTTGCTTCAGGAAACCCCATAGGTTCCAAGGAGCCCATTCATCCGAATGACCATGTCAACTTGGGGCAATCGTCCAATGATATAGTCCCCACGGTATTGCATGTTAGCGTTGCCTTGGCTCTCCGTGAAAAGCTTCTTCCATCGATCGATCATCTTGCGGACCTTTTACATGCCAAGTCCCAGGCTTTTAATGATATTATTAAAATTGGTCGCACTCACCTTATGGATGCCACGCCCCTTACCTTGGGCCAGGAGTTTTCAGGATATGCCATCCAAGCGAGAAAGGGTGCATCTCGTGTGAAACGCGCTATTGACTGTCTTCTTGAGCTTGCAATCGGAGGAACTGCCGTTGGCACGGGGATAAACACCCACCCTGAGTTTGGAAATACTGTCTGCAAAAACCTTGCGGAAAAGACCGGTCTTAATTTTCGGGAGGCTGAAAATCACTTCGAGGCTCAAGGTGCACGCGATGATTGCGTTGAGGTTGCCGGTCACCTCACTGCCGTTGCCGCTGCTTTAACCAAGATCGCCAATGACATAAGACTTCTTGGCTCCGGACCCAGAACGGGGATTTCCGAGATCAGCTTGCCTTCCACACAACCCGGTTCATCAATCATGCCTGGCAAGGTTAATCCTGTCATGAGCGAGATGCTGGTCCAGGCTTGCATCTACGTTCAGGGTCTTTCCCAGTCTGTTGCTATTTGTGGCCGTGATGGCCATTTTGAGCTGAACGTCACCCTCCCTCTTCTCGCCCATTGTTTGCACGAGTCGATAGAATGTCTATCGAACAGTACCCGAACCTTCGCAGATCGTTGTGTTGCTGGAATCGAAGCCAATACCACACGTTGCAGGGAACTTGTAGAGCAATCCCTCATGCTAGTTACTGCCCTTAATCCCTACATCGGCTATGACAATGCGGCCAAGGTTGCAAAGCAGGCTCATGCAGAGGGGAAAACCTTGAAGGAAGTTGTACTTGAACTCGAACTCCTTGACGAAAAATCGTTGGATCAAGCTCTTGATCCATCAACCATGGTGAATCCTTCCTAGTTTTTTTATTTATTTCTGGAATTCAAGGTGCCAATTTACCAGGAAACCCTTTCTATTTCCACTTCCGGAAAAGGAACCATTGAAATCACTGCTGAGGTTCAGGATGTCTTAGCCAAAAGTTGTCTGGGAACGGGCACGGTATCCGTTTTTGTTCAGCATACCAGTTGTAGTCTTGTTATAATGGAAAATGCTGACCCTTCAGCCCGACGTGACCTCGAAGTCTTCATGGATGATCTTGTTCCGGATGACTATCCAAAGTTTATACATACGCATGAAGGTCCGGATGATATGCCCAGCCACATCAAGATGGCGCTCACCCGGACCACGGAGGTCATCCCTTTTTCCCATGGTCGACTATGCCTCGGCACTTGGCAGGGTATCTTTCTGTGGGAGCACCGTGTGCATCCCCACAACCGCCGTATCATCATCTCCCTAAATGGCGAGTGACAGACCTACATAAAGCTAACCTGTCTGGTGCCGGTGGAATATTCTTAATCTAGGACAACGTTGTATACGTTTTAGAGGCGTCCTCGTTCACATTATTTTTTGACAATCTCAAGTAGTTCACACTCAAAAATAAGTGCGTCACCAGGTTTTATCTTGCCACCAGGTCGAGGATTATCGCCGTAGCCGAGTTCACTTGGAATGTAGATGCGAACCTTTCCGCCTACCTTAACCTTGGTCAGTCCACCTGAAAAGCCTTTGATTACTCCTTTCATGGGAAAGCTTGCTGGCTGTCCGCGGTCAACAGAACTGTCAAAGACTGTTCCATCAATCAGAGTACCGTGGTAGTGAAGACGCACTGTGTCATCCATTGAGGGTTTGGCGCCTGTACCTTCCTTTAATATTTCAAAATAAAAGCCCGTAGTGTCTTTTTGAATGCCGTCCTGTTTTTCCAAGGAAGCAAAAAACTTCACCGCTTTTGCCTTATTGATGATCGACGCCTTTGCCCCTTTTGCTGTCTCGGCTTTCCGTGCAACTTCCATTTTAGCACGCATGATACCTTGGATTTTCGGCTGTAATTTCTGTATGCTGGCTGGCATTTCCTTTAGTTGCATACCTTTCCGGATGCCTTCTACTATAAGCTCCATCTCCGCTGGGGAAAAATCCATGCGGTTGAGGCCGGAACCTTGCGCAAACATCACGCCAATCGCTTCAAAAACTTCCTTTTCAGGTGTTTCGTCGCCTTCTTGGGCAAGTGTCGGAGAGGCGATCATGATCGCAGTCAGTGAAAGAATCCCGGCAAATCTATTGCTGGGGCAAAGCGGTTTCAGGTAGGTGAACATTTGGCGAACCTTTGGACTTCCAACCTCGAGTCAACTGGGAAATCACAAGATCATTATTTATCATCAAAATTAAGTCGCCTTGCCAATCCATTCCTTTTTGAATGCATATTCATGGTTCGAAATACCCGCCAGAGGCGTGCCATCATTCATGCAATTGCACAGGCATGTCGCCCTTTACGTCCTTCTGAAATCCTTGAGTACGGCAAGAAACAAGTACCCACCCTAGGGTTAACAACCATTTATCGTAACATCCGGGAAATGGTTGGTGAGGGAAGACTTGTTCGAGTTGAATATCCCGGCCAACCTCCTCTCTTTGAATTACCAACAGGAAAATCTCTACCCCACTTTGTTTGTCGAGAGTGCCGTCAGGTTTTTTATTTTGATCATGAAGCTCCAGATGTTCCTTATGATCCCCCCCGGAATTTTTTAATAGAAGGACAGGAAGTTGTTTTTTACGGGCATTGCCCTGATTGTGCTCCATAGTTTTCCGTTACTTGCTTATTGACAATCAATTGTCAATAAACTGGTTCCTTCCGTCCATGATTAAACCTAGTTTGCTTTTGACGGTGGGCTTTTTCACTTATCGTTTACTCATTGCCCATGATGCACTTCCTGAGCGTGTCACGGTGGCCCATCGTCTAGAGGGAGCCCCGATTAATCTTGGGAGTAGCATCACCCTTTTTGAACGGGATGAGATACAACTCATGGGGGGTTTGTTCCTGCAGGACGTTCTTCGTTGGAGCCCCGGGGTCAGTATTGCTCGCACAGGTGGCCCTGGTCAGGAATCCAGGCTTTATTTGCGCGGTGCAGAATCAAGGCACACGCTTATTCTGCTGGATGGTGTTGAGATGCGTAATACAAATAGCGCCGATGGGTTTGATATCGTTCATTTGCAGACAGGGGATATAGAACGCGTAGAAATTATCCGTGGGCCCCTTAGTACTCTTTACGGAGCAGATGCCATCGGTGGAGTGATCAATATAGTGTCCAGCCCATCAGGGGAGCAACCAGATGGTGATTTGACGTTTTCCATTGGCAGCCATGATACATTTACAGGTAGCTTTAGTTCGCGTGGGCGAAAGGGTCGCATTGGCTATGCACTTAATTCATCCGTTTATGAATCCAATGGATTTTCAGTGGTGACCAATGGTCTGGAGAGTGATTCCTATACGAATACATCCACCAGTTTTTCTCTGGATTATGAACTGTCCACTCAGGTGGATCTTCAGTTTTCCACCCGGCTTATAGATACTGAAACTCATTTTGATAATGCGGCAACCACTGATGTGGCGAACTTTCTATCCGACCAAATGGATGCCTTCTACCAGTTGCGAATGGACCGCAAGGTCGATGATGAAAATGCATCAGACAGGGTCGCCTTGACTTACAAAGATTTACAACGAGATAATGTGGCATTCGGCACGGAGTATTTTGCCAGTCAGGCCCGGAAAGTAGAGTGGCAGCACACTCATGTTTTTGGAGATGATTTGCATATTCTTGGTGGTATCGAATACTTGGCTGAAAAGGGCCAGCAGGAGCTAGATTACGGATTCGGGCCAAGCACTGTTATCAATGATGCTCTGAGCACCACTGCTGTTTATGGTCAAATGCGTAAATCTGTCGGTAGTGAACTAACCTTGGACCTCGGCGCCCGTGTTGATGATAATAGCGTGCACGGAACTGAGGGCACTTGGCGGATTGCCACCAACTACCGATTGTCTGAATCTATGCACCTGACAGGTAGCGCGGGTACTGGTTTCTATGCACCTGATGTCTATTATCTGGCTTATGCACAGGATCGTAAAACTCTGCGCCCGGAACAGAGTATTGGATACGATATCGGTATTGAGCATCGGTTTTTGGGTAAACGTGCCACACTCGGAGTTACCTTTTTCCAAAATGATATTAATAATTTATTCAGTTGGAATTCCGCATTCAGGGTCATCAATGTAAGTGAGGTCGAGACTGGTGGAATAGAGACTTCGTTTGTTTGGTCACCTGGAGCGCATTGGAAGCTCCTGTTTGATTGGACTCATCTCAAAACCAAGGATCTTTCTACTGGGAAGCAACTTGATTTTCGACCAGAGGACCAGGTCGCCATTCGTCTTTTTTGGATGCCTTCCGGGAAAAAATATCAGGTTTTTCTCGGAGTGAGGCATCGGTCTGTTCTCTTTAACACGTATTCAGACCCCTTGACCTGGAAGACCTTCAATAATTCCGAGCGTAATCCATCTCCTTCAGGCGCAAACTGGGAGGCCTCTGTCCGTTATCAATTATCAGATAATGCTAGTTTTTTTCTGCGCGTGGAAGACATTTTTAACGAAAAACTGGAGGACATGCGGGATTACAATGGGAATCCCTATGCTGTTTCAGGTCAAATATTTCGGGCAGGTGTGAATTGGTTTTTTTGAGGTCTCATTGCGTTCTTTGTACACCTGATTCAATGCTGAAAATGGCATAATTAATGCTATGTACGCAACATGGCCACATATAATTACCTCATTGACCCTATTGGGGCGAACCAGAGCCAGCAAAGTTTTTTCCTACAACAGCTTTCATCTGGTAATCGGGTTTTCAGCTCTTGGATAGATCCTGGAGGATTGGCAGTTTCAACCAAGTTGGATGCCGCCATCAGTCGTTCTTCCGTAGTTGTCAACAACCTTGCCACGACCAATTCATTTCTCCAGACTCAGGATGGTATCTTGCAGTCGGCGAGTGAGATCATTGACCGGATTGGTCAGCTTAAGACCATGTCCGAAGGTGTCTTTGGCGATGTGACCGGGGCCTTCCAGACTGAGTTTACCGAGCTGAGCAAACAATTAAGCAATTTAAACACTGAATCTTTTAACGGCGTGCAGATGTTTAGTGACCCAACCGGCAGTCTGGCTGTCATGGGGAATGAAAGTGGCACTGTCAGCTTTGAGATTTCACAAGCCAACATTGTGTCCTCCGTTTCTGACATTACTTCTCAGGCAAATCTGGCTGATGTTACAATGACGAATATTACAGACTCCCTCCAAAATGTAGCCAACCTTCGGGCCACGAACGGTGCCCAGCAGTCAAGGGTTGAAGCTTCCTTTGACTTGATGAAAGTGAATCATTCCAACTATGCATTGGAATATAGTGCGGTCATGGATTTGGACTGGGCAAAAGCAACGACTGATTTTACCATTGCCAATCTTGCTACTGAAACCGGGGCTTCATTATTTTCCAATGCCCTTACTTCTGGGACCACGGTTAATACTCTTTTAAGTTAACCTTTGTTTCTCTTCATTCCTGTTTGGTTTTGAAAATCTACTTACCGGGCCAAGTGGTATTTCCATCCTCGTCCCATTCTTTAACCCGTCCGATGGCTTTACCATCCTGTAATCTAGTGCTCCATGCTTTTCTTCCATTTTTATGATAGCGAACGGCAATGCCTGTAAATGGTAATCCCGAGTCTCGATTGTGCCATAAACCATCTTCTTTGAATTCCATATGGAGAAAATTGACTTCATTATGTGAAGGCTCAATCCCATTTTTTTCTTTATATTGTTCACAACCATAAAAGAGGCTTGCCCAAATAAGCATCTGTAACCAAACAGAAATTGCTTTTGACGCTAACATGGTTTATTGAAATATATTTTTAACCCTACACGCTAGAATAAAATTGGGCCGTTAGCTCAATGGTTAGAGCAGGGGACTCATAATCCCTTGGTTGCAGGTTCGAATCCTGCACGGCCCACCAATATAGAAATAAGCATCGTGTCCACTACCCCCCAGCAGGGCGATACCAACATTAACAAAAAGTTGGATGAAAAATTGCCTGTCCCTGAATCAAGGAAAAGTTTGAAAGACGGTAACTCCACTCCAAATAATTACTTTCAGCCTTTGGGCTATTCCCAGCCTCCCTTCAACCTCTCGCTTAATAAATCCAAGCCCAAGACCGAGGATACCTAATCAATGAAATATTTTCAGTCATTAACTCTTTGCCTTGCAGTACTATTCCTTACTACCAACTGTGAAAAAGCCCCCGACACTTCAGCCCAAGAACCGCTACAACCCACAAGTTCGGACTCTATTCCGCCGCCTGATGAAGTGGTTGCGCCTAAACACAGGCCAATTGAACCGTCTTCCACCAATCAGACTCCTTCATCATCGCTTTCTCCGCCCCGGATTTTTGCCAATAGCACCATTGGCCAGATGCTTAAAGATCGTGTAGGAAAGCCATTCGGCCAACTTACATCAGAAGAATTGGAGGTCTTCACCTCATTGGACCTACAGCAAAAGAAAATTGATGATCTTTCTGGTCTTGAGAGACTCCCGAACCTTGAAACCTTAAGTCTCGGTCAAAACCAGATTTCAAGTGTCACTCCATTGGCGGGACTGGAATATCTCACGCAGGTGGACATCAGCTCCAACCAAGTTGCTGATGTGACTGCATTGGGAAAAATCCCAAATCTTACCAGTCTTTCTGCAGGAGGGAATCAGATTAAATCCTTGTCGGGATTGGCTGAATTAAAAAACTTAAAGCATCTGGCTATTTCAGATAATCCGATAACGGAGGCATCCCCCATCGGTAAAATTACTACGCTCCAGACCCTACAGCTTTCGAACACAATGATTCGATCTCTTGTCGGTCTTGAAGCCCTATCCTCGCTTGAAGAACTTTATCTAGCCAACACGATGATTCAAGATGTTACGCCTTTACATTCCTTAAAAAACCTAAAACGCTTAAACCTTCATGGTGCTTTCGTTAGTCTGGAAAAAATTGCGGCATTAAAAGCAGCGGTCCCAGGTTTGGAAATTGCCCATGATCCTGAACCGCAAACGACACCACCTCCATTGCTACCCTGATTAATTGGGGTCTTTATTTACTTGATTCAATCATAGGATGAATCTTGAAGCCATTGGCGGGGGAGAAATTGATGATGTTCTCTGGCAACTTCCATCTGGAAATCGGCCGTCAAGCGGTGGGTATTCCTGTGGCCTTTGATGGACTTTTGATTTCAGAACTACTTAAGGAAGTAACGATTGGGGCATTACTTTGGCTTGATGAATTAAGATTTGAAACCCCGAGGACTTGAGTGATATTATGACTGACAAGCCCAGAGTTTATGTTACCGACTTTATTGCGGAACCCTGTGAGATTGAGCGACGAATTCTTGGAGATATTGCGGAGGTTGTTGCGTTGGATGTTCCGAATGAAACTGAGTTGCCCGGCCAAATAGAGGATGCAACTGCAATAATGATGTACCACTGCGTTGAGATGTCGAAGCCTCTCATCAATAGCTTACGTAACTGTAAGCTTATTATCCGTTGTGGTGTCGGGTATGACAATATTGACATAGACGCAGCATTTGCACGCGGGATCCCCGTGGCCAATGTTCCAGACTATGGGACAGAGGAGGTTGCTGACTCTGCCATTGGCATGGCCTTAGCCCTTGCGAGGGGCATTCACCTTCATAATATTCGCCTTCAGCGTGAAGAACGAAACTGGACACATCACGCAGCTGTTCCACTAGCCCGATTACGTGATCGTACATTTGGAATTGTTGGTTTGGGTCGCATCGGGGGTGCGGTTGCTCTCCGAGCAAAATCACTCGGTATGAATGTGGCATTTTTCGATCCCTATATCGCGGATGGAATAGACAAATCACTTGGCATACGACGCATGGAATCCCTGGATGAACTTTTGTGCATTTCCCATATTCTAAGCCTTCACACTCCGGGGTCAACAGAGACTCAGAATCTACTCAATGCTGATGCCATTTCACTTCTCCCAAAGGGAGCTTTTTTGATAAATACGGCTCGTGGCACAATTACAGACCCTAACGCTATTATTGATGCCCTTGCCTGTGGCCACCTTGCTGGCGCTGCTATAGATGTGTTGCCTAAGGAACCACCTCCACCAGACTCAGCTTTCCTAAAGGCATGGCGAGACCCCTCTCATCCCGCTTTTAGCCGCCTTATTTTGAATCCGCATGGTGCCTTTTACAGTGAGGAGGGCATGGATGATATGCGTATCAAGGGGAGTGAAAATTGCCGTCGCGCCATCCTTGGTGAGGCAATACGTAATGTGGTAAACGGACTCTAGTTCATCCTGAATGTAACGTCAAAACATACCAATAATTGACCGACAGCATTCTGGAGTAATTACAGTGGAACAAGATTGGCCGTCCAGTCTCAGTTTATTACGGCCTTGATGTCCTCAAGTTTAGGCATTGATGGGGCAGTACCCGGTTTCGTAACAGAGAGCCCGGCAACCGCATTGCCGAAAATAGCCGCCTTGACGGTATTCGCTTCATGGCAAAGGAGCCCTGCCGCGAAACCACCAACGAAGGCATCTCCTGCACCTGTTGTATCTATTGCAGTTATATTTTTGAGAATTGGAACGGTTTCGAAAACACTGTTTTCACAGACGATGCTTCCGCGTTCCCCAAGGGTTATAATCAGTGTTTTTAACCCCAGTTGCAGGCGGAGGCTATCGAGTTCTTCTTTATCGTAATCAAGTGGGTCTTTGTTGGGGTCACCGAGGTTCAAGCGTTCAACAATCGATGCAAACTCAGTCTCATTTGGGACCAAAATATCTACATTCTTAAGGATTTCGGGGTCAAAATCCGGTCGCATGGGTGCCGGGTTCAAGATGGTGGTTACTCCAGCTTGATGGGCCGTCTGCATAAAATAATCGGTGGCATTCAGGTTGGCTTCGAGTTGGCAAACGAGAATCTTTGCTTTTGTAATGAGATCAGTAGGAACATCTTCCCTGTGAAGGACACCGTTGGCACCAAGAGCGACGATGATTTGGTTCTGACCTTCCTCATCAACAAGGATTGCTGCTGTACCTGAAGAATATCCAGGTTTCTCTATGAGGCGACATGGAAAGCCTTCATCATCGTAAAATTTCTTGGCAACCGAGGCGAAAGCATCCGGCCCGACTGCACCTGCATAAAGAATTCGGGCACCTGCGCGACCTGCAGCAATTGCTTGATTTGATCCTTTGCCTCCTGGTCCGGTCAGGAAGGTTCCAATAACTGTTTCGCCGGCTGAGGGAAAGTTTGGTGTATTCCAAGTCAAGTCTTGGACATAGCTACCTATGATGATGATTTCAGGTTCCATTGGCTTTTCCTTTTTTGGGTTGCGGCGATCGCTGTTGTGAAATGTTATGAGATCACTAAAAATTAACTAGTGATTAACTTTATACTGTCCATAGGAGAATTTTACAAATCCAGAAATCATGAGCGTAGAACCAACCTTTTCATACTATTTTGCCGGGGAGCTTTTTGACTTTAAACATCTGTCGGGTAACGTAGTGTTGGCAGACGCGATTCAGAAATTATCCGCTGGTCGCTACAAGACGAACCTGCCGCAGGATTTGGAGCAACGCGAAGTCACGCCTCATCACATTCGAGACCAGGATATACTAACCTTACTGGAGTCGGACCTCGGTGTTTTTAATTATGATGGCCCTGAACTGGATTCAGGCACGGTAGTGGAGTATCTTTTTGCTAAGTTTGCAGATATCCCATCTGTTCTTTTACGTACTGATTTCCGGGGTGGTGGTGACCAGGAGCATTTTCCTTGGAACTTGATGACGAGTTTTTTTCCGCGTACGGAGGTTTTGCTTTTCGATGCGTTGTCCGTTTATAAGCGCAAGCGTGCTGAGTTATCAGAAGATTCTCACGCTGCATCAACAGCGATGGTTCACGAATTCGCGAAAGCCGTCATAGGGGCATTTGACAAGGTTTTAAAGGAACCACCTGTAATGCCATCCTCAGATCAGGAGACCCTTTACCGTTGGTTGTCTTCCATGTCCAATTTCGGCGAAACGTTCCCCAATGCCGAGGAGTTAATTATGAAGGCCATGGAACGGAAACAGCAAAAAGAGTTGTTGTAGTATTTTATCCATGGAATTGATGGTTCTCCAGAATCCCCTGTCAGATGAATGCCTGGCTGTTCTTCGGGATCATAGAACGCCTGCGGGTGCATTTCGTTCTGCCGGTCGCAGGATTAGCTTGCTTCTAGCTGCAGAAGCAGGGAAGTGTCTTGCGACGCGGGAGGCTCCAGTTGAGAGCCCATTGGAGTCCACGGTTTGCCGTACGCTTGCTCAGGAAGTCGTCCTTGTCCCTATCCTTCGGGCAGGACTGGGGATGGTTGATGCATTTCTCGAGCTTTTTCCTGACGCAGAAATTGGACATGTTGGACTTGAGCGCAACGAGCAGACAGCGAAGGCGGACAGTTATTATTGCAAGCTACCTGAGCTTGCCGGCAAGCAGGTTTTTATTTTGGACCCAATGCTTGCAACGGGCGGGTCCTTGGCAATGGCAGCCAATGTAGTCAAGTCGCGTGGCGCCAAAAGCTTGGTGGCGGTTTCCATCATTGCTGCACCAGAAGGAGTTAGGAAAATGAGCGAAGATCATTCTGATGTTTCCTTGATTCTTGGTGCGGTAGATCGCGAACTGGATACCTGCAAATATATTCGCCCCGGGCTCGGTGACTACGGGGATCGCCTTATGGGGACCAATTAAGATATTTTTATCATGGAACAAAATTACGATCTTGAAAGCAAAGTTTATCCGGTTGGGGACGATTATGTTAGCATGGCGGACCTCCTTCGTTGGTTTACGAGCGAGGAACACATGGTTGGCAATATGTCACGAATGTCGGATGTCCATGTCAAGGTGGGCCGTCCCTTCAGTTACCGTTTTGACGATGAAATGGAAGTCATCCCCCATGGCGAGCCCTTGACGCAGGAAATTATTGAAGCGTTGATTTTCCCTTTGCTAACAGAGCGCAACTGCCAGCTCCTCCAGTCCGGTGATGTCAAGGATTTGGATTGTGGGTTTTCCTGGGAGGAAGGGGGTGTCAACTTCCGTATCAACATCTTTCACGACCGTGATGGATTGGCCATGGTAATGCGTATGCTTTCGAGTCACGTACCCAGTATTTCAGAAGTCGGCTTTCCCTACGATAGTGTTTGGGAGGACATTGTCGGTCTTAAGCAGGGACTCTGCCTAGTCACCGGTGTCACAGGCTCAGGCAAATCCACTACAATTGCCAGTCTTATCGAGCATATAAATCAGGAGCGAAAGACTCGAATTATAACTCTCGAAGACCCAATTGAGTTTGTTTTTGAGAGTAAGGAGTCCATGATTTCCCAAAGGGAAATAGGTAATGATGTTGCTAGCTTCTCTGCAGGTCTTCGCAGTGCATTGCGCGAAAATCCGGATATTATTTTCATCGGGGAAATGCGTGATCAGGAAACAGCTGGACTTGCCTTAAGTGCGGCAGAAACAGGCCACCTTGTTTTTTCAACCCTTCATACACGGGATACCAAAGGTGCTATCAGCCGTATTGTTGACATGTTTCCTGCTGAACAAGCCAAAGGCCTGGCACTTCAGCTATCCTTCAGCATCGGTGCGGTTATCAGTCAGAAACTGATTCCAAGGGAGGATGGCCAGGGTCGCGTCGTTGCAATGGAAGTCCTCCGAAATACATCCGGTTTGGGTAATGTAATCCGTACGCAGAACCTTGCTCAAGTCTACTCCATGCTGGAAACCCAGAAGAAAGAGGGTATGCAGACCATGGAGCAGCATCTGGTTGATCTTTATGCCGAAGGCGTCATTTCCTACGACAACGCGGTAAACCACGCCAACGACCTTTCTATTCTCGACCAGTTAAAGGAATATGAGTAGTCGCTTATTTTGCTGGGGCAACTCAGGTTCCAACGGTCAGAATGGCAATCTGTATACAGCCAATAAGGAATCCAAGTACAGCCCCTGCCAACTCAATGAATTTGAACTCCTTGCGTAGGATTTCAAATAGTACTTCTTCCAGTTTATCAGAGGAAAATCTTGAAACTTTTTCCTGTACGATCTCACGTATATCAAGCTTTTCCTTGAGCTTGTCTTGGAGGGTTCCCACCCATTCCTCCAAACCGTCTCCAAACTCTTCGAAAATCAAGCTTTTTGCCTTATTGATGAGGGATTCATCGACAAACATGCTGGCCATTGGGATTCCTGCTATTAACTTTCCAAGACCCGATTCGATTTTTGCTTCCATGATTTGTCTAATCTCATCACCCTTGGTCTGCGCTGTGACTTTTTCTAGGATTTCCTCGGTTGAAATGAGTTCCTCGGCGACGACTTTACCCAACTTTTGCCCGAGTGCATTTTGACGTTTTGGGAAAACTCCCTGTAGCGAAAATAAACCAAGATTAACAGGCTTCTTTGGATGAAAAAGCATTTTTATGGCCAGATAGTTTGTAATCCAGCCAATCAATAGTCCGGCGAAAGGTAAAATGAGTAGTCTTGTGTTTTCCATGAGTTTCCCGGTTATGTTGATTGGAACAAAATTCAATCTTATATTTTCTGTGGCCTATCAGGATTGACCGCTGTCCATAGAATTGCATCCTTTAATCTCATAATGAGCAATAGATTTGTAGTCATAATGGCTGGAGGACGCGGGGAGCGTTTCTGGCCTCAAAGTCGCCTCAAGAAGCCAAAGCATCTTTTGCCAATTGTAGGAGATAAAGCGATGTTGGCTCAAGCAGTTGACCGTGTGCTCGGGTTGGTGCCTCCTGAAAATATTTTCATCATTACAAATGCAGAACAACGTGATGCCGTGCTTGAAATTTGTCCGGAGGTGCTTCCGGCTCAAGTGATTGGTGAACCAGTGGGCAGAGACACTGCGGCTGCAGTTGGTCTTGCTGCTGTTCTTGTTCAGGAGCGCAACCCTGCAGGTGCATTTGCTATTCTTCCCGCTGATCATGTGATTCATGACACCGAGGGTTTCCAAAAGACTCTGTCTCTTGGCTTTGAGCAGGCAGAGAAAGGGGAGTATTTGGTTACAATCGGTATTGCCCCATCGGAACCGGCCACTGGATATGGCTATATTCACCAAGGAGAACGGGCCTCCGTTGAGAGCCCGGTCTTTAAGGTACAGCGTTTTGTGGAAAAGCCTGACTTGGAAACAGCCAAAGGTTATCTGGCCAGTGGTGAATACGCCTGGAATGCTGGTATGTTTGTCTGGCAGGCATTAACAGTCCGGCAGTCTATTGCCAGGTTTGTCCCAGAGCTAGAGGCAAGTCTCACCGCTATACAGTCCGAGCTCTCGATTGGCACAGAGCTCTCATCTGTTCTTTCACTCCACTATCCTTCTATCCAAAAGATTTCCATAGACTTTGCGGTCATGGAAAAGGCGGACAATGTATTGACCATCCCTGCTGCTTTTGACTGGGACGATGTGGGCGAATGGCCTGCCGTTGCCCGCCATTATGAAGCTGACGCGGGTGGTAATGTATCTCGTGGAAAGTCTGTTCTTAAGGACTCTTCCAGCAATATCATCTTCTCAGACGAAGGACATTTGGTCGCGCTTCTTGGAGTGGATGACTTAATTGTTATTCGCACTCCGGATGCCACCCTTGTTTGCCATAAGGACCAGGCTCAGAATATCAAGGAACTCGTTTCTGTTATTGGAGAAGAACTGCATTAAGTTCTCCTGCCATTACTTCCTCTTAAAATTCCTATGATGAACGTACTCGGTATAGACTACGGGCGCAAACGCATCGGCCTTAGCTTTGCAGATGGTGATGTTGGTGTGGCAGTCCCCGTGGCACCTTTGGTCAATTTGCAAGGGGCAGCTTTATTTGAGGCTCTAGGCAAGATATTGCAGGAGCGCAAAGTTGACGAGATCGTTATTGGCTATCCATTGCATATGGACGGTACCCCTGGTCGTCGCGTCCAAGAGGTAGAAGAGTTTGTTAATGCCTTGAATAATCGTTTTGGCCTATCGGTTCATAAGGTGGACGAACGACTTAGCACTGCGCGAGTTGAGGCTGATTTTCATACTTTTGGAAAAAAAGTATCAAAAAAATCAGGTGAGATCGATTCCAGCGCGGCTGCATTGATTTTACAGGACTTTCTGGAGCAACGGAATTTTAGTACTGAAGTGGCTGAATTCCTTGAGTTTGAAGATGATTGATTCCAATGAAAAAACCTTCAAGTGGAAGGGTGTTTGTGCTTATGATGGAACGGATTTTGAGGGATGGCAGAGCCAACCCTGTGGAAATACAATCCAAGATATTCTAGAGGCCCGGCTTACTAAAGTTTTTAAGAAGGCAATTCGTATACATGGAAGTGCTCGTACAGATTCCGGCGTTCATGCCAAACAACAGGTTTTTCATTTTGAAGCAGCATGGAAGCATCCTTCCGACGCTTTATTTCGCGCCCTTTCAAGCGGGCTTCCTGACGGCATTCATTTGATAAGTATTCGAAAGGTAAAAAAAGATTTCCATGCCTTGCGCACAGCTAGAGGCAAGCGCTATATATACCGGATTCATGAGAGTCAGGCATCTCCATTTGAGTCACGCTTTTGCTGGTCTCTCGGAGGGTCTTTTCTTAATGTAGCAAAGATGCAAATAGCGGCGGGATTCCTTCTTGGCACCCATGATTTCACGGCATTTTCGGCTACAGGCAGCAGTCCTGGAGACAATCCTGTCAAGGAGTTGCGGCGTCTAGATG
Source organism: Opitutia bacterium (assembly GCA_018668635.1). Lineage (GTDB taxonomy): Bacteria > Verrucomicrobiota > Verrucomicrobiia > Opitutales > JABJCN01 > JABJCN01. Next base: position 53,454 of record JABJCN010000092.1, read on the forward strand.
TTCGAAAGCGTGGTCCCCATGTTACAATAACTGTCGAGGGCAGTGGTTTTCTATATAAAATGGTTCGAAGGTTGGTTGGCGCTCTTTATAATATTGGCTTGGGCCGACTGGATCCTGAAAAAATTAAAACCCTTCTTGCAAACCGCAAACGGGAGCTGGTAATTATAACAGCACCTGCACAAGGATTATGCTTAGAGAAGGTAATATATTGAAACTAGTATACCGCAAGCGGGAGAGCCTATTTGACCTGCTATATCCACGCAATTGTATACATTGTAACCGACTTGTCCCTGATGCTAGTCCCTTGCGGTATCTTTGTTCTTCTTGCTTCTTGGATGTTGAAATTTTTAAACCACCTTGTTGCCAGATTTGTGGGTTCCCTTTCTATGGCATGGTTGTTGGGGATAGGGTTTGTCCGCACTGTAAGGATTTGAATCCCAAATTCAAACGAGGCTATACGGCCTTTCATTTAAGAGGGCCGATGCGGGATCTGGTTCATGCGCTGAAGTATCAGAGGGGATTTTATGCGATACAGGATTTGATTACAGTCTTATTGATGTCGCCGGGAATTCGTGAACTTCTTGTTGATGCTGTTCTTGTGCCTGTGCCCCTGCATCCATGGCGGCAGTTTCGTCGATCTTATAATCAAAGTTTGCTATTAGCTAAACGATTAGTTCAAGAAGTGCCCGGTGCGCGGCTTGAAAATATTTTGCAACGAGTGCGCTGGACCGGCAGCCAAACACGATTATCAAGGGAGAGGCGTCAGAGGAATATGCGTGCTTCTTTTGAGTTAAAGAAAGGCTTCTCGGTGAATCCTAACAATCATTATGTGGTTTTGGATGACGTCTTTACGACAGGTTCCACACTCAATGCATGTTGTGCGGTACTTCGGCAGGGTTTTGCCACCAACCTTGACATCCTTGCCTTTGGCCATGGATAATATTGTGTTTTCATATGCCACTTTTCAGGAAAAAATATTCCACGGTCAAGGTGGACTCCCGGGGTAAGGAACGTATCCCTGAGGGGTTTTATGTAAAAGACCCATTAAGCCAACAAATTATCTACTCCAAGGAACTGGAGCAGAACCTTATGGTTGTGCCACAGAGTGGATACCATTTCCCTATGTCGGCACCAGCGCGAATAAAGTCCTTGGTGGATGAAGCGTCATTTCATGAGGCAGATGTGGAAATGAAGTCCTCAGACCCATTAAAGTTCCGTGGGGTTTCATCGTATTCAAGCAAGTTGAACGCGCACAGCAAGAAGACTGGGCTCAATGATCCTGTGGTCCGGGGGGTTGCCAGGATGGGCGGGGCCCCGGTCTCCCTTGCTGTCATGGACTTCCGTTTTCTTGGGGCTAGTATGGGATCTGTTTCCGGGGAAAAAATCACAAGGGCAATTGAGTATGGAGTGGATAACGAAGTCCCCGTTATTGTTGTTTGCTCTTCTGGAGGAGCCCGAATGTACGAGGGAATCCTTAGCCTTATGCAAATGGCAAAGACCAGTGCCGCATTGGGCCGCCTTGCGCAGAAAGGCATTCCTTACATTGCTGTTCTGACAAATCCGACCATGGCCGGGGTAATGGCAAGCTTTGCTTCTTTGGGTGACCTAATTCTTGCCGAGCCAGGAGCTCTTATCGGCTTTGCCGGGCCACGAGTCATAAAGGAGACTACCCAACAGGATTTACCAGATGGGTTTCAGACTTCTGAGTTCCTATTGGATCATGGCCTTCTTGATCAGATCGTGGAGCGTAAAGATCTTCGCAATCGACTTATTTATTTTATAGAAACCTTTGGTTATGGAGCTAATCGAGACGTCACTGGTTTGCCGATAAAGAAAGTAGCAAAGAGGCCTGCTAAACGCGTTGCAAAAAAAGCAACTACCAAGCGTCGAAAGGCTTAAGCCCAGAGATACTGCAGAACCCAGGCCACTTGTAGATGATTAATGGAGAATTTCCTGGTCAAGCTATTGGACTAATTGATGCGGCCCTCGTCAGCCTCTATCATGTCAGCGAATGAGATTAAATCATCTCGGTCCTTGATGCCCATTTTATCCTTAGTTTCAGCTAGGGCCTCGCGTCCCATTTCGCTCATTCCCATCTGAACGACCTTTCGGTTCCACACATGGACGCGCAAATCTTTAGGGAAAATGTCTAGCATGCGTTTATCAACCTCTGTTGGATTCACACTAGAGCGGACGATTTCGATGATTTCTTTCGGGTCAATGCCGAGGTGTAAGCATAGGAACCCATCAAAACCTTTTGTGAAATTACGCTGATAGCTTTTGGGTAGTTCTCCTGAGAGATGTTTGTGGATTTTGGCCAGAAACCTGGGGAGATGCAGAAGTCCGCACTTGTGTGGGAGGTAGGGAGATGGTAAGTCATGTAGGATTGCTCCTGTGGGCCCGAGATCAGGTTCATTCATGGTGTAATTAGTTAAGAGATTGCTTTTGTGCGAACTCAGACCATTGAAACAATCATAAACTTTGTTTTTTCATTAGAATCTGCATGAAAACCATCTGGCGAGTTTCCAGTTATCTCTTCAAATATAAGGGGCTGTTCTTCCTTACGATCGGTATGGCTGTATGCATGACTTTGCTGGCCATTTTTGTGCCACAGGTGATCCGGTATGTCATAGACCGGGTGGTTCAGGATGCTGAGTCCAGTATTTCCACGAATTTAAATTTGTCTGTATTAGGCTGGGGCATGAGTGCCATTGGCCTAGCCTATTTCTTGCGCGAAATTTTCAATAGCCTGCGAATTCGAATTAATAATATTCTTGAGCAAAAAGTGTTGTTGGATTTGCGACAGGACCTCCACGCCAAGCTACTGGACCTTCCTGTCTCTTTCTATGATAGACGAAAGAGCGGAGATGTAGCTTCCCGTGTCATTGATGATGTGGCCAGTGTTGAGCGGGCTATCCTTGATGGTACGGAGCAGGGGACCGTTGCCTTGCTTACCATCTTTGGTATTTCCATTGTTATGTTCGCACAGGAACCCTTGATGGGGTTAGCTGTTTTTTTGCCCTTGCCTTTACTTTTCATTCTTGGTCGCCGTTATTTCAAGGCCCGCCAGAAGAACTGGCGAGGGGTGCGTGATGCTACTGGTGATCTCAATAGTCACCTTGTTGAAGATATCCAAGGAAATCGCCTCATTCACGCTTTTGCCTTAAAGGAACGGGAAAAGGAGCGTTTTCACGATAAGAGTGAGGCGTTGCGGCAGAAGACTTTGACGGCGATGTTCCAGTGGTCTCGCTATAGTCCAACGACTAATTTTATTACCAATTTGGGCAATGTAGGTGTAGTGGGTGTGGGTTGTTACCTGCTCGCAATTAAGAGTCCCGGGTTCTCTCTCGGTGAGTTCTTTGCATTTCTTTTCTATGCAAGCATGTTTTACGAACCTGTAAGGCAGATTAACAACTTGAACAATATGCTTAGCGAAGGAAAGGCTTCCGGAGATCGTGTTTTTGAGATTCTTGATCATCCGCTTAATATTAAGAATGTCGAAGCCCCTGTTGATTTTCCTTCTGGTTCCATGCGCGTCGAATTTAAAGATGTCAGCTTTCAATACCCGGAACGCGCCCCTGTTGTTGAACACCTAAACCTTGTATTGGAACCTGGTACGGTTACCGCACTTGTTGGCCACACAGGTGCCGGAAAAAGCACCATTGCAAACCTTGTACTTCGTTTTTATGATGTGGGCGAAGGTGCGATTCAATTAAACGGCACTGACGTTCGTGACGTCGATCTACAACAACTTCGTTCCCACATAGGCAGCGTTCCCCAAGAGCCCTTTTTATTTGACACCAGTATCGCTGAAAATCTCCGATTTGGTAAGCACGATTCAACAGTAGAGGATTTGATAGATGCACTGAAGTTTGCTCGGGCTTGGGAGTTTGTTGATCGTCTGCCTCAAGGTATTGAAACCCTTATCGGGGAGCGAGGGGTGCGACTTAGCATGGGTGAAAAGCAACGCCTTACTATTGCCCGTGTTTTTCTACGCAACCCCCCTTTGCTTATTCTTGATGAAGCAACATCAAGTGTGGACAGCATTACGGAGCATCAAATCCAGACGGCTCTGGAAAAACTTTTCCAGAATCGTACCACACTGATCATTGCGCATCGGCTATCCACAGTCCGTCAGGCCGATAATATAGTCGTACTTGACAAGGGAAGAATCTTGGAGCAGGGCACCCACCAGAAACTTCTCGACCGCAATGGCTCCTATGCGCAGCTGTGGCATCACCAGTTAAACGTAATCCCGGATTCCAGTGACCAGTTTTCATCTAGATGAACAACCTCGGCACTTGACGAATTTAAAACCCTTCCCATAAGGAGTGTAGCTTCCCACATTCTTTTTCACATGTCAGATTCACAACGAAACAATTCATCCAAGCGGATGACCAAGTCGTTAACCGTTAAAAACGATATGGGCATACATGCCCGACCAGCTGCCATGATTGTGCGTATTGCGAATCGCTACAAGGCAGATCTATACGTTGAAAAGGATGATGAGGTCGTTGACGGAAAAAGCATCATGGGCTTGATGATGCTGGCTGCCGGAAATGGATCAGAGCTTCATTTCACTGCTGAAGGCGATGACAGCGAATCAGTCCTGTCGGATCTCGAGGCTCTTTTTGAAAGTGGGTTTAACGAAGGTTGAGCCAACTTTAAGCTGCTTAGAATTCCCCGACCAGGGAATTTAATTCTTTTCAGGGAATAATTTCCAAACTTTCTTACCAATCTGGCGGAAGTCCTCGAGGGCAAGATACAGACAAGGGACAAGCAAAAGCGTAATCAATGTGGCGAAAAGTACGCCAAAGCTAAGGGAGATTGCCATCGGAATAAGGAACTGGGCTTGTAGACTTGTTTCTAGTAGAATTGGTGTAAGGCCAGCAAAGGTGGTCAGCGATGTTAGGAGAATGGGCCTGAATCTTGCCACCCCTGCTGTGCGGACTGCCTGGATAAGGCATTCGCCTTCAAGCCGTCGCCGATTGATATAGTCAACGAGTACGAGACTGTCGTTAACCACGATACCTGCAAGAGCAACAATTCCATAAGTTGAAAGTTGGCTAAGAGGTTCTTGGAATATCCAATGTCCCATGACCGCTCCAACCAATCCAAACGGGATTACAGACATGACTATTATCGGTTGTATGTAGGACTTGAAAGGAATTGCCAACAGGGCATACATAGCCAATAGGGCCAGTAGAAAAGCGTTGAGGAGGGTCTGGTTGCCTTCCTTGGCCTCCAAGGCTTCTCCTTCGATATTTGTGATAACGTCAGGATGGGATTTTCTAAGTTGAGGGATCAGAGTTGTGGCAATGGCTTCATTGATCGATTCAAGGTTTCCCGCGGACTTGTCTAAGTCTGCTGATACCAAAATTGTGCGGCGGCGATTTGTTCTCTGAATCGTGGAAAACCCTTCCTTGATATGAGCATCAGCAATTTCATTGAAGGGAATTTCCTGGCCACTTGGGGTTCGGATACGGAGATTTTCGAGGTTTGCGATCGATGTGCGTTCATTTTTGGGATAACGTATCATAACTCGAATATCCTCTCGGTCACGCTGGATACGTTGGGCTTCTGCGCCATAGAAAGCATACCTGACTTGACGGGCTAAATCCGCCTGAGTTATGCCTAGGGATTGAGCTGATGGCTTCAGTTTTAGCTGGATCTCCTGCTTGCCTGAAGAATGGGAGTCAAAGATGCTGAAGACAGATGGGTAGGCACTAAGAAAGTTTTTCACTTCTTCTGCAGCTTTCACCAGTTTTTGGTTATCTTTGCCTGCCAGTTCGATCTCGATTGGTTTTCCAGCCCGTCCGGCTGCAGTGGCGTTAAAGTCAAGGGTACGCACTCCTGGAATATTGCCAATAGCTTTGCGCCAGCGGGCAGCTAGCTTTGGCGCGGAGAGGGCGCGGGCTTCTGATTTATCAAGTTCTACTATCATTTGAGCCACATTTGTGTCCTCGGGCCCTTCTTTGATATTTGCCGGGCCTCCTCCTCCAAAAGGGGTAGAACCTGTGATGCGAAAGATGTGTTTAAACGGGTCCTGATAGCCTTCGGTTTCAAGTTGGTCACGCAATTTGCCAAGACCTTGCTCCAGTTGGCTGGTTGCGGAACGAGTTTTTTCAAAGCTTGTACCATCCGGCATCTTGAGTGTCACAAATATGTAATCTGAAGGCACTGCGGGAAAGCGCATCATTCGAATCCAGCCTCCTTTTACGGCTCCAATGGTAATAGCAAGCAGGGTAAGGAAAAAAGCAAATGTTGCATAACGGTGGTGCATGCAACGGGCAAGTGTAGGCTTGTACCATTTCTCAATAAAGGCTTCAAGGCCATCAGCAACCTTTCTTTGTAAACGCTGGAATGCATTTAGGCGTTCGCGTTGGCCATGGCCCACTTTACATAGAGATAAATGATAAGGCAGGATAAGTTTTGATTCCAGTAGCGAGAAAAGCAGCGTTGGAATTACAATGAGTGGTATTGGCACAAGGAATTTACCTTGGAACCCCGGAATAAAAAGGATTGGTATAAATGCCACGGTGGAGGTCAGTACCGCAAATGTTACTGGCATTGCCACTCGCTGGGTGCCGTCAATGGCGGATTCCACACCCGGACCGTCTTTCTGGAATCGGGTAAAGACGCTTTCGCCAACGACGATGGCATCATCGACCACGATACCCAAGACCAGGATGAACGCAAACAAGGATATAAGGTTAATGGTCATACCCATCAAAGGCATGACGAAAAAGGTACCGAGAAAAGAAATGGGGATGCCAATGCTAACCCAAACGGCGAGGGAGGGTCGTAAGAAAAAGGTTAAAATGACGAGGACAAGGGCGAGTCCAATTAGGCCATTTTGAACAAGCATTTTGAGACGTCCTTCAAGATAAAATGAGATATCACTCCAAGGCGTTATTGTTATTCCGTCAGGGAGGTTTGGCTGTATTTTTCGTATGTATTCACGAACACTATCGCTGATTTCCAGGGGGCTCTGCCCGCCAACTTCAAGCACACTCAGGAAAGAGGCTGGTTCCCCCTGGAATGTGGCTTCAATACGGATATCTGCCAGCCCGTCATCAATTTTTGCTATATCGCCAAGAAGAAGGCGTGAGCCATCTGGACGTTTAATAACTGGAATCTCGGAAAACTCCTTACTGTAATAGGCTTGGCCTTTGGTGCGAAGGAGAATTTTCCCGCTTTCATTCTCGATGAATCCACCGGAAAGGTCTACAGAATGACCGCGAACAGCAGCAAGGATTTGTTCAAACCTGAGTCCATGTTCCCGGAGTTTTTGTTCAGGGACTGCAATTGAGACCTCGTAGGGCTTGCTTATGGCTTGTACCTGACTAATGCCTGGGATTTGCACAAGATCATCACGAACCTTGTTCGCAAGCTCCTTGAGGGTTTTTTCCTCTGCCTGACCATGAATAGCAAGATTAAGTACTTCTCTTTTCGGGATCGCCTCCTCAACTGTCGGGTATTCTGAGAGTTCCGGGAAACTCTGTATCGAGTCCACGCGGGTGCGAATTTTATCTATCAACTTTGAAATGTCATAACCCCTTTCCACTTCAATGGAGATATTTCCCACATTTTCCGCGGCACTGGAGTTTAGTTTTTTAATCCCATCAAGGTCTTGGATTTTTTCTTCTATACGCTTGCAAATGGTTTCCTCAACTTCCTCAGGTGCCGCACCAGGGTAGGGGACGGTGATGTTAATTCGGCCGAGTGTGAAGTATGGGAATAACTCCATCTTCACTGAGCGGATGGAGAAAATACCCCCGGCGACGATGAAGGCCATCAGCAGATTGGCAGCGATGCCGTTCTTGGCGAACCATCTTATCATTTTAATACCGAGGACAAAAATTCGTGAAACTGCAATGGATCAGGTAGCCATTTTATTCGGCGGCAACAGTTTCTTGTACTGGAGGTTCATCAGCGCGTTGGACTTTTAGTCCATTATTCATAAATTGCAGGCGTGTGAGACATAATGTGTCTCCCAGACTCAAGCCATTTTTAACCAGTGCTTCATTCTTCATGTGATGTATAATTTCAACTTTGCGTTTTATGAGGGTATTTTTTGTCGTGACCAGATAGAGGGTATCATCCTCGACCAATGAGTTTCGCGGTATGCGGTACAGATCTGGCAGGGTCTTGCCTTGAATCGTTGCAGAGACGAATTGACCAGGTTGTAATTCGGGTCGCAGAGATTGATTTTCTGACATATCAATTAGGGCTATCAGGTAATGGAAGCGCGTTTGTGGATCGATACTTCCTCTATCACGATCAATAATTGCATTCCATGACCAGGTCTTTCCGCCAATATTGGCTTGTATTATTACTTCTGGCTTTTCGGCGAGGTTTAGTAAATGAATTTCGCTGGATGGAATGGGTAGTCGGATTTCCAGTTTTTCCGAGCAGTAGGCTTTTGCTACAGCTGAAGAGTAACCCCCTCCAACAACCTGCCCGATATCTGCTAATTTCTCGGTCATTATTCCATTGTATGGTGCGTGGAGTTGCGTGCGCTTTACATTAAGGCGTGCAAGGGCGGCGCCCTGTTTCGCTGAATTGACCTCTGCTCGCGCCAGAGCGAGCTGGGGTTCGCGGAGGACAAGTGGGGTCGCTTTGCGTGTGGTTAAATTTTTCGAAGCAATCCATTCCTTTTGGGCTTGGTCTGCACGCGCTTCTTCTTCGTGAAGTGCTAGTTCGGCGCGTGCTAGCACTGCATCAGCTTGCGCCATTGCCACCTCGAAATTCGTTGGATCGAGAGATAACAGAATGTCACCTTTCTTAAACCGGCCCCCAGCTTTGAAGACGTTGTTGACGGCTATTATTCTACCGGGCACCTCAACATTTAGTGTCCCTCCTATTGTAGGTTGAACGGTGCCTTGGCTTTCCAGAGTTATACGAATTGTTTCTGGTTGGATGGTTTGGGTCTCTACAACGAGAATGTTTTTTTCAGGTGGCTTTGGCGGTCGGGTTTGTTTACACTTTGTGAGTCCAAGGTATCCAGCAGCCGCAATTGCGAGAAAGATGATAGGAAGAAGAGCACGCATCGAATTCTGTGTTTTATTACCCTTAATTTCTAGATGTTGAAATTGGAGTTCCAAGTGCAAGATGTAATTGGATTCGGTTGTAAATGCGTCTAGCCTCAATGTTTAATTTGCGCGATTTGGCTTCATTCGCACGTCGTTGGGCTTCCAATGCGGTGATAATATCTACCAAGCCCTGACGATACCGACCCCAAGCAAGTGTTTCGGCTTCTGCAAATTCCATCACTGACTTGCTTAAGGCGATTTCTTCACGAGCGAGACTGCTTTCTGCATCTAGTGCCTCCTCCACTTCACGCAATGCGTTTAGGACGCTAGACTTGTAGTCGGCAACAGCTTTTGTCCGCATTGCCTTTGTCACTCTCATGTGAGAGCGGATTTTTCCCTGATTCATAATGGGCTGGGCCAGATTGCTGAGTAGATTCCATGACGAGAAACTTGCTTCTGTTAGTTCTCGAAGGTTTTGGCTGGCAGTACCTGTAATTCCTGTCAGTCCTATTTTTGGAAGAAAACCTTTCCCTGCTTCTTTTTCACGAAAGCCGGCAGCTTTCATGCGCTGGAGAGATGCTCTTATATCTGGCCTTTGACCCAGAATTTGTAGCGGTATGCCTTCAGGAATAGACGATTCCAGTTTAGGCAACTTCTTGCCGGGCTCGGCCTTTCCCTCTGGATAACGTGCAAGAAGAACTTCCAGTGCACGTCTGCCGTTGGCTTCCAGTCTTGATTCATTCTCGAGCGCTGCCTGCGCGCTGGTGAGGCTTGCTTGAGTCAGTCTCAAATCCAGAGCTGTGGCGAGTCCCTGCTGGTAGCGATCTTTGATGATTTTCAGGTTCGCCTCATAGCTTTCTACAGTTTGGGTAGCTAGTCTAATTTTCAGACTTGCAGTTGTGAGTGCGCACCATGCCCGAGCCGTTTGGGCTGCAATCGAGAGTTTTGCTGATTCAAGATCATTTACGGCGGCTTCATAGTCGGCACCACTCGCTTTTTGGAGATCGTCTAGTCTTCCCCAAAGATCAATCTCCCAGTCCATGATTATATCGGCGGTAAAATGATTTGATATAAATGTGCCTCCACTTGAAAAACGACTGAATGCAGGGTTGGTGCCTAGATTATATTTCTGTCTGTTATTCTGAAATCTGCCATTGAGTCGTGGACGCCTTAGGCTTTTTGCAGAATATAGTTGAGCCGATGCTACTTCTGTCAGTGCCTCTGTTGACTGGAGAAATGGACTATTTTCTATCGCTTCTTCAACCAGTTCAGGTATCACCGTGGATTTGAAGTCTGAAATTGGGAACCGGAAAGTGTCTTGTTTGGGTGAGGTCTCCCCATCTTTCACATTTACTTGCCAAGTTTCCGGTAGATCGAATGTGCCGCCATGTGTTATGGGTTCGTTGGTCTTGCAACCAGTAAAAGTCATTAAAATCAAGACTAAGCAAATTTGCTTAGTCTTTTGTGGAACATTCAATTTTACGGGCATTTAACCAAGCGAGAGCTTATGGGAGGAAGGGATATCTTTCCACTTTATCGCTGACACAACGTTAAGATTATGAATTCCAAGTCGAGTCAAAAGCGTGGTATTGATTCAAGGTGTGTTCTGTGGTTGTCTACGTGGATATTTCAGATTTTTATGCGTCACAATAAATTCATTTTTCTTCTATCGTTCGTGGGGCTGGCCTTGGATCACGTTTTTGCTCAGGATACTTTTGCCCCTATGGATTCGCATGTGGAAGTTTCACTTGTCAGCGAATGGCCCAATGTGGTTCCAGGAAAGCCTTTTTGGGTGGCGGCAAAGTTTATTATGGACGAAGGATGGCATATTTATTGGAAGAATCCGGGGGATGCTGGAGCCAAGCCTGAGATTACATGGTCCTTGCCAGATGGTTTTTCTGCTGGAGAAATCCATTGGCCGGCTCCATCCCAGCATGTTCTTCAAGGATTGATGAATTATGTTTATGAAGATGAGGTTTATCTTATGGTGCAAATCTCTCCACCTTCATCATTGATTGAAAAAAGCGTGACCCTGAGTGCAGAGGTAAACTGGACGGTTTGTTCTGACAAAAAATGTCTTTTTGGTGGGAAAGAATTAAGCCTTGAGCTCCCGGTAAATAATTCAATCGGAGAACCTCCAGAACCAGCTGCTGGTTTCCAAAAGACACGAGATTCTTGGCCGATTTCAGAAAATGGGTTGGAAGGGCGCGCCTTATACGACGGCAAATTTATGGTTCTCGAGTTTTCAAGGAACCCTTTTGCTCAACCACTTGATGCCTTGGGTGAAAAACCTGCAGTTAATCTATCCGGCAAAACTCTCTGGTTGGCCTTCCTTGGCGGTGCAATACTCAATTTGATGCCATGCGTGTTTCCTGTGATCGGCCTCAAGATTATGGGATTTGTAAATCAAGCTGGAGCAAATCGCAAGAGCATTGCAATTCATGGTTTAGCCTACGCTCTTGGAGTTCTTGTATCTTTCTGGATTCTTGCAGGAGTGCTTATTGCTCTCCGACAGGGCGGGGAGCAATTGGGGTGGGGTTTTCAGTTACAGGACCCTAGGTTTGTATTTGTGTTGGCATTACTACTCCTAATCTTTGCATTGAACCTGAGCGGTGTATTTGAAGTTGGAGCATCACTCATGGGTCTGGGTTCTAAACTTTCAGGCAAAAGTGGATTCATCGGGTCTTTTTTTTCTGGAGGGCTAGCAACTGTTATGTCGACCCCATGTGCAGCACCATTTTTGGCGACCGCATTAGGCGCTGCACTGGTCCTTCCCGCCGGGGCTTCACTAATTGTTTTTTCTACCATGGCCCTTGGTTTGGCATTTCCGTATTTGATCCTCTCTTTTTTCCCGAAACTGGTGGAGGCATTACCAAAACCAGGGGCATGGATGGAGACATTTAAACAAATCATGGCATTTCCCCTATACGCTACAGTGATGTTCCTCCTTTGGACTTTAGCCGGTCAAGTGGATGAATGGCATTTTCTAATCATCCTATTTGTCGTTATATTATTTGCATTTGCTGGGTGGATTTATGGCAGATGGCCATGTAGTGGAAAGGCTTGTGGACTTGCGGGCCTGGTTCTTGTCGGTTCTTTTTTATGGGGATTTCCTGCTTCCTCCCCTGGAGTTAAGCCCTTTGACTCTGGATATGAATCAGTGTACTTTTTTCCTGAAATTGCGTTGTTGGATCCTGCAAAAAAACAGCAGATTCTTATTACTGGTGATAAAACCGTCCTAAAGTTGCCATTGGCCGAGTATTTTGATGAAGAAGTGATGAGTGCGGGTGGTAGACTTAAAGGAATTCTTAACCTAACATCAAAGGGTTCAATTTCTTCTACAGCATTAAATCTCGAGATGGATGTGTCGTTGGAAAAAGTTGCTTCAGCAGATTTGACTGCGTTTTTAGACAGCAGTATTGCGCGTAGTATTGGGGCCCAGACAAACAAAAGTGGTCTTCTCCCATGGGAAAAATGGACACCAGAAACAGCGCAGTTACATCTTCAAGCAGGGAGCCCTATATATATTGATTTTACTGCCCGTTGGTGTGCCACTTGCCAAGTGAATAAAAGAATCGCGCTTTCGTCCGATCAAATCATTCAACGTTTTGCAGAGACGGGCTTGATCCCACTAAAGGCAGATTGGACCAAGAAAGGGCCAATCATCGCTCAAGCCTTGGCAGAACATGGACGTGTGGCGATTCCTTTTAACATTATATTTCTACCAGACGGAGGGAAACCCATCATCCTTCCCGAGGTGCTTACTGAGGGAATTGTCCTCGATGCCTTGGATAATGTAGAAGCTAGAATGGTTCAGCAGTAAGAATAGTCTATCGGGAAAAGGGTTGTCAGATAGGGGTGTGCGGGTATGATTTTCCTCTATTTTGCTGATACTGAAATCTACACGTCGTCTGCCGGATGCCATACAAGTCAAAAGTTAAACGAAGGGATAGCCTTCCCGTACGGGAATTCTATGAGGCTTTTAAGGAAGAGTTGAAGCTTGATATTGTTGCCGGCGAAACAGGTTTGGACAAAATCATAGGGGAACGGAGTGTAAATCGACCTGCATTAGCCTTGGTCGGCCATTTCAAGTTTTTTGCAAACAAGCGCCTACAGCTTTTCGGTGCAGGGGAAATGGCTTATTTTAAAGACCTTACTTCCGGGGAGCAGAAGTCGGTCTTTCGTAAAATGGCGGAGCATGATATTCCATGCCTGATCATCTCCCGTAAGACTGCACCTCCCCCGGTGATGGTAAAAATAGCTAATGAGTTTCAGATTCCGCTGATTAGGACTCCGTTACGGTCCAAAAACTTTGTTACGCAAGCTACGGTTCTTTTAGAGGAGATGCTCGCACCCCGTCTCAGTTTACATGGTACTTTGCTAGATATTCGTGGGATCGGGACTCTTCTTCGTGGTAAGAGTGGTGTTGGAAAGAGCGAGTGTGCGCTTGCTTTGATCGAACGGAATCATAGTCTCGTTGCCGATGACATGGTGGACATCCGTCTCGTCAGTGAACACGATTTGATTGGCCGTATTCCAGATATGCGCTGGTGGGGATTTATGGAATGTCGCGGCATTGGCATTATTAACATTCGAGACCTTTTTGGTATCCGTGCCGTGCGGCAGGAAAAGCGCATCGACTTTATCATTACCTTTACTTACTGGAAACAAGGAATGGAAGAGGAGCGCACTGGCCTGACCCAGCACTATGAGGAGATTCTTGGCGTTCGGGTTCCTCACATGGAAATTCCCGTTCGTCCGGGTCGCGATATGGCTCGGTTGGTTGAGGTCGCGGCAATGGTTCAAGCCCAAAAACTCTCAGGCCATGATTCCGCGAAGGATTTCAACGATCTATTGTTGCAAAAAATAGACAGTAAATCTCTATCGCAAACCTGATGTTAGTCCTTAAATTCCCTCTGGATTATTTTCCACTCCCTCATTTTTTTTCAAGGAGCAGAAATCTAGATTCGGAAGGATACTTTTTCTACAAAAGCAGGTATTGGGATTTGAAAAAAGTGTTTGCTGATGCGTTTTTAAGCGCGTGGTCAACACAGCGGAATTTGGCAAGTAATTTCTTTCAAAAAGTTATCTTCATCACGATGTGGACAAGTTGTGAGCAACTTCATCTTGCAAGGTCAAAGGAAAAGCCAGATTGCTAGTGGGCAACAATTTAATCCAAGGGCAAAATATATTGACCCCCACCTCATACTTTAACCCTCTTCTCTCTCATTCATCTAATAATTTTCAAGTAACATCAAGCGTCTCTAAAGACAGTAATCAAGCCATCTGAGAGCCAGCTTTTCAATAATTATGCCATTCACTTTCCCTCCACCTTTTAGCCTTTCTTTTTTTCGCCTGTTTAATGCGGGAAACTTGGCTTCAAGCCATTTTGTTTCATTTTCACTTAAGGACTTGTATTGCCTGTGAATAAAAGTAGCAATTCCCCTGATTTAATGAGTTCCGAGATTCTAGAGGAAGCCACATGGAGCCAAGTAGTTTCCGAGCTAAAAAACCTTTTGTCCAAAGATGTTTTCGACACTTGGTTCAAGGAATTAATTCCTTTGGCTGAAACCAATGATAAACTGATCCTTGAAGCTGCCAATGAATTTGCTGCCTACTGGATTCAGGACAACTATCTTGGATTAATTCGACAGGTGATAGAGAAGATCACTGGTCGAAGTATTCTTGTAAGTGTCAAAGTAGCTGCAGAGGAAAAATCTACTGTTTCCCGGAATCGATTGAGTGCAGACGGACTGTCCCGGGTCGATTCAATGCATACGCGTTCTTCGCAATTGGAGACCCCGCATGCCATTCAAGTGACCCAGCCAATTAAGCGTCAGGCACCTGTAAATAATGTAAATCCTAAAAACACATTTTCAACATTTGTGGTAGGACCGGGCAACCAGTTTGCTCATGCTGCTTGTTTGGCTGTAGCAAATGCACCGGCCACATCCTACAATCCCCTTTTTCTCTATGGTGAAACAGGACTTGGGAAGACGCACCTCATGCATGCCATCGCACATCAAGTTCACGCTGCGAATCCCCATCTCCGTGTTGCTTATATATCATCCGAAAAGTTCACTAATGAGTTTATTCACGCCATTCAGGAACGTACATTTACACGTTTCCGAAATCGGTACCGCAAGGTGGACGTATTGTTGATTGATGATATACACTTTCTCGCTGAGAAGGAGCGAATTCAGGAAGAGTTTTTTCACACTTTTAACGATCTTTTTGAGTCCCAGAAACAGATTGTGCTTTCCAGTGACCGGCCGGCCAATGAGATCGCCAAATTAGAGAATCGTCTGGTCTCTCGTTTTCAATGGGGTTTGGTTGTTGATATTCAACCTCCTGATCTTGAAACACGCATAGCGATACTTTCCAAAAAGGCAGAGGCTATGAAGGTTCAGTTACAACCTGACGTTCTGGAATTTCTTGCAAAGCGTGTTACTCGTAACATAAGGCGTATGGAAGGCGCACTGACCCGTGTGGCAAGTCATGCTGATCTTTGCCAGAAGCCCTTGGATATACCAATGGCTGCGGAGTTACTGCACGATATTATCCAAGATGAGAACCGACTTACCATCACTGTTGAAAAAATCCAGAAGAAGGTTTCAGACTATCACCATTTACACCTTGCTGACATGGTGAGTCGTCGCCGTCCCAACAATATTGCATTTCCCAGACAGATAGCCATGTACCTAAGCCGCCTTTTGACCAACCTTTCTCTCAAGGAGATAGGTGCGGCATTTGGAGGCCGAGACCACGGGACAGTCATTTACGCGTGTACTACGGTTGAAAATCGCATGGAGGTGGAGGAGTCTGTAAAGCGAACAGTGGACTATCTGGAGTCGCAACTCACCCAGTCTGCAGACTGAATACCCTCAGTAATCCAATGGCAAAACTGAATGCTGAACAAAAAGCCTCTGTTGGCTCATGGGTCAACGATGGCATGGGTCTTTCCGACATACAAAAACGTCTTAAAGAAGATTTTGATATCAGTCTGACTTTCATGGATGTAAGATTTCTTGTTAGTGACCTTAGCCTGCAGCTTAAGTCTGAAGATAAGCAAAAATCTGAATTAGACCAAAAGAACCCTGATGGCCATGACGCAGTCCAATCTAATGATAACCCTGACAATTTGGGTGATGAAACGAGTGGCGGCGTGAGTGTCGATATTGACAAGGTTGTTCGTCCCGGTGCAGCAGCAAGTGGTTCTGTTACCTTCAGTGATGGTAAAAAAGCTACATGGCATGTGGATCAGTTTGGCCAACTTGGCCTAGTTCCGCCTGAGGAAGGCTACCAACCTACTGAGGAAGACTTGCAGGCCTTTCAGATGGAACTGCGCTCGGCAATGCAACGATCCCCGTTTTAATCTTCCTCAAAAAATGAGAGGGTTCCTTGTTCCCTCACTAGTTCCCTTGAACTGGATTCAACTTCTGCGAGATTTTTTAGGAATTTCTCTTCGTCCCATATTTCTACACCGAGCTTTTGTGCTTTCTTTAGCTTTGAGCCAGCTGCAGAACCTGCGATCAAGAAATTGGTCTTCTCGCTTATACTTGATGAGATTTTTCCACCATTTCCTTCAATAAGCTCACCAGCTTCACGCCGTGAGTATTTATTCATCGCTCCTGTAAGGACAAAGATTTTGCTCGAGAAAATAGAACTGACGTTTACCTGTTTACCAAAAGTATCAATGGTATTCAGTCCTAATGCGATAAGTCTTTCCACTAGAGTTCGATTATTACTTTGTGAAAAAAACCCCTGGATGCTTTCGGCTACGATTTCACCAATATCTTCTGTTTCGATGAGTTCATTGAGTGTCGCTTCCATAATGGCTTGAAGACTACCAAATTGTCGGCTTAAGCCCTTGGCGACACCCACTCCTACATGCTGAATTCCTAATGCATGAAGGAATCTCCAGAGTTCACGCTCCTTGCTCGCCTCGATAGCAGAAATGAGGTTTTTTGCAGATTTTTCTGCGAATTTGTCTAGGTTGGCAAGATCGGTTGTGTGCAAAGTATAGAGGTCTGCAATGTCCTGGATATGTTCCAGATCAACAAGTTGGCTAACAATGGCTGGACCGAGATGGTCGATATCCATGGCCGCCTTGGATCCAAAGTGCTGTATCCGGCGCCGAATTTGTGGAGGACACGAGCTGTTTGGACAGCAGATGGCTACATCTCGCTTGAGTCGATCCAGTTGACTACCGCAAGCAGGACATTCAGGAGGGAATTTGTACGGGATTACATCATCACCTCGTTTATCAGGGACCACTCGTATGACTTGGGGGATGATTTCACCTGCCTTTTCCACAATAACGTAGTCCCCGATTCGTATGTCCTTACGTCGAATTTCGTCCTGATTATGAAGAGTTGCACGTGAAACGGTGGTGCCGGCGAGTTGCACAGGTTCGAGTTCCGCGACCGGAGAAACTATTCCTGTGCGCCCAACCTGTAGCGCTATATCTTTGAGAAGGGTCTCTTTTTGTTCTGCGGCATACTTGAAGGCGATTGCCCAACGGGGAGCTTTTGCTGTAAAGCCGACTTCTTCCTGAGCATCTAGAGAGTCAAGTTTTATAACTGCACCATCGGTTTCGTATTCATAGTCTCTGCGTTGTCTGTCAAGATTCTCAACGACTGTCCAAACTTCTTCCATAGAAGAGCATTCCCAAAAATGTTCTAGAGTCGGCACCTTCCACTCGAGGAGCGCCTGATGGAATTCTAATTGATAACTGAAAGTTTGGAGATCACAGAAACCCAAGCCATAAAGCACAATCTGCAATTTGCGTTTAGCCGATTCTTCAGGATCAAGAAGTTTTACAGTGCCGGCTGCAAGATTTCGGGGATTGGCGTAGGGAGTGCTGCCTTCCTTTTCACGAAGTTTATTGATGCGGTGGAACTCTTCGTTCCTCATATAGATTTCACCTCGGATTTCGATTATCTCAGGATGTCTGTTCCCTGCTAGATTGTGCGGCAGGTTTTTGATTGAGAGGACATTCCGGGTGATGTCATCGCCCTCAACGCCATTTCCACGTGTTGTCGCTCGTGTGAATCGCCCCCTTTCATAAGTGAGGCTGACGGCGACACCGTCTATTTTGGGTTCTACAACGTAAGTGTTTTTTATTCCATCACGCAGGAATTTTTGTAGCCTCGTTTCAAACACCATCAATTCATCCTTACTGTATGTATTGTCCAGACTGTACATAGGCGCGCGATGGATAAAGGAATCAAAGCCTGCAAGCCGATCGTCACCTATTCCCTTTCGGTCCCCAACTTGTTTTGATAAAGCGGGGTTGATGCCTTCAATATCCTCTAGTTCTTTTTTTAATCGGTCATATTCTTGGTCAGAAATTACAGGGTCAGCTTTCTGATAATAGAGTTTGTCGTGTCGCGAGACCTCTTTTCGTAAGGCCTCGATTTTTTTAACTATTTCTTTTTTGGGCATTTAATATCAGATGGTCTGCTTGCGTTTATTTTTTTTGGCAAAAGAGGGAACTCAAGTATTTTCCTGTAGGGAATCCACAAGTAGTAAAGCGTTGCTGCAACAATTGCGCCAAGTGTGTCTGCGATCCAATCTACTACATCTGCGTAGCGCCCCTCGACGAATTTTTGGTGAAATTCATCTGAGGCACCATAAAGTGATGCAAGTGCGATAGCCCAAATTATACCTTTCGCTCCTGCTCTTAAAAATATTGGCTGCCGTAGGTAAAGGGTGGCCAGTAACCCATATAATAATAGATGTGCCCATTTATCCGGGATATGAATGGACGGGGTTTTACCTCCCACGGATTGACTGGATGCCCAATATATAGTGATCATTAGGACCAACGCAAAAAAAGTTTTCTGCATGAGAGGAATGGGATGATAATCGAAAATTTCATGACATCCAAAATCGTTGCTGGATTCCAGATTTTTCAATTTTTGACTCCTCATCAAAAAAAAATTCGTAGTTTAAATTCAACGATGGAGCGGACTTAGGGTTTTGATTGTGAACAAGTTTGAAAAAGTCCAACAACTTTCAGTTGCTCGAATTGGAATTCCAAGCCCTACTTCACTAAATTATTTTAAAAACCACACACATGAAAAATTCGTTTGAGAAAAATAGACTATTTGGCTCTGACAAAGGCATTGATCTTGTGAAATATATTTTTGAACAGCCCCAACATATTGGGGTCTAAAAAAAAAATGACACAATATCTTGTGCCAGGGGTTGACAAGGCAAAGTTAGATGGATCACATGGAACAACTTTCCGATAAAACTGCCTTTGCGGTCACAAGGTGCAATGTCGGTCAAGGCAAGTATGGCTTGCGCCAAAAAAGATGATACAAAAAGAAGTTAGAATGATCCCCTCCCCAAAGAATCCCAAAGCCACAAGTAGCAATAACTAGAATTCATATGTCCATCGTCACTCACTCCATAGGAAATAAAGAATTTATCCTCGATCAGGAAAAGGCGGAAGCCGCATTTTCCGCCAAAAAAATTATCAATGGTCGTGATACTATGACATTTAATTTACTCCCCCTAAAATATAAGTGGGCGTACGAAATTTATAAAAATATGAAGGCCAATCACTGGGAACCTGAGGATATCCCGATGCAAAAAGATGTGGCCCTCTGGAAGTCAAATGACCTTAGAGATGTGGAACGTTGGATTATAAAGATGGGGATCGGTTATTTTTCTGCTGCGGAGGGGATTGTTGGTGACAATATACTCCATGTAATCCGTGAATTGGTAACTGCACCTGAGTTGAAGCTTGTCCTCGGTCGTCATGCGCATGAAGAGAACATTCATGCGGACAGCCTTCTCTATATGATCAGTTCTCTTGGGATTAATCCACATGAGTGTGAGGCGATGTTTGATCAGATTGAAACAATCCGTCGCAAGAATGAGTTTGTTACAGGCATTTCCAAAAGTCTGCGCAAGGACATTGACCTAACGAAAACCGAGAACAAACAGCTTTTTGCCAAGAATGTCTTTGTATTTGGACAATGTATGGAGGGTACCCAGTTCTACGGTCTCTTTGGGATGATTTTGAGCCTTTATCGCCAGAATAAGTTCGAGGGAATCGGGCAAATGTTTCGCTACACATTGCGAGATGAATCCAACCACATTGAATTGCTACGCAACCTGTTCAAGGATCTTTGTGAGGAAAACAAGGATATATGGACAACAGAATTCCAGAACGACTTGGTAGAGACGATGAAACAGGCAGTTGCTTTGGAAAAGGAGTTTATCTCAGACTGCCTTCCTGTTAACGCGCTGGGACTAAGCGCCAATGAGTTTCACCAGTATATCGACTATATTGCGGACAGACGTCTTGAGGGTGTGGGTCTACCCAAGGTGAACTCCGGCGTATCGAATCCTTTCCCATGGTTGGCTGAAATGATGGACTTAAAGAAAGAGCAGAACTTTTTCGAGGGTACGGTCACAGATTATCAACGATCTACTGTTCTGGGGATGGAAGAAGTTTCTGATGAGGCGTTACTAGGTATTTGACGAGAAGGTCGGTTTAATAAATGTGAAGATAAAAGAGGATAAGATTGTAATATGAAGAGCACTAAAAGGGCATTTGAGGAAGACCAGAAACTGCAGGAATTCGCGCGTACACCCAACGACAAAAAGCCACACTTTGATTGGGGAGGTTTAATGACCGGTGACCGATGGAATGAAACCAACATACTTGTGGCTGGTACCGGAGTCGGAGAAACTGCATTCAGCATTGAAGAAGTAGCTGATACTATTGGTAGCGCACTTACTAACCTGTTGCTTTCTCGCGAAGAACAGGACATTTTTAGCGAGAAAAACCAAAGCTTTGTTGCCAAAATTTCTAATTTGGTTGGCGAACGACTGGAGAAGGAACTATCTGATGGCAGTTCAATTATTTTGTCGAAACGGGATTTGCACCACTTGATTGAAAAAGCACTCATCGAGAATGACGCTTTTGATGTGGCTAAAAGCCTACTGTTTGCCAGAAAAATAGAGGATGGATTTGGGCGTCTTGATGACAACGAGGAAAATGGTAGTCAGTTGCTTCTAATCCGCAGAAATGGCAAAGTCGTTCCTTGGAACGAATCGAAGATCGAAATTGCTATCAGAAAGGCATTTCTTTCTCTGGAACTGGATTCCGGGCCAGCGGTTCAACTGGCGCGAGAGGTGAGCGATCGCGTTCAGAAGCAAAGGCAGGAACTCGCTAATATTGAGGGCGTACAAGATATTGTTCAGGAAGTCCTCATGGGTGGTGGTTACTATAAGGTAGCTGAAGCCTACATCCTGTACCGTGCTCGCCGAGCTCATGACCGCGAAGCTACGGTTCAGACAGGTATAGCTCAGGAAGACGAAAACCAAGAGTCAATGGTTGTTGTTGTTAAACCAAACAACGATACTTATTTCTGGGACGGACTTGATCTCCGAAAAAGGATAGAGTTTGGGATGATTGGACTTGATCTGTGCCTAACGAGCGAGGAAATTGAGAAGGAACTCCGAAGATCTGTTTTTGCAGAGATGCAGGAGGAGGATTTAAAGAAAACGATTATTCTAAATGCCAAAGCTCTTCTCGAGAAAGATGCAGATTTTTCCAAGTTCGCAGGTCGCATTCTTTTGAGTTACCTCTATGAGGAAGCGCTTGATTGGAACATCGTTCAGGATGGCGTGGAGGCGCTTAAGGATTTTCATCGAAGAGCTTTTAAGCGTAATATCAGGCGTGGTGTTGAAATTGGTCGTCTTGATAAGCGTCTCTTGGAGTACGATCTAGATAAACTTGGCGATGCCTTGGACCCAACTTCCGACCTTGAGTTTGATTATTTGGGGATACAAACACTCTATGACCGTTACTTGATTGTTGATAAGACAACCGCCAACCACGTTCGACTTGAATGCCCCCAACTATTTTGGATTCGCGTTTCCATGGGGCTCTTTTTACTTGAGGAAAAAGACCGAGAGGATCGCATAATTGAACTATACTCTCTTTATAAAAGTCGTCGATTTTGTTCCTCAACACCAACCCTTTTTAACGCAGGAACCCTCCATTCCCAGCTCTCATCTTGTTATCTTTATCAGGTGGATGACGATTTGGAGTCGATAATGATTCGTGGAATTGCAGAAAATGCATTTCTCTCTAAATGGGCTGGTGGCCTGGGAGGCAGCTGGACAGCGGTACGCGGTACTGGAGGCTACATACGAGGAACTAATGGAGAGAGCCAGGGGATCATTCCGTTTCTCAAGCTTCATAATGATCAACTGCATGCAGTGAACCAGGGAGGTAAGCGGCGCGGATCCGGATGCGCTTACCTTGAAACTTGGCACAATGATCTTTTCGATTTTCTTGAATTGCGTCGCAACACGGGTGATGAACGTCGCCGGACGCATGAGATGAACACTGCCAATTGGATTCCCGACCTCTTCATGAAACGGCTACAGGCGCAAAAAGACTGGACCTTTTTCCGCAGTAACGAAGTTCCTGAGCTTCATGATTTATATGGCAAGGCCTTCGAGCAGAAGTATTGCGAATATGAGCAGAAAGCCGAGGCTGGCGAAATCTTTGGAGAAAAGCATCCGGCAATCGAGATATGGAAGAAGATGTTGGCAATGCTTTTTGAAACAGGACACCCTTGGATCACTTTTAAGGATCCCTGTAATCTGCGTAGTCCTCAGGATCATGTAGGTGTTATCCATAGCTCAAACCTTTGCACTGAGATTACGCTTAATACGGGTGCAGATGAAACCGCAGTCTGCAACTTGGGTTCTGTGGTTCTCGACTCACATCTAGACAAAAATGGAAATTTGGACCATGAGAAACTAAGGGGCACCATCAGGACTGCTGTCCGCGCCCTTGATAACGTGATTGACCTTAATTTTTACCCGACCCAAGCTGCCAAGACTTCAAACTTGCGTCACAGACCCGTAGGTTTAGGCATTATGGGTCTTCAAAACTGCCTTTACCGAAAGGATGTGCCTTTTGCGTCACAGGAAGCTGTTGATTTCAATGATGAATTTATGGAAGCCATTGCTTTTTACGCCTACGAAGCTTCCAGTGACCTTGCTAAAGAGCATGGTACCTATTCCACCTACAAGGGATCAAAGTGGGATCGGGGCATGATGCCGCAAGACTCTATCGCTCTACTTGAGGAAGAGCGCGGTGAGCCAATCGATGTCAAGCGTGGTGGCCGCATGGACTGGGCAGGCTTACGCGATAAAATTGGCAAGCAGGGCATGCGCAACAGCAATGTTCTGGCCATCGCACCTACAGCAACGATTTCCAACATCATGGGTAGCTCTCCTTGTATTGAGCCGCTGTTTAAGAATCTTTTTACTAAAAGTAATCTATCTGGTAGTTTCATTGTCCTTAACCAGTATTTGGTTCGTGATCTAAAGAAGCAGAATCTTTGGAACAGTGATATGATTGATCAGCTGAAATATCACGATGGGGAACTTGAGGATATAGCAGAAATTCCAGAAGATCTTAAAAAGAAGTATCAAACAGCATTTGGCGTTCCATACCGATACATTGTTGATGCTGCAGCTCATCGCCAAAAATGGATTGACCAGTCCCAATCTGTAAATCTTTTTCTAGCAGAGCCCAACATCGTTGAAATGTCTAAAATGTACCTTTCAGCCTGGCGCAAAGGCTTAAAAACCACGTACTATTTGCGTACTCAAAGTGCTTCAAATATCGAGAAGGCCACGATTGACAGCAAGAAAAAGGAAGCAGGACCGGCTGAGCCTTCCTCAGAGCCTAAGCAATGTAGTATCTTGGATCCTGAATGCGAAGCCTGTCAGTAACCTTGTATTTGGTCGTTGATGATAATTGAGGAACGGCTCAAGCTTTTCCTTGGTTCAAAACCTCAGTTAGATTCCACTGCATATGTGGCTCCAGGTGCTACGTTATTGGGTGATGTTGTTCTAGGGAAAAATTCAAATGTCTGGCCCGGTTGTGTAGTTCGTGCAGACATTAATTCCATACACATTGGAGAGGGAACGAATATTCAGGATGGAGTCGTGATTCATGTCGCAGACGAAAACCCTACAAAAATTGGGGACTATGTTACGGTGGGTCATTCAGCTGTTGTGCACGCTTGTACAATAGAGGATGAGGTACTTGTCGGAATGCATGCAACAATTCTTGACGGGGCAGTTATAGGTAAGGGATCAATTATCGGTGCGCATACATTGATCAAGACAGGTATGAAAGTTCCTGCCGGTTGTATGGTTCTGGGTATTCCGGGAGTAGTGGTCCGTCCACTGAGACAATCTGAGCGTAGGTCCAACCGCACCCTGGCAGAAAAATACATCTGCATGGCCACGGCCCACCGTAATCATGAAACTTAATGTCTTGAGGCTAATTATCTCCGTTTCCTGCCAAACTTTTCGCCTCGCCCCATCAGTCCCCGCTTTTTTTGTTGGGTGGCAGCTTTTCCCGGAATATCTGTCATTGGCGGGATACGATACTTAAACCCTTCCATTAACCGTCTGGGAATTTCCTGTCCTATCAGGTTTTCGATCGCCTGGACTTTATCCATTTGATCCGGCGAAAACAGCGTGTATGCCTCGCCTTCGCTCTTTGCGCGACCTGTTCTGCCGATGCGGTGGACATAGTCTTCCGAATGCTGGGGGACATCGTAATTGATAACATGTTGTACACCTCGAATGTCTAGCCCACGAGAAGCGATATCCGTAGCAATGAGGGTTGAAATTTTGCCGTCCTTAAAATCCTGTAATGCCTTGGCACGATCCCGCTGGTTATGATCGGAGTGCATTACCGCTATATTTTGTTTGCCATGCTGGCGCAACCATTTGGCTATTCTGTCTGCCCCAGCCTTTGTTTGAAAGAAAATAATGGTACTCTCATCTTCAATTTTTTTAAGAATATAGGCCAGTAGATCGAATTTAAGCATCGCGTCTACCGGGTAGAGAGCGTGGTCAACTGTGTCAGCCGGAGAGACACGCATACCAATGGAAATCTCAATTGGTTTATGGAGCGCCCACTCTGCTAAATTATTGATAGTGTCCGGCATCGTTGCCGAGAAGAAGAGGGTCTGACGTTTCTTGGGACATTGACGAACAATTTTTCGAACATCTTCAATGAATCCCATATCCAGCATACGATCCACTTCGTCCAGTATAAGAATCTCAATTCGGTCAAGTCGCAATGCTTTCTGGGAGAGGAGATCAAGCAGGCGTCCCGGGGTGGCAATCAAAACATCAGCACCATTCTTTATTGCTTGTCGTTGTGGTCCGTAACCAACACCACCATAAATAAGCCCCAATCCTAGGTCGAGGTGCTTGCCATAGAAAGCGAAATTTTCCTCAATCTGACAAGCGAGTTCACGGGTTGGAGTTAGAATGAGGCAGCGAGTATGGCTGTGCTTTTTGAGTAAATGAAGAGTTGGTAAAGCGAAGGCGGCTGTTTTACCGGTTCCTGTCTGTGCTGATCCTATAATATCTCGTCCCAACAGGATTGACGGAATAGATTTTTCTTGGATGGGAGTCGGTTCATCATAGCCTCGTTCCTTAACTGCCATGAGAATTTCTTCCCTAAGATTTAGTTCCTGAAATTGCATTATATATCTTTTATTGCCTTAGAAACTGGAACCCTTTTATCAGTATGAATTTTAAAAAAGATGTTTCCAGTGAAGAAATTTCTTATCGAGGAAGGATTGCACCAACTCCAAGCGGCTTGTTACATGCTGGTCATGCGCGAACTTTCTGGGTCGCGTGGCACAGGAGCCGCGTATTCAACGGTTTATTAATCTTTCGCACTGAAGACCTCGATCCCCTTCGTTGCAAGGCTAATCTCGTAGATGCAGCACTTAGAGATTTACGCTGGTTGGGATTATCATGGGAAGAGGGTCCTGATATTGGAGGTTCCTTTGGCCCCTATACCCAAAGTGAGAGAACGATCACTTACGAGAATGCCTGGCAAAAGTTATTGGCAGATGGATACATTTATCCCTGTACTCGCTCCCGTAAAGAACTCCGTTTGTACACCAAGTCCCAAGGTGTTAATTCAGAAGACCCGCTCTATCCCCTTGAGTGGCGACCAGATGACAAGGTTTTTCACTCCGATGCACCCGGAGGAGAAGTTGCTTGGAGGTTTCGAGTCCCAGAGCATCGTAAAATCACATTTATAGATGGCTGTCTTGGAGAGAGATCTTTTGAGACATATTTGGACTTTGGGGATTTTCTCATTTGGCGACGAGATGGGATTCCCGCCTATGAATTAGCCGTTGTTGTGGATGATATCGCGATGCAAGTAACCGAGGTCGTTCGTGGTGAGGACTTACTCGTGTCCACGGCTCGTCAAATTCTTCTCTACGAGGCCCTTGGGCAAGTACCCCCTTTCTTTTTTCACTGTCCTTTATTATTGGATATGGATGGGCAAAAATTATCCA
>JABJCN010000148.1 GCA_018668635.1 Opitutia bacterium
CTGCCCGGGAAAACTGACCCAATGGTCAAATCCTGGACGGGCATCGTCCTTCTCGTGTCCCATGTGCCATTTTCCAATGTAGGCCGTCTCATATCCGTCTGCCTGAAGGTATTCCGGATAAAAACGGGTGCCTTTGGGAACTGGGCGCTGGTTATCGACCACACGGTGATTCCTCATAAACTGCCCGGTCAGGATGGAGGCCCGACTGGGTGAACATAGGGATGTCGTGACGAAGGCGTTAGCAAGATGTGCCCCCTCTCTCGCCAATCGGTCAAGGTGCGGCGTCTCAAGAAATTCTGGCGAGTTCTCATGGAAACCGAGAAAATCATACCGATGGTCGTCACTCAGGATAACAACGATGTTCCAGGGTTTCGCGCCAAAGACCTGTGCGACAAACAATAGAAAAAGTAGTGAAATTCGTATCTTCATGGTGACACATTTTAATATCCCAGCCGGGGCGCAATGAGAAAATCATCTTGACCATAAACGGAAATCCTTGCCAGCGAGCGCAGGGTCAGTTGGCTTTAACCCATGAAAAACAAACTAAACCCTCCATGGGGAACCTGTGAGTCCCAATCCCAGGGCATCTCCCGTCGCACTGCCCTCAAGTTGGCCATGGGCATGGCAGGCCTGTCTGCAACCGGCACCACCTCCCCCACCGTTAATGCCGCTCCAGGCAAGGATTCCCGAAAAGCTGCAACCAAGCGCTACAAGATGAAAAAGTCCATCAACCTCTGGGCCTTCCCCTATCCTGATCGCATGAACCTTCGAGAATGCCTCCAACTCGCCAAGGATGCAGGCTTTGACGGAATCGAGTTGAACTATGACCTGGAAAGCGACCTATCACCCAAAAGTAACACCAAGGAATTCACCGCCATCCGGAAAATGGCAGACGAGATCGGTATCGCCATCAGCGGAGTCTGCTCCTTCCTGTTCTGGCCCTACCCGCTCACCAGCAATGACCCGAACGAACGAGCCCGAGGCATGGAACTGGCCGGTTTGATGACCCAGGCTGCCCACGACCTTGGCACGGACAACCTGCTGGTGGTGCCCGGTGCCGTGCATATGCCCTGGCGCGAGGACCATGATCCCACCCCCAACGACCTTTGTGACAAGCGGGCCCGCGCCGCCATCGGCAAGCTCCTTCCCAAGGCTGAGAAATTGAATGTTCATCTAAATATCGAGAATATCTTTTTCAATGGGTACCTCATGACACCCCAGGAAATGATCGACTTTGTGGACAGCTTCGACAGCGCCAATGTCCAGGTCCACTTCGACACC
Source organism: Opitutia bacterium (assembly GCA_018668635.1). Lineage (GTDB taxonomy): Bacteria > Verrucomicrobiota > Verrucomicrobiia > Opitutales > JABJCN01 > JABJCN01. The sequence goes on from JABJCN010000148.1 coordinate 1,282, forward strand.
GGCAACATCATGCTTTTCCAGTTCCCGGAACACTGGATTCGCCAGCTTGGCAAACGCATCCGCAACGTACACCTAAAGGAATTCAGCAAGAAGGGAACGGACCACTCACTGGAATCCTTCCGCCCCCTGCTGGATGGGACAACCAACTGGCCGGCCGTTATTGATGCCTTTGAGGAAAACGGCTATGACGGGTACCTCACCTTCGAGTATTTTCATCCCTACCCCCACTACCCCGAGGCACTCATTCACCAGACCTCGGACTCCCTGGACCGTATGCTGGGCAGGCTGGTCTAAGCAGATGAAGGCAGGTAGGCAGCTTTTGTCCGTCATCAGTCTTTTCCTTGGGTTACCGCTCACTGCCGCAGTGACCCCGCGCACCTCGCTGGGGATGGAACCGGGACAATGGACCCGCCCCGACAAACCCTACGTCATCCTCAAGCGCGGTGATGTCAGCATCACGGTCGTGAACAACGAGGCTGTCGACAACGAAGACCTTCCCGGTCATCGCGCAGGCTACAGTGGCATCGGCCGCATCCGGCACAAAAATCGCGACTCCAATCTTTTCGTGCCGGCCTTCGCCGGCCTCAACTACGAGCACATCCACGACGGTACGCCCCGTGAGCGCAAGGCCCTGTTTGAGCCTCGCAACTGGCCAATGAAACTGCGTCGCATCGACAGGCACATCATCGAGCTATACCAGTCCCCCACCCCCAACTTCAAGCTGGAGAGCTGCCTCCGCTACGAACTGCTCGAGGACGGGGTCATCCAGATGACTCTGGAATGTATTCCCCGGGCCAAAACTTTCACCAACGGTTACATCGGCCTGTTCTGGGCCAGCTACATCCATCAGCCCGAGTCGCGGGACATCCACTTCCCGGGCTGGGAGGGCATTGGAGACAAAAGTATTCCGAAACTACCAAAACCCGAAATGGTTCACGGCATAACCCCAAGCCATGGAGTCACACCGACCCACATTGGGTTGAAGGATTACCGCAGGTTCAGGCACGATCCCAAATTCCCCCTCACCCTTGTGTTCAACAAATCCCGCCATCGCTACAGCAATCCCTGGTACTATGGGGTCAGCCACGGAATGGGGTTCGCCCAAGTCTTTCGGGAAAAAGATGGAATTCGTCTAACACAGTCTCCCTCCGGAGGTGGCAGGGGCAACCCCGCATGGGACTTTCAGTATTTCATTCCAGACTACAAGGTCGACCAACGCTATCAAATGGTAATGCGTGCAATATATCATCCAATGAAACCAAAATCTGGTTTCATTGAAACCATACGAAAACAGTACCTGGCATTGCAGGAAATTCGTTAAACCGCTTACTGAATCCCCCCACATCAAGTATCGTTATAAAGAAATGAAAAAAACACTCATAATCGGCCTCCTTCTCAACATCCAGTTTTTCGCCCATGCGGCGGACCGACCAAACATTCTCATCATACTAACGGATGACATGGGCTTTTCCGACCTAGGCTGCTTCGGTGGTGAAATTGAAACGCCCAACCTCGATGGCCTCGCTGCCAACGGACTCCGCTTTACAGAGTTCTACAACACCGCGCGCTGCTGGCCAACCCGGGCCACCCTGATGAGTGGTATCTATAGCAATGTACTGGGCAACAAGCAGGTCACGATCCCACAACTTCTCAAAACTGCGGGATACGATACCGGCATGGTCGGCAAGTGGCATCTCGGCAAGAACCCGGCCAAGGACGGTCCCATTCAGCGAGGGTTTGATGACTTTTACGGCACAATGACCGGCGCCGGCTCCTTCTTTGATCCTTACACGCTGACAAGGAATACCGAGTTCACTGAGGTTGACGAAGAAGATTATTACTACACCGACCGGATTGGGGAAGAAGCTGTCCGGCAAATTGAAGGCTTTGCCAAGACCGATAAACCGTTCTTTCAATACGTTGCCTTTACAGCGGCTCATTGGCCCATCCATGCCCCGGAAGAATCCATACAAAAATACATCCAGATGTATGAGGATGGTTGGGAAAAACTTCGCGCCGATCGATACGAGCGCATGCTGAAGATGGGCATCATCGACAAGGATCGCTGGCCACTGCCACCAAGGGAAGGCAACGTCAAACCCTGGGATACCATTGAGCACAAGCCCTGGCGTATACGTAACATGGCCGTCTATGCCGCAATGGTTGACCACATGGACCAGGCCGTCGGCAACATCGTTAACGCATTGAAAAGCACCAAACAGATTGAAAACACCCTGATCATCTACTTTCACGACAACGGTGCCTGCCCGGAACACCTGGGTGGCAACGGATGGAACACGGCCAACAACATCCTCGCCAAGGCAAAAAAAGCCGGAAAGAAAATTGCCGTGGGGGATGTGTTTGACGTCCCAATGGGTGGCCCAATGACCTATGGCAGCGTCGGGCATAACTGGGCCCATTCCCAGAACACCCCCATGCGCCGGTACAAGATGAATGTCCACAACGGCGGTGCCTGCACCCCGGCCATCGTCCACTGGCCCGCTGGGCTGAAGACCAAGCCAGGGACGATCTCCGACCAACGGGGACATGTTATTGACATGATGGCAACCTGCCTCGATTTGGCCGATGCAGAGTACCCGGAGGAATTCAATGACAAGGCACTCCCCCCCCACGAGAGCCTGTCGCTGGTTCCCATTTTCAAGGGTAGTTCCAATGACCGGGACCACGCCTACATATTCAATCATGGCGGTACACACGCCATCGTGAAGGGTGACTACAAGATTGTTCGTGAGGGTCGCCGCCCATGGGCCCTTTACAACCTTGCAAAGAATCGCACTGAAACAGAAAACCTAGCCGCCAAAAAACCGGAACTTGTCCTTGAGATGGCTACAATCTGGGAGCAACGGTGGGGCAAAAAAAAATAGAGAAAGTGAGGCCCTCGTCTCAGCGACTGCTACACTTCACGCAAATGACGGCATCCGGGGAAAGTTCCAGACGCTCCTCGGCAATCGGTTGCTTGCAGGACAGGCAAAGCCCGTAGTTGCCCTGATTGATCCGATCCATGGCGCTTTGTATCCGAAGCAGTTGATTTTCCTTCCTGCGTCGTAGTTCAAGTGCCATCTGCTGGTCCTGCATGGCATCCATACGAGACAAACGACCGATCGAAGTATCCAATTGTACTGCATCGGAAGCACCCTTGCTTGAGTCCAGATAGTCATTCACCTCCACGCGGAGGGTTTCCAGACGTTCTCGAAAATAAAGGATGCGATCGGGTTCCATTTTGGTTATGATATTCTTCAGTGTAAGGTCACCTTCTTGAGGTCCCAACAATTGGCAACTCCTTACAAGGGTTGTCAACACTGTCGTTAAAAACAGGTTACCATGAACTCACCAGACCAATACGCAAACGCATATAATTTGTGAGTGACAAAAACATGGACGAATCAAATAATAAAGAGCTTATGGTCAAGAAGCAACATCCCAAAGGCCCGTGGATCAATCGGATTGCATCCCGCACCCTCACTTTCATTCTCGGCATTTTGATCTACTGGCTCCTGGGTTTTCTGGTTGAGGACATCAAGCAAACTCGTGGACCGGATTACCAGAAAATTGAAAAGAGACATGTCGATGCCTCCCTGACCAAAAGGAATTCGGAGTTGGCAGATAGCGTCGCGGCACTGGACCGCCAAATGAAGGACCAGAAGGAGGAACAGCGACTGGTTGGGGATAGTTCACAGAATCTGCAGAAGACCATAGATCAGTTACTCGACCTGAAACGCCTCAGTATCGAGAAGGAAATCGAACTGCCTGAAGCCGAGCAGAACAACTTGACCACCAGTTTGACGGCGTTCCTTGAAAGCCAGAAAACTTATCAGGACTTGAACAAGCGCATCACTGAGAATGCTGCGCAACAAAGGAAGTTGGAAGCAGAGGTCCGAACGTTGAATGCAACAATCGAGGATCAGCGTCGCCCTGCACGGGATGAATATAAAAAGCTGGAGGAGAAACACCATCTGCGTCTGGCAGCCTATCAACTGGCTATCCTCACTCCATTATTATTGATCGGCGGATTTCTTATAATCAAGCGTCGTTCGAGTATTTATTTCCCACTATACTTTGCATCCGGTGGCGCAACCCTGCTCAAGGTAATCCTGGTCATTCACGATTACTTCCCGACACGATACTTTAAATATATACTGATCGGGGTGCTCCTTATTGTTGTGGGACGAATCCTGATCCATTTCATCCGCATGGTGGCCTTCCCAAAAACCCAGTGGTTGCTCAGGCAGTATCGCGAGGCATATGAACGCTTCCTCTGCCCCATGTGTGAATACCCAATCCGAACAGGTCCCAGAAGGTTCCTGTATTGGACAAGACGGACGGTGACGAAACGGGGCCTGCAGGTTGCTGATGGTGGAGGCAACACTGAGGAAACCTATACCTGCCCCGCCTGTGGAACAGAATTATACACCAAGTGTAATTCTTGTAGCAAGATTCGACATGCGCTACTTCCAAACTGCCAACACTGCGGGGTAAAAAAAGAGGTAGCTTCTCTTCCGGTTGATTGAAGCCTTAGCAGTTAATTCCCGGAACCTCGTTTCAATTACAAGGCTTGAAATGAGATCATAACCTATTGGGATAGGTTTAAATATAATGGCCCAGTGTGATATGAAAATCAATGCGCTGCAGTAACCTTTTGGGTGTTTTATGTATGAATACATTGTAAAAACGCCACAACCCTGCCGTAATTGATTTTTTCGCATAGAATTTCCTGAAAATGCGTCCATACACGATTTGTCTTTTTGCCCTGCTTAAAGGTTGCACCCTAACCCAACCAGACTGGAATGGAACGTCTGGATTGAATTTGCCGAAGACATGGAACAATACCGAACCGGTCAACAAGGAAGATGTTACGCATGGATGGATCAAGGAGTTTGCGGATTCACAAATGGAGCAACTGGTGACCGAGGCAATTGAACACAATCGGAACCTTTTGGCGGCCGCGGCACGTCTGGAGGCAGTCCGTGAAGGAACAATCATCAGCGGGGCGGCGCGACTGCCCTCCATCTCAGTCTCGGGCGGAGGGTCCCGTTCCAGGTCGCAAGTCAGCGGCACAAGCCCATCAGTGCAAATCGAGGGATCCCAGGTCTCACTGGGTGCCTCCTGGGAGGCTGACCTCTGGGGACGAATCGCCAACCTCCAAAAGGCGTCCATCGAGGACTTCAAGGCAAACCTGGCCGACTACAATGCCGCCCGGCTTTCCCTGGCGGCAAACACAGCAAAAGCCTGGTGCAACCTGATTGCGGCACGCCAGCAGATGGACCTTGCGAGCAAGACACTGGACAGTTTTAAGCGCAACTACCGTATAACCGAGCGAAACTACAAGGCAGGCGATCCGGCCTCAAGCTCCCTAAGCGTGAATTTCGGACGCAACCAGGTTGCCTCTGCAGAAAGATCCCTGATATCCCGTCAACTGATCATTGAGGATGCCAAGCGTTCCCTGGAATTGATCCTAGGGCGTTACCCTGCTGCCTCGGTCGAGAGTCGTGATGTATTGCCATCACTGGGAAAAGCCGTGCCGGCAGGACTGCCTTCGGGTTTGTTGATGCGGAGACCGGATATACTTGCTGCAGCAGCCAACGTTCGTGCATCACTTCAAAGGTCCTCGGCGGCAAAACTGGATCTCCTGCCCTCCATCAGCCTGAATGCGGGCAAATCAAACTCTGTTGCCAGCCTTGAGCTACAGGATCTCATCCAGAACCCTGCATCAATAACCCGGAATCTAGCGGTGTCCGTCACCCAGCCAATCTTTCACGGAGGTCGACTCAAGGCAAGGGCTCGACAGGCAACAGCGCAGAGTGAGGCTGCAATCGCAACCTTTTCAGGCACAGCACTGCAAGCTTTCCGGGAAGTGGAGTCCGCCCTGGCCCGGGAGCAGTCACTCGCAACACAGGAAGAGTATCTGGACACGGAACTGCGACAGGCAAACCTTGGAGAATCCCAGGCATACAGGGACTACGCACAAGGTATACTTGGCATACTCTCTGTCCTTGAGGCCCAGCGCCGGGCATTCAATGCACGAAGCTCCATGATCTCCCTACGAAATCAACGCCTACAGACCCGGATCAGCCTTCACCTCGCACTGGGCGGCGATTTTGAACCCGACAACAATTGACACAAAACCATGCACACCTCTAAAACAAGACGCAAGTGATGCAAACCGATCAACCGGAAACTCAACAACCCGGAACCCGGGACAAACTACCAAAAGTTGTTCGTGTATTACTGCCTCTGGGCATCCTGGCAATCGGATGGATTATTTTTTCCATCCTGTCAATCGAGCCAGAGAAAACAAAAACCCCGGAAGGCAAAAAGCGAAGTATCAAGACCAGGGTCGTTGCACTACAAATGCAGGATTTCACAACAACGATCCGGACCAGGGGCATCGTCCGCCCACACAATGAAGTGACGTTGACCCCGCAGGTCGCCGGTAAAATCTCCCGCATTCTACCGGGGTTTGAGGATGGAACCTTCTTTCAAGAAGGCGATGTTCTGCTGGAACTTGACCCCCAGGACCATGAGTCTGCAGTCATTGTCGCACAGGCACAACTCGCACGGGCTGATGCGGCCCACAAACTGGAGCAAACACGGGCCAAGCAGGCCAAGCTGAACTGGGATGACCTCGGACTCGACGAGGAACCCAATGACCTGGTGCTGCGACTGCCGCAACTCCGCGAAGCCAAGGCGATCGTGGATTCCGCCACCGCCCAACTTGAACAGGCCAAAAGAAACCTGGAACGAACCAAGGTGCGCGCCCTTTTCAATGGACGGGTTCGGCATCGCTCAGTTGGCCTTGGTCAATCTGCAGGACCCGGCACCCCGCTCGGAACCGTTTTCGCCATTGATTTCGCCGAGGTCCGACTCCCCATCGCTTCGCGGGACATAAATTTCCTGTCCCTGCCCGAAGGACCGGAAGATCCTCCCATCGAGGTGGAACTGAGAGATTCGCTCAATCACAACGACACTGTATGGAAGGCGAAAATCATCCGGACAGAGGGCACACTTGACCAGGCCTCGCTCGAGCTTTTTGCCATTGCACAAGTCATCGATCCCTTCGGAAGAAAATCGGGCCATCCCCCATTGCGGATCGGGCAACCGGTTGCCGCCTCCATTTCCGGCCATGTACTAGAGAGGGTTATTGTTGTCCCACGCGAAGGGGTGCAGCAACTGGACCGTATACTTCTTATTGACCCTGCAGACCTGACCATCTCCTCACGAAACATTGAGCCGATCTGGTCCGATGAGAAAAACGTTGTCATCCGAGACACGACCATCCCCGATGGAACCCTACTGGCTGTCACCCGGATACACTATGCCCCGATCGGTTCAAAAGTTGAGATCATGGAAGACCCCGTCAAGACTGTAACGGAGGTCGTCCCCGTCGACAAATTGAACAAGGGAAAGCCTTCAAGGAAGGAGAATTAGGCTGTATGATTCGATGGTTTGCAAGGAATCCGGTCGCTGCCAACCTTCTTATGGTGGCGATTCTGCTGGCCGGGATACACTCGGCTTTTTTCCGGGTCACCCTTGAGGTTGAACCCAGTTGGAAACGGAACGTCATCGAGGTAAACATCCCATACAGGGGAGCAACCGCCAAGGATGTGGAGCGCGCCATCCTTCTCCCCATTGAGGCAGCCCTTGAAGGCGTTGACGGCATCGACATGCTCAATGCTGACGGCAACCGTGGAAGCGCCCGAATCTGGGTCGAGGCCAGGAACGGTTATGACCTCCGCACCCTGCTGGAGGATGTCCAGAGCCGCATCGACGCCATCAGCACATTCCCCAATGAGATCGAGCGTCCCACTTTCCGAATCCCGGACAGGTCACATGAAAGACAGGTCCTCAAGGTCGCCGTTACCGGCAACCTGTCCCCACGTGAGCTATTGAAGGTAGGTCGCCGTGTTCGGGATGACCTTCTTGAAATCGAGGGCATCAGCCTCGTGGACCTGGAGGGGGACCGCACCTTCGAGATAGCCGTGGAGGCTGACACTGGGAGACTTGAGGCCTACAACCTTGGGTTTGGTGATCTCGCCGATGCCATACGGCGTTCCTCCATCGACCTCCCGGCCGGGGCCATAAGAAGCACCAGTGGAACCCTTGTCGTCCGCACACGCGGCCAAGCCTACAATCGGGATGAATTTGCAAAAATACCTGTCCGTGCATCCAATGGATCAGAGGTCCTGCTTGGTGAAGTGGCTGACATAAAGGATGGGTTTGAGGAACGCGACCTGGTCCTGGAGTTCAACGGGAAACCCTCCCTGTGGATCAAGGTCCTTCGAGTTGGTGACGAAAGCGCACTGGAGATCGCAAAAAAAGTAAAGAAATACGTCAAAAACGCACCATCAAGATTCCCGGAAGGCATCCACCTCTATATAACGGAAGATGAATCCATCCGGATTCGCGGTCGCCTTGGCACCCTCACCTGGTCATTATTGCAGGGTTGCGGGCTTGTGCTCCTGATGCTCGGGCTTTTCCTTCGGCCCAAGCTTGCCTTCTGGGTACTGATGGGCATCCCGGTTAGTTTTGCCGGTGCTGTATTTCTAATGCCCGGATTGGGAGTGACGGCAAACATTACCAGCCTGTTCGGATTCCTGATTGCCCTCGGTTTGGTGGTGGATGACGCAATTATAACCGGGGAAAACATATATTCAAAGTTCAAGGCAGGAATGGACCCGTTTGAGGCTTCGGTCAAGGGGACCCAGGAAGTGGCCATTCCCGTCACATTTGGAGCCCTCACCACCATTGTTGCATTTCTTCCACTACTTTTCTTCGAGGGCGACTGGGGACAATTTGCCAAGCAGGTGCCACCGGTCGTGGCATTGGTTCTGCTCTTTTCACTCGTGGAGTCAAAACTGGTGCTTCCATCGCACCTTACATCCTTGAAAAAAGAGATTTCAAGACCGGGTCTATTTTCTCGTTTCCAGCAGTCGATTGCCAACAGCCTCGGATGGTTTGTGACACGAGTCTATCAGCCCAGCCTCGAATTTGCCGTTAGCAATCGAACCTCTGTTGTCTCGGGTTTCATTGCGGTCGCACTGATCATGGCCGGGTACTGCCTTGGGGGTCGAATGGGATTTGTCTCCATTCCTTCCGTGGAAAAACCGGGGGTTATGGCCTACCTTGACCTTCCCAACAACTCGACCATTGACGACACCCTTTACCATGTCGACCGGATTGTTGCGGCCACCGAACAGTTGAAAAAGGAATTCATGAACCCCGGAACCGAGGACTCCCTGATTGTTAACGTCATCAAAATCGCGGGATGGGGTGGGCACCATGGTGGACTGGATGCATCCCGCGGCCTCGTCAAGATCGAGCTGATGCCGCAAAGCCACCGTTCCAAACCAGGACCTAAGAACAGTGTAATTGTTGAAAGGTGGCTCGAGTTGGTCGGGCCCATCCCCGAGGCGAACTATTTTGTGATACGCGGAGAAAAAATTGGAGGGAAAAGAAAGGATCGTGAACAGGAACCATTGGAACTGGAACTTCGGGGAGTCTCTTCGGAAAAAAAGAATGAAATTGCACGCCAGATTTCGGACTACCTGAAATCATTTGACGGAATCGCAACAAGCTGGGCAAGGGTCAACAACGGGCAGGATGAACTTGAGTTTACACTCAAGCCAAGGGCCACTGAACTTGGTCTTAACCAGGTTTCACTTGCCAGACAGGTCCGGCAGGCCTTCTACGGGGAGGAAGCCCAAAGAATTCAGCGTGAAACCGATGAGATTCGTGTAATGGTGAGACTCCCCAAGAAATCAAGAGAATCCCTCCACACACTGGAAAGACTCAGGATAAGGACCCCTGGAGGTGTCGAGGTTCCGCTGACCACAGTTGCCAATATAGCCTTCATCAAGGCCCCTTCTCATGTGGAACGGAATGACCGGGCCGAGGTGATTCGGATAGGTGCCCAACCAAAGGATGAAGCGGTGGACATCATTGGTATTGCCAAGGAAGCCACACCCAGGTTGCTGGAAATTATAAATGAAGCTGAAAATCTGTCATTTCAGTTTACCGGTTATGTTGCAGAAAGCGAGGAGACAAAAAGAAAGACGATTCTTGGGTTCATCGCTCTACTCCTTGCAATTTACGCCCTGCTGGCAATCCCATTCAAATCACTGATTCAGCCGATTTTCGTACTTATCTCCGTGCCATTCGGCCTTGTAGGGGCACTCCTGGGACACATCGTGATGGATATTACACCGTCCCATCTTTCAGTGTTTGGGATGCTTGCACTTACAGGTGTTGTCGTGAATGACTCCCTGGTACTGGTTGACTACATCAACCGGAAATGCAGGGAAGGTGTTCCCTTGTCAAAGGCCGTTTTATTGGGAGGAACAAGACGATTTCGCCCCATCATCCTAACCTCAGCAACTACTTTTTTAGGACTGCTACCCCTGCTGTTGGATCGATCAATGCAGGCTCAATTCCTAATTCCAATGGCAGTTTCACTCGGAGCCGGCATCCTTATTTCCACAGCAATCACACTCTACCTTATACCCTGTGTCCTGGTACTGGCTGATGACTTTGGTAAAATACTTGCCCGTATGCGTGATTGGTATCTTCGACCATTTCTTGATGGCGCCAAAGATAATAATTAAATTGGAATGAATTCCGGGCCGACTGGGTTGAGGTCAACCAATCGATAATCCAATGGTATTTCTTATCGCCCGCGACAAGCTCTTCGTGATCCATTGATATGGACTGGACCCGCCTGCAATCAGACCTAGATGTCCACTGTCACCTCAGCACTGAAGCTAAGTCTGGGGTCATGACGTTCATTCAGGGTGCGGGACAGGGTTTCCAGTTTGCGTTCCACCCTGCCGCGGAAGAGGATCTGACCATCGCGGGAAATGGTGACTTCCTTGTCAAGGTCAAGCATCCGGTCATCAAGAAGTACAGTCAGCTTCTCGGTGCCATGCGCCTCCAGAATCCGGATAACCTGACCTTCACGTTCGGCAATGACACTGGCCCCCGCCTTAACATGATCCTTGGGGGCAGCCAGCCAATAGAAGGCAGGTTTCGTTACCCCAGCCTGCTTCCATACCACTCGTTTTGGTACGGGGTTTCTGGTAAACATACTCATCCAGTCTATGGCCTCGGCGTCACGCAGCTTCATCCAGTGGCCCATGCCCTTGTGCAGCTTGACCTTGTGGGCATAGCCGTTGGGGTCACCCTTGCGAAGCGCAGCCAGTTTCATTC
>JABJCN010000238.1 GCA_018668635.1 Opitutia bacterium
AGGTAAGTTTGCGCAGGAATGGGTTGATGAATACAAGGCTGGACTTCCAGAGTATAATCGACTCCTCGAAGAAGGAGAGAAGCATCCTGTTGAAGAAACCGGCCAATATTTACGCGACCTGATGCCTTGGGTACCAAAGCGAAGTATCAAGGGATCACAAGCGTCCTATCGTTAAATCGCCCTCTGATTAGCTGTTGCCTGATATTGATTTGGCAATCCGGCTACATTGTTCATCTTATTTATTCCGCGTAATAAATGCGGGATGTAAATCCCATTGTATTTATTGGGCGGGCTCAATTAATGATTCTTGATAACTTTCGGATAATTTTCTCTTCTCCAACATGCCAGCCATACGTTTAGCCACACGGGGAAGCCCCCTTGCATTGCGGCAATCAATCATGGTGCAAAAGTTGATTAAATCTTCTGCTCCTTCTTTGGAGGTTGAGCTTTCTGAAGTTTCGACAACGGGTGACCGTCAGCGTGAATGGTCCCTGGAACATCAGGGTGGCACAGGGCTTTTCACTAAGGAACTCGAACACCTGCTTCTTACCGGTGAAGCAGATATTGCTGTACATAGTTCAAAGGATTTACCCGGGGAAATTGTTGATGGACTCGTTATTGCAGGCTATCTTCCTCGTGAACAGGTTCATGACGTTCTTGTGTTAAGGGAAGATGTTCAAACACCAATTACTATTGCGACTGGAAGTCCACGCAGAAGGAAGCAACTGGAAGTTCGTTACCCGGATGTCGAATGGTTGGAGATTCGTGGCAATGTTGAGACGCGCTTGAAAAAGATTCAAGATGGCTATGCAGATGCGACTGTTCTTGCTGCTGCCGGACTCAATCGTCTTGGCATCAAGGAATGGGAGGGTACTACTTTTCACTCGCTTGCGATAGAGGATGTTGTTCCATCTCCAGGTCAAGGCGCCATTGCGGTTCAGTGCAGGGAAGGGGAGTCCACCCGACTGCCCAACAGTATTTTTTCTCGGTCTACTTTTCGATCCGTTTCTGTGGAAAAACGACTAATGTCTCTTTTGGGCGGAGGTTGCCATTCCTGTATTGGTGCGCACCTTGATGGCGATCGCCTTCTTGTTTTTCACGAAAATTGCCGTTTCTATGAATACCCAATTACAGGGGAAGATGAATCGGGGCTTGAAGAACAACTTATTGAGATAGTGGAAAATCTATCTGAATAACACTTTTTATTTAATTATGACCCAACAACCCGGAACAGTTCATCTCGTTGGCGCAGGCCCTGGTGCCAAAGAGCTTCTTACCCTCCGCGCTGCTGAATTATTAGCCGAATGCGATGTCTTGGTTTATGATTATCTGGTAAACCCTGAGTTTCGTCGTCTCTGCAAACGTGAATGCGAAATGATCGATGTGGGGAAAGCTCCGGGGAGGCATTCCGTCTCTCAGGATGAAATATTGGAAATAATTTCAGCCAAGGCAAAATCGGGGAAACAGGTCGTACGACTTAAAGGAGGTGACCCTTTTGTTTTTGGTCGGGGAGGAGAGGAAAAAGAAACTCTGGTTGCACAAGGCATTTATGTTGAAATCGTTCCTGGAATTACTGCAGCCCTTGGTTGTGCTGCTCATAATGGCATACCTCTTACCCATCGTGATTTCAGTTCTTCAATCACCTTTCTAACCGGCCATGAAAATCCGGAAAAGAAAGAGCCCGGTATCGACTTTAAGTCTTTTGCGAAGAACGGGGGAACCCTATGTATCTACATGGGAGTCGGCCAGGCAAAGCGGATATCCAAGGACCTAATAACTGGCGGTCTTTCGGCCAAGACACCTGTCGCTATTATCCGCTGGGGTACACTTCCTTATCAGCAAGCATGGGAAACAACTCTTGAAGACCTGCCGTCCCTTGTTTTGCAAGATGATGTCAAGGCACCATCTCTTCTTCTGATTGGTGAAGCAGTCTCTCATATGGTTTCGCCGGTTCAGTCGGCTAAATACCGACCACTTCTTGGCCGTCGCATTGTTATTACAAGAGCACGGGAACAATCCGGACGCCTTAGAGAAAAGCTTGAGGTCCTAGGAGCTGAAGTACTTGAACTCCCGTTCATATGTGTCGAACCCGATGCAAATCCTGAAACACTCACGGAAGTATTTGCTGATATAGCCATTTATGATTGGATCGTTTTCACCAGTTCCAATGGAGTCCGTCAATTCTTTGACTATTTCTTTCGTGGTTTTGAGGATCTCCGGTGTCTAGGACCTATGCGCATTGCGGCAATCGGTGAAGCAACCGCGGCGGAGCTTCATAAACTTCATCTTCAGGTTGATATTCTTCCAGAGAAAGCTCTTTCCGAATCTCTCGCTCAAGCCATGATGTCGAAAGAGAATCTTGAAAACCTAAAGATTCTTATAATTACTGGCAGCCGAAACAGCCCAATTCTCGGGGAGACACTCACTCTCAAAGGGATGGCAATTGTGGATGAACTTCAAGTTTACCGAACAGATCTTTCAGACCCAACAGATACATGGGAAGGAAGAACCCTTAAGGCCGATGGGGCCGATGCCGTCCTTTTCACCAGCTCTTCTACCGTTGAGTCATTCTCTCTGCATCAGGAGAAACTCCTTTCCGCAGACTTTCCATCTCCACATTACTTTAGTATTGGGCCTAAAACTACAAAATCTCTTTGTTCATCGGGCTTTACAGTCGCTGGAGAAGCATCAGAGCCCAGTCTTGACGCGTTGGTGCAGAAGTTGCTGGAGAAACTTTCTTAATCAGCTGAATCCGGGGTTGTGACAATTCATTTCTCATCCAATTTTCGCTTCTGATTTACATATGCTTCCAACAATAAAAGTTTGTGGCATTACGCGGGAAGAGGATATTTTCGACTGTCTTGATGCGGGAGTCAATTGGCTTGGCATCAATCTCTATTCCCCTTCCCCTAGATCTGTCTCTTTAGCCCGTGCTCAGGAGCTTTGTTCCATGATCCCTGATGGTCGAAGTGTACTGGTTGATGTTGTTCCCGATATTCAAAAGCTTCATGCTTATCTTGACGCTGGATTCGACCAATTCCAGCTTCATTTTTCAATGGATTTACCCAATCAAACTCTTTCTTCTTGGTCTGAACTGGTTGGTCGTAAAAATCTTTGGCTTGCCCCGAAATTACCTCCTGGAGAACCTTTTCCAGAACAACTACTGGGTCATGCAGAGACTATTGTCGTTGATTCATATTCCAAACATACATTTGGAGGTACCGGAAAAACTGGAAACTGGGTTCTTTTTAAAGGCTTGAAGATGTTGTATCCTCAGATAAAATGGGTTCTAGCAGGTGGCTTAAACCCACAAAACCTTCGTAGAGCTGTTCAATCCACTGGAACAGAAATTGTCGACTTAAACAGTGGAATTGAAACTGCCCCTGGTATTAAGGACTCCGTTTATCTGGATATGGCCATACAAGCTCTTAACCCATCTAATCGAGAATAATTCAACTTAAATCAGCTTGCCCCTCCTTTTTTGATTTTTAAACGTCCTTTTGTATGGGAACTGATTTAAAACCTTTGATTATATTTGGCGCTGGAGAGACAGCAGAACTCGCCTACGAATATTTTACGCAAGACTCTCCCTATGAAGTCGTTGCTTTCTCTATTGATCGAGCCTACTTCAACGAAGATCAGTTTAATGGTCTTCCGGTTGTTCCATTCGATGAGGTAACAGAAAAGTATCCGCCCTCGAATTATTGTTTCTTTGTCGCCCTTTCTTCAATCAATTTAAATCGTCCACGTCGTCAGAAATATCTTGAAGTTAAAGATTTGGGTTATCATCTAGCATCCTACATTAGCTCACGGGCTCAAGTTTGGCGCACAGTCACTGTAGGGGAAAATTGTTTGATCGCTTGTGGTACTGTTATACAGCATGGGGCAGAAATTGGTGATAATGTAATAATGCTTGGGACACTTAATCAGATCGCCCACCGTGCGAAGATTGGTTCCCACACGTACATAACTGCTTCTGTATCGGTCGCTGGGTACACCGAGATTGGGTCCAGTTGTTTTTTGGGGTTGGGTTGTAAAATTATTAACGATATAAAAATTGCTGACGACTGCTATGTTGCTGCTGGTGCGCTTATTGTCAGGGATACTGATTTTGCCACGATGCAAAAAGGACATCCTGCCAGACCTGACCCAATCACCACTCATGAGTATTTTAATTTAGAGGAGTGAGGTTTCCTCTCTGATTTTAACGCCCCCCCCGAGTTATGGCTTCAACTTTACTGGGTGGAAATAATTGGTTGAGCAAAGAGTATTACCAAATTCATTTAGACCGCCTTTCTTTTTTTCAAACTAATCCCCCTGTCTTTCATGGAGGCGACGGTACAGGTCACAATCTTTGATTATTTGATCATGTGCTCCATCGGCAATGATCCTTCCTTCCTCAAATACGAGAATTCGATTCGCAAGTGAAATCGTGCTGAACCGGTGGGCGATGATAAAGACGGTCTTGTCTTTTACCAAGTTTTGTAGTGCCTGCTGGATAGTGTGTTCGCTTTCTGCATCAAGTGCAGAAGTTGCCTCGTCAAGAATCAGGATTGGTGCATTCCGCAGAAGGGCCCGGGCAATGGCAATTCGTTGAATCTGCCCACCGGAAAGGCGGCTTCCTTTTTCACCCAGTAGTGTGTCATAGCCATCCGGTAATTCCTGTATGAACTTGTGTGCGTAAGCTTGTTGAGCTGCATCCTCGACCGAAAGGACACTGTTATCTGTTTGGCCCAGAAGGATGTTTTCCCTGGCAGAAATATTGAAGAGAATGGGGTTCTGCGGTACATATGCTATATTATGTCGCAAGTCCTTCTGTGTGATGTTTCGCAAATCAATATCATCTATCAGTAGATTGCCTTCAGAAGGGTCAAAGAAGCGCAATATAAGGTTGGCGAAGGTGGTCTTCCCTGCTCCACTGGGACCAACAAGGGCCACAATCTGCCCCGGGGTGATAGTGGCATTGATTTCCTTAAGCGCGGGACTTGCATCGTAGGAGAAGGTCACATTCCTAAATTCTACCTTCCCAACAACATTGTCAAAAGGAAGGGCTTCGGTTGGGTCCTCAACTTCAAGTGGATGTTTGAGGATGTATTCGATGCGATCGAGTGCGGCGTTACCTTGTTTGACTTTCGCATGGATGCTACCAAGTTTCTTGATTGGTTCATAGGATAGGTATAGGGCAAGGATTAGTGGTGAAAGATTTTCCAGACTAGTATTTTGTTTTGCAGCATAGAATATAGAGACCGCAATGCCAATTGCCGCAATAATTTCAACTGTAGGTGCAATGAGTTGGTTGTACTTGACTAGTTTCATTCGGAACCTGAATAGAACCCCAACCAGCTTTCTAAATTTATCTTTTTCTATTTCCTTAAGGTTGAAGGCTCGAATTTCTCGCTGTGCAGATAGATTCTCTGTTATTATTGCAGATAGATCGCCGGTCTGTTGTTGTAGCTTTTTGGCACGATTTAGTATTTTCCGACCAATTTGCCGAATGGGAAAGACGCATACAGGAATGACGGCAAGGCAGAGGAGTATGTAGGTTAGTTCGGTGTTTTTAAGTGTAAGGTGGACCAGATAAGCTATTGCACTTAGTAGTGTGACGGGTTGCTTGAGAAGATCATTGGATATATTG
Source organism: Opitutia bacterium (assembly GCA_018668635.1). Taxonomy (GTDB): domain Bacteria; phylum Verrucomicrobiota; class Verrucomicrobiia; order Opitutales; family JABJCN01; genus JABJCN01. The sequence continues at coordinate 5,636 of JABJCN010000238.1, forward strand.
ACAATATGATTTTGCAGCAGTTCCGTGTCGTTTATTGCACGACTTTGAAGATCTCCAATCCGGTGCTTTTGGTAGAAACTTGTTGGAAGTTCCTGTAATCTGGAGAATAATTTGGTACGCAATTGTTCCAGTATGTGAACTCCACAGCTATTTATTAAATAGATGTTCATAAAACCTGTGATCCCGCGGATTAGAAAAGATAGAGGGATTAAGGCTACTGCTCCAAGTAATATTCCGTTGGAGACATCTTCCATGCTAAAGACAACGGGAAAAACCTTTTTTAGCATATAGGGAAGTCCGAGACCCGTGGATATACCATAAAGCAGACCGCATAGTACGGCTATTACAAATCTGCCTCGAATTGGTTTTAGGAGTGCAATGTAGGGAAGGAGTCGTTTCACGCTGGTTTTATCGACTTGATAGCATTTTGTATATCATTCCAACTTTTATGTCTATTCGCAAGAAAGTAGTCTTAAAGCGCAATTTTGTTATTTACCTGAAATTCTACTATTGTTTCATCAAGTAATTCTTTTTGATGAGTCGGAAGAAACAATTATTTTTAATTAGAAGGCAGTCTGGAGGCACAGGTGGTGCAGAGGCTGTAGTTGAAGACTTTACCTACAGGCTCGGAAATAATTGGGGCGTTGAGAGAGTTTCTGCAGGCGAGGAGGTCGATGGTATCCGGATTGGCGGGACAACTGGACCGGGTTGGTGGAGATCTCTGCAATTTGCAAAGCATGTCGATCGATTGATCGACAGGGTTGGTCCTGATGCCGTGCTTAGCTTCGAACGCGGGCCGCTTTGTGATCTTTATCGTGCCGGAGACGGCGTTCATCGCCATTGGATGAAATTGAAGTATGGGGGCAGTTGCAGATGGATGTTTAATCCGTTGAACTGGGTCTTTCCTTCGCAGGAGAGGCAGACGGTTGCCTCGGCCAGAGTGGTGGTTGCGAATTCAGAGATGGTGGCAGCTGGGCTTCGCCAAGTTTATCCCGATATGGTGGGGAAGGTTCGTGTAATTCGCAATGGGTTCGACCCGAACCGGTTCCACCTTGGATCGTCGGATGCCTTGACTTCCCTCGATTTGCCCGCGGATGCAAAGCCTTTTTTGTTTTTGGGAAGCGGATGGCAACGAAAAGGGCTTTGTTATGCCATGGCTTTCTTGGCTTCAGTGACGAAACGGGACAAGGCCTATCGAGAAAAAGGTTTTCTCTTGGTGGCGGGAGAAGGAGATACTGCTTCTTATCGCGCTCATGCAGATCGCCTGGGTATCAAGGACAAGGTAGTTTTCCTTGGGTCGGTGTCAGACCCAGCCCCCCTTTGTAGAGTTGCCGAACTCATGGTTCTTCCAACCCAATACGATCCCTTCTCCAACGCTGTGCTGGAAGCCTTGGCTTGCGGATGTCCGGTCCTCACCTCAACTGCCAATGGAGCGTCCGAAGTGATCGATCATGGTCGCACGGGCCTCGTGTTCGATAATTCTCAGGAAGAGGATCCTTCGGACTGGGCCAAGGAATTCCTGGAAACAAGGTTTGACCCTAGGGAATCTATTGCCAAATCGGTTGCCGTCATGACGAGAGAAGCGGAACTGAATCGATACGAGGAATTACTGAACGAGATAGTTCATTCCGGGGAGGCTGCCGGTGGATAAACTTCCCGTCACCGCTTGCATGTTGGTCAAGAACGAGGCCGATCGGTTGTCTCGCGTCTTGCCCTCGTTGGTTCTCTTCGAGGAAATTTTGGTTTTCGATTCCGGTAGCGAAGACCAGTCCATTCAGATGTGCCTGGATGCCGGAGCCAAGGTCGAGCAAGTCCCTTGGGAAGGCTTTGGCGCGACCCGGAAAAAACTGTTCTCCGCAGCTTCCTCCCATTGGGTTTTCTGGATCGACGCCGATGAGGTGGTCACCGCTGACCTTGCCCGTGAGTTAATGGATTTGTTTGCAGGATCGGAACCCGAAAAGCGTGGCTATGAAGTTAATCGTATCGTTCGCTTTGAGGGACGTTGGATTCGGCATGGAGAATGGTTCCCCGACTGGAACCTTCGTCTTTTCCGGACCGACTCATGGTCCATGGAGGAACTCGCCGTGCATGAGCGAGTCGATTTGAAGAACGGAAAGGCAGGTCGCTTGGAAGGCTTACTGGAGCATCATACCTACCGATCGTGGGATGACTTGCGGGCAAGGTCCAAGCGATACGCCCTCCTCTGGGCGACACAGAAGTCGACTGCTGGCCGCTGTCCGTTTTTCTTTACAGGGTGGATTCGTTCGTCTTGGAAATTTTTTCGGGCTCTCGTGCTGCGTCTTGGCTTTCTTGATGGTGGCCTTGGCTTCAGGATTGCATGGGCAAATGCCCTTGAGGTCCGCTTGAAGTACAAATTGTTGCATCGCATCAATGATTTGGGTGAGGATTGATTAGAAACTAATCCGATGGACTCTCTACGCATCATGCATACCGAAGCTTCCCCGGGTTGGGGAGGCCAGGAGATTCGCATCATGGAGGAAATGCGATGGTTTCGCCAGCGTGGTCATGACTTAATGTTAATCGCTCCCAGTCACAGTAAATTGGTCGAGCACGCAGGTTCTGAAGGTTTCAAGCTCGATCATCTTGCTTTTACCAAGAACAAGTTGGCTTCCGAAATATGGCGTATGTTCGGACTCATAGGGAAGTTCAAACCGCATGTGCTGGCCACTCACAGTAGCGTGGATAGTTGGGCGGCCCTGATTGCCGGTAAGTTGCGAGGAGTCCCTTGTCGAGTCCGTTATCGACATGTCAGTACTCCGATCAAAGGGCATTTTCTCAACCGTTGGCAATATCGTTCGCTTTGCAATTTGGTTTTAACGACAGGGGAATGTATTCGGAAGCCACTCATACAGACCTTTTCGATTCCTCGGGACAAGGTTGTTTCCGCTCCTACAGCAGTCAGACCTCCGGAAGTAATTTTGTCGAAATCCGAAGCGCGCAGCAATCTCAAGGCTGAGCTTAATCTTGGATCGGAAGCACGTTTTCTGGGTCAAGTATCAGTACTGAGAAGTTGGAAAGGTCATTTTGTGCTGATCGATGCGTTTGCTCAAATTGCTCAAGAATTTCCTGATTTCCACCTTGTTCTTGTTGGTAGTGGACCAATCGAGAAAAGAATTGCTCAAGAGCTGAAACATCATCCCTTGAAAGATCGTATTCACTTGGTCGGACACAAGTCGAACCCATGGCCTTATTTTCGCGCATTGGAAGTGGCTGTCTTGGCGAGTTTGAGTAATGAAGGTATACCGCAATCTCTTTTGCAAGCTATGTATGCGGAGATTCCCGTCGTAGGTACTGATGTTGGTGGAATTCCTGAAATTTTATTTCATGGCAAAACTGGGCTCTTGGTGAAACCCGGAGATGCAACTTCCATGAGTCAGGCCCTTAAGCGTATTCTTGATGACGAGAGTTTGCGTACTAATCTTTGTTCTACTTCACTCGAGTTGGTCCAAACGGCATTTAAGTGGGATAACCTTGGTACAAAGCTTGAAGCCCTTTTTTGCAAGTGCCTAAAACCAAGACACAGGACCCTTGATCCCGATGATGGATCTTCTCTAAATCAATTTAATCAAACCCTTTACTTCAACTTAGGAGTTAAAAGAAAAGTTTTACTTTTTACACAGCACAGTTCTTGGGGGGCTGCCTCAAATTTCAACGAAATGTTCAATGCTTCCGGTAAATATGATTCATGGGAAATCCTTCATGATCACGGCGGTCTTCGGGGTTATCAATTCGGAGATCGAATGAAACAACGTAAAGTTCTTTTTAATAATAACTTGAAAATAAAAGATTTGGTTAAGGATCCCGATTCGATAATTTTCATTTTCGATTACAACGGATTGAAGTTATTCAAGAAATGCATGCGCAATATAAAAGAAAAGTTTCGTGGGCGCGCCATGAATGTTTTTTGGTCGGGGAATCCTTATATTAAGCACCATAAGGCATGCAATAAGTGGGCTAGTAAATTCGATGTGAGAGCATTTGCCATGCTCGATTTGTTGAGATTTTCAAAGGATGCCATTCCTCTTATGCAACCATACGATCTCTCGAGAATGTCTAAACTGTCTAACTTTAATAAACCTGAAGATAGAAAGAAGGATTTCGTGATCTGCCATTCGCCTGGTCATAAAGGAGGTGGTAATGAAAAGGGAACCCAAATGATAAAGGCAGTCGTGACTGAGATTCAGCAAGAGCATCACTCGGTTTCGTATAAGCAATTGGGAGAAGAGACATGGCTTTCCCATGAAGATTGCGTGAGGGAGAAGGCGAACGCCGATGTTTTTATCGACAAAATAGGTATTCACTCCGCAGGAGGCATCGGCAAGTCCGGCATAGAAGCAATCTGTTTGGGAATCCCGACCATTTGCTCTACGCATAAGTCCATTTTGAAAGGGAGGTATGAGCAATTGAATATTATCAATGGTGATACGCAGCAAGAACTGAAACAACAACTCTCCCGCTTGATCAAAGACCAGAAATATCTCAAAGAGATGAAAGAAAATGCAACGAGCAACGCAGATGTTTTTGACTATACCACCACCCTTGAATATCTCGATCAAACCATGTCTAGATAACCCTCATTATTTTCCATGAAGTTGAATTTAGGATGTGGCAATAAACCGAAAGACGGTTTTGTCGGAGTGGACAAGTTTCCCTGTGAAGCAGTTGATGTTATAGCCGACCTTAACGGGAAACTGCCCTTTGAAGATAATACCGTCGAAGAAATCTACATGGACAATGTGATAGAGCACATTCTCGACATACCTGCTCTTTTTGAAGAATTAAAACGTATATCTGTTCCTAATGCTAGAATTACAATTTTCACCCCGCATTTTGCTAGTCAAGCATCTTGGCGAGATCCGACGCACATTCATCACTTGTCTTATTTCTCCATGAACCACTTTGAGAAAGAAAGTGTTTCTCATTACACTAAAGGCGGTTTTTCGGTCGTTCAGAGAAAGTTGTCCTTTGGAGGTATAATGGGCAACATAGGCAGGCTTATTTTTATGATTAGCCCTAGAGCCTATGAATCCAACTGGTGCTTTGTCTTTCGCCCCAGCACCTTGAAGTTTGAGCTTGAGGTCAAGAAGTGAGCCATCTAATGTTTTCTTGAACAGAAAAGCAATTAAGGTCTTGAAATTCAAGAAACATCAGGTTTGGCCGAACAAAAAAAAGTGGAATTCCACTACAGACTGGATTGCACGATCTGTCTTGGGAATGCCGAGAATCAATAAGAAGACAAAAATTGTTTCGATGGGTTCTTGTTTTGCCCGCGAGGTCAAGAAGTGGCTTCTTTGCAATGAGTTCAATTATCTCCTTGGGGAAAACGAAAAATGCCCTTGGGTTTCCTCCACAGTTTTCAAGGGAGACAGAGGTATGAAACCTTACCAACATGCTTCAGTAGCTTGGGAGAGAGTTTATAATACCTTTAGCTTTAGGCAAATTATTGAGTATTCATTTCAAGACACAAGAATTGATGAACGGATTCTTGAAGTAAAATGTAGAGGACATGGAGATCGGTCATTCTTTAGTGATCTTTTGAGGACAAGAATCTTGTACCCCGATCACAGTACAGCGGTATCTGATATCGAGGATCATGCGAAAAGTTCTAGGCAAGTTCTTTGTGAGGCAGAAGTTTTAATTCTCACCCTAGGCCTTACGGAAATTTGGCAGTCTGCCGAAAGGAATATTGTAATATCTTCTCATCCAGGAACACATTATGATATCCCTGCTGACTTTCGTTTCCGAGTTAGTCGTTATCAGGAGAACTTGGATAACCTGCTTGAAGGTCTAGCTCTTCTAAGAACCTACAATCAAGAAATCAAAGTAATTGTAACCGTTTCACCGGTTCATTTGTTGGCAACAAGTCGTAGCGACATGGACGTGATTTCAGCTAGCTGCAATTCCAAGAGTACCCTACGGGCTGTTGCTGACGTTTTTCAACTGGAAGATGGCATTCATTACTTTCCCAGTTATGAGATCGCATCGATTACTTCCGCAATGGATTCCGTGAATGTATATCCAGATAATCATCATGTTTCGGAGCAAGTAGTGGAAAGAATCATGCAGGTTTTCAAGGCATCCGCATATGGGCTTGATATTCGCCGATTTCTGTAGTTCTCCACTTAGTACCGCTCTTGATAAACTAGCTTGTCACTCTTTCCTGCAAGAAAAGATCAAGTCTAGGGCAAAAAGTGCCCTGATGCCAAATGGCAACCAGATGTAAATCGGGATGCCTCTTTTTCCTCCGCCCAGAAGATGTCCTGAAATGGGGTGGATTTCAATTTGTTCGAAATGGGGCGTCAATTCCTTGCGCAGACTCGTGTGGGAGTAGGAGCGCAGGTGAGAAGGATCTGTCTCGAAGGGTTTGCCAAACAGGAATTTCATGCGGTTGCGTAGGCGGAAGGCATTGGGGACTGAACCCACCAGCCGTCCGTCTTTCTTTAGTACGCGGGCAATTTCTCGAAGAGCTTTCTGAGGGAAACGCAGGTGCTCCATCACTTCCGAGAATACCACCAAGTCAAAATGCCCGTCCTCAAAGGGAATGTCCTCCGAGTCGACGTCGACCCACTTCGATTCCAGTCCCAAACGCTTCTCAAACTCCTTCAGCGCGTTGCGGTCGACGTCGATTCCAATAACGTCGTTGCCCTCGTGAAAGTACTGGGTGAGGTTTCCAGCTCTACAACCTACCTCTAGAATCTTGTGTCCTTTGCCAATTAACTCGATGTACAAGTTCTTGCGGGCTTCGTCCCCGTAAAAATAGTCGTATTTTCCCCTGGACTGGAAGTCCTCGTAGAATTCCGCAACTTGTTCCTTGGGGTTACTTGCACTCATTGATTGCCTTGGTAGTGACTGCCATCAGATGACGACTGAGGCGGCTTTCCTTGGAGTTAGCCGTTTTCCAGAAGTTGCGCTCCTCCTCCGTGCGGGCAGCTCGAATCTTGCCCAAACCATATAACTTTGCTGGCCAACTGAAGATGATTTCATGCAAATGCTTAGCCTTTGATTGAGGCTCTGAGATTATTGTGGGGGGGGCGAAACCAGCTAACTTGAAGTAGAGGTACAGCTGGGGATAGGACCAAGGCGTTATATGCATGTGAGTGCCTAACTTCACTTTGTCCGCCAAGGATGGAAACGACGGGAAAAAGCCTCTCAGTAAATATTGGATGCGGGCTTGCGGATACCATACGTTCGGAGTTGTTACCACTAGCATCCCCCCTTCCTTCAAACTTCGATAAAAATGGCGTAGCAGGAGCAGGGGGTTGCCCACGTGCTCCAAACCTTCGCAGCAACATATCAAGTCGTATCCTTTGCAATCCTTTGGCAACCCCTCATCAAGATCATGTTTCCAAAAGTTGCTGTATCCTTTCATTTCATCCAGATAGAGGTCGATGCCATCCACGATGGTATCTGGGGCCATCCCACCGCCTAGCCATCCATTTCCTGAGGGTGCGTCCAAGACTTTGCGGAAGGAGCGATTGCTGAGAAATTCCAACAGGGCTTTTTTGGATGAATGATGCACGATCTTGGTCAGTGGAATGAAGCAAAATTAAGGTTTTAATTCAAGTTCTACTTTGCCTTTTTAGTGAGCCTTCTGCATGTGTTTGCCTCGATCAGAAGCTCTTGTCGTGAAACTATGGCCTAGTCTATCCCCAGCAATGGTCGGCGGGTCTTATCCGCCAAATGTCAAAACCATGATGTGACTGAGTATCTTGCATGCATCCACCAATCTATATTATTTTTATTTTCAGGGTTTTCGATACAATACATTTTCCTCGCCTTTGATATTCGTATCAACCCAATGACATTGCCCCGCAATGGTGTAGCCTTTGGCCTATGATGTATTGCTAGCTACGAAAAAAGAGTCGTAGAAATGTTGACTTGAAATTTTAACACTTAGAGATCTCTGCGTAGAGCTCTTGATACTCATTAGCCACAATACTCCAACTTCTGTTATATGAACTTTTGCATGGAGATTTGTCCAAAATCTCCGATGCCGCGCTTCTCCAGATCTCTGTTGATGCGTCAACGGGTATGCATCTGCCTTGATCACTACTCACAATTTCGCTAGCTCCGCACTCTGTGGAGCAGAGGACTGGCACGCAAGCAGTCAACGCCTCGGCGATTACCATGCCAAAGGCTTCCCGTTTCGCCGGATGTATAAGTAGGTCAATTTCTTTGTAAAATTGTTCTTTGTCTTCGGTCCAACCTAGGACTTGCAAACCTTTTTCACCGAGCAAATGGGTGCCTGAAAGCTCTACTGAGTGAACTCCAGCAATCTTTAATTTTAGTTTCGGTCGGGTACACTTGAGATATTTCCAAATTTTGATCACTCGGGACAAGCCCTTTCGCTTCCACTCTCGGCCCATAAACCCAATAGTGCCTCCATCTTTGGGGGGAGGCTTGCGATTGTCGGGATCTGCAGGCTCCATTGAAACACCTGGGTAGATGGGGTTCTTTATTGGGATATCAATTGCTGGGTACTTACGATGAATTGCTTCTCCGAGTTGGGTTGAGACCGGCACAACTGCTTGAACCTTTTGTCCGGCCAACTCTCTGCGTTCCAAGTATTCGAAGAGTTGGTGCCGAGGGCTGAGCCAATGTAAGAATTTCCTTCGCTTCCCTGTGCCAAAGGGTGTGGTGTGAAAAGTTGTTAGTTGATGGGAGTTTTGCCTTTCATGGCTATGGACGATACGTTTTTTGGATGGATGGTTTCGCAGCCAATTGTTCACTTTGGAAGAAAACCTGAAGTGCGAGACCCAATGAGGTTTTCGATGAATGCCGAGCTCTACTACCTCGACGTTTCCGGGAGCCTTAACATGATTGGCTTGGCATAGCACGGTCACTTCAGTCCCCTTTGCAGCAAGTTCCATACAGAGCCTAAATACATATTCCTCCATACCTCCGATAGGTCCGTAGTTTTTGACAATTTGGACGACATTCATGGTAAAGATTGAATCACTTGTGGTACTTCTAGGGCGTGGATTGATTTTCCTCCGTTTACGGGGCAATCTGAAGGCTGGACAATGTTTTTCTTTCCTTCGAAAATTGGACTGGTCACTAGTGCGTTCGTCGGACCATAGAGCACCGTTACTGGGGCACCTGTGGCATTTGCTAGATGTATTCCACCTGTATCATTCCCGATTACTTGAGCGCAAGATGCCAATTCTGAAGCAAGTTCTTGGAGATTGGTTTTCCCTGCATGGTCGAACACTTGATCCATTGGTAGTTTATTTTTGATTTTTCTGGTTATAAAACAGTCGGCCTTTGTTCCATAAAGATGGATTTGGGCAACTGGCTGAGCTTCTAGAATCTGGCTTGCCAACTGTATCCATTTTTCGGGTGGCCAGCATTTTTCTGGGTTATTTGAAGAACCTGCAATAAATCCAATCTTCTCAGGTTGGGGATTTATTCCTTCAATCTGGAATGGTGCCATCGAAATTTCTATCTGTAGGCCAAAGTATCGAAACATATTTTCCCAAAGGCGAGTTTGATGCAGGGAATTTAGTTGATTTATGATTTCCGAATGAGGCTTGTATCCATGTGTTAGAAATGGGCGTGGTTTCCCGGGGAGTACGAGCCCGAAACGCTGGGGGGCGCCAATATATTTAGCTTCCAGATCGGCACGAGTGGAATTAGTTAATAGCAACTGTGTATCCGGATATTCTTCCTTCCAGCTTTTGAAAACCTCAAAGTATCCAACTTCTTTCTTTGGAGGAATTTCTTTGTATGCATCTCCTATCCCCAAGTTCTTAAGTAATTCAATATATGCAGGTTGAGCAATCAAGGTGATTTCGGCATCCGGTCTGGCTTCTCCCAGTGCTCTCAGTAATGGTAATGACATTACCACGTCCCCCAACCAGTTTGGCATCCGAATCCATAGACGGTATCCTTTTACATATCGGTTTGTTGGTATTTGAATCTTTTTATGGTGACTCAATTGGAACCGTTTAGTGGGATGGTTTGCAGTATTCCATCGACCATGCATCCAAAGCCAATCGGAACAACTGTCTGGCGATTTACTGAGTTGGCCTTCAAGCCAGTCATTGGCTGATTGAGAGATTTCGCTGGTCTCAGATTTCAGTCGATGCAACAGAATCGTTGCATTCCAAAATCTGTCGCGATGTGGATGGAAGATGTATGTTTCTGCCTTGAACCTTTGTGCCATAATGGATGGAAGATCAGTTGTCGAGGCCACCCGATTAAAGAAGCTCATTATGGTGCCACTTCTCCCCGCATTTTGGTCGAAGAGGATTCCAAGGATTCCATTACTGCCAAGAATTTCCTTGGCCTTGGAAAACCCTTCCTTACGAGATAGCAACTTAAGGCCAAACTTTTCACGAGTCTGACGAATCCATGCATCGGTTTTTTTATTCCTGAGTGGTCGAAAAATTGCACCTGCATTCACTTCAGTAAGCCCAAATAGCGCCGGTAGCATTGGCAGATATTCAAAGAGGGTGAAGTGCGGAACGAGTAGAACAACCGGCTGATCTCCTTTCAGCCATTGATTGATGATACCTTTTGTTTCCCGGGGTATTCGGATGCGCTCCTGAAGTTGCTTTAGATTCAGATAGGGTAGGGCGAGCACCAGCATCCCCATTTCAACTGTTCGGCGACAGCTTTCCAAGGCGACAGTTTTACGCCAAGTTTCTGATTTGTCTGGAAATGCATGATGCAAGTTGGAACTAAGTGTCTGTTTTCGTTTTATTGGTAACGCAAAAAGGATGTTGCCAATCACCAATGCAAAATACTCTGCAAATAGTATCGGCATACGGGCCAGGAGCCAGCCAAGGATTTTTATCGTAAAGAGCACGTATTTTCCTGCATTTTGTTTTGCTGTAAAATACAGTGAAAGTTCTTTTCATCAAGCCATCCTCTCTTGGAGATATAGTTCATGGTCTTCAACTTGCGGAATCTTTGCGTCATGATTTATCCAACCTTCATGTCAGTTGGGTGGCTCGGGACATCTTTGCTCCATTGGTTAACGCCTGTCACACCGTTGATAAGGTTTTCGTTTTTAACCGACGGGGTGGAATTCGTGACTTTTTTCGTTTGGCAACAGAAATTCGAAATCAGGACTTTGATTGGGTAGTTGATTTACAGGGATTATTTCGGAGTGGGTTCTTAACTTTTTTATCCAAGAGTAAAAATAAATTGGGCCGTACAGATGCTCGAGAGTTTGCGGGTCTTTTTTACAATCAAAGATCAAGCCTTCCTTCTCAGGGGGAAGAATCCCATGCCCTGGATATTCTTTTGCAATTCCGCAAAAACTTTGGCTTAAATCCGGAACCCAAAGGGAAACTCGCCTTTGATTCTTCTTTGCCTGAAGGTGCCTGGAATCTAGATTCTCACAAAAAAACACTGCTTTTTTTTCCTGAAAGCCGACGCGCTGAAAAAGAATGGCCTTATTTTGACGAGCTGAATTCCTACATCTTATCCAAGCATTCCAACTTTAGAATTATCTGGGCTGGCGTTAATCAACTGGAACCTTCTCAAACCCACACAAATGAACAATTTCTCAATTTTTCAGGACGCACTCCGGTCGAAGCTTTGCCTGCTCTTATAAATTTTGCAGATTTGATTTTAGCCAATGATAGTGGTCCAATGCATCTTGCCTCTGCACTCGGTCGTCCTGTTCTTTCTATTTTTGGACCGACCAACCCGAAGAGATTTGGACCCTATTTAATCGACGGAAACTCTGTTGCAACAATAAGAGCGGAAGGTGGGGATTTAAAGAATCTCAGTTGTGAAAAAGTTTACAATGCAATGTCTTCAATGATTGATTGAGCAGAAAACGTTTGATCCTCCTTCGTGCCTACCTATCTAAGGCTCCTTTCTAATTCCTATAAAATCCATGTTGAATCTTAATTTCCTACGCGAAAACCCCGAGCAGGTTCGAAAGTCCCTTGCTCGAAAAAAATTTGAATGTGATCTGGACGCCTTCTATAAACTGGATGAGGAACGCCGGGCATGCATTTCCCGTTCTGAGGCAGCTCGTTCCGAACAGAAGAAAGCGAACAAGGACATGGCTTCCATGGAAAAAGGTTCTCCTGAGTTCCTCGAAAAGCTAAAGTCAATGAAATCCCTCTCTTCTGAGGTCAAGGACTTGGAAGTTAAGACCCGGGAAACTGAGGAGAGATGGAAGGAATTATATTTGAGTATACCCAATCTTCCGGATGAATCTGCACCATCCGGAGATGGTGAAGCAGATAACGAAGTTGCTGCCACTTGGGGAGATACCGTTTCGGTTGAGGAAAATGCTGTGCCTCATTGGGACATCCCCTGGTTTTCAAGTCTGGTTGATTTCGAACGG
>JABJCN010000083.1 GCA_018668635.1 Opitutia bacterium
CAAAGGACTTATTGCTCGTGGCGGAAGAAAGTGGAGAAAAATGAAACCCTCCAACCGCCAAATCATAAACACCGTGTTGATTGCGCTCAAGTACACGCTCAACATTGAGGACTCCATGGCCAACATTGATATCTTTTCCCGCTCCGTAACCGTCATCTGCATACATGGCAAGTAAGTCATAAACCTCTGAGGAAGAAAGACGGGGTTCCTTGGAGAGAATTCCCGCCACGGCCCCTGCGACCAGCGGTGCGGATGCTGATGTGCCGCTAAAACTTACATTCTGACCTCCCACCCAGGCAGACTTAAGTCCGATACCGGGCGCAGCAAGGTCGACCCCCTCCCCTGTATTAGAAAATCCAGCCAGTTTTCGCTGAGCATCAACGGCAGAAACACCAATAACATCCGAATAAGCAGCCGGATATGTAACACGCCCCTCACCATCATTTCCTGCTGAGGCAACGATGACGGCACCCTGCTCCAATGCATAGTCCACAGCACGGCGCAGAACCAAGCTGTCACCACCGCCACCAAGACTAAGGCTAAGAACCTTTGCTCCACGATCAACCGACGTTACAATTCCTTGTGCAAGGGTAAAAGTATCCCCACGACCCTCGCCATCGAGGACTCGGACACTAATGATTTCAGCAGCCGGGGCGATTCCCCGTTGCGAAGGCAGATTCCCCGCAATCAAGGAGGCCACGGCCGTCCCGTGACCATCATATTCACCGGGGATGGATTGCTCCGGTTCCAGCAGGTCAATTTGTGTTATCTTCGCACCCTCAAAAGCAGGATGCTGGGTCCAGACTCCCGTATCCAGTATGGCCACACCGACACCTTGCCCCCAGTCCTTATTTGATACCGGCACCCCAAGCCATTCCAAAGCCTGATCACCAAAGGAACGTGCCTCACTACCATCCAAAGGGACTGCAGGGGATGGAGCATTGACCCAATAATTCAGAGATGCATCCTGAGAATCAGGCAACTCAGAGGCCAACTCAGCCAACCCGGGCAGATTGTTCAATGAAACTCGAGCCAATCCCAACTCTGGTATGGAACCAAGAATAGAAACCCCTTTCCCCTCTGCAGCATCGAGAAATCTATCAAGATCTTTTTTGGAAGGGAAACCAAGGACCATTTCACCGGCCTTCGCGGTTGAAGGAAACTCTGGGAGGTCAAAAAAATCCAATGGATGAAACCATATAGAATCATCAAAAGCCTTATTCGCAAGAACTGGCGAGAGCTTAACCGCATTCGGTATCCCAGATGAGACAAAGTGTGAATCATCACTTTTTTGTGGCTGCAAAAATGAAAGATAGACGAGGAAAGACAGAATAACCACGCCTAGCCATAGCACGAACTCCTTTAGATTTTTTTGATTCACCCTATAGATTTAGACAGATAAAAGGAAATGTTTTGTCTTTCAAGGATTTGGGACAATTGAAATCGATTGGGTATGTACAATTGCTTGAATTGAGACAATATTATTAACCTACTCGATACTCACTTTTCATCATCCCACAAATTAGCATATCTTAAAGTTCAAATTATAGATTTTCCCTCTTGCCTTCCATGACTAATTGGACATTCAAATTGTGGTATTAAATCACCTGAAAACCTGACAAAAAATGGAATGGATTGATACTTGGGATTGTAAATCCTGTGGAGCGGACAACTCAGAAAGTAAAGAAGCTTGTCACAAATGTGGATCTCGGCGCAAACGGTTAATCAAGGTAGCCATGGTGCCATGGATTCTGGCAATTTTGGTATTCGGGGGCATCGGGCTAATCAAGGTTTACCTCGACAACAATGAAAAAGCAGGTCACGGAGAACATGCCGAGGGTAATCACTAAAGAAAAGTCCATCGCAAGATTTTTCCCAAGCTGAAATTCTTTATCCCAGTTAAAACCAACCGACCGACAGCAACTATCCCAAGGCAATTTTTTCCTGCAGGTTTGTGAGACGGATATTGCTTTTTGCATTACTTACAGCCATGGCGTAGGCCTCGGGTTCTCCAATAACAAATACTTCCGTCTTTCCACGAGTAACTCCAGTATATGCGAGGTTACGCTGAAGCATCATGAAGTGCTGCTTCATGAGTGGCAGGACAACAACAGGGTATTCACTGCCCTGACTTTTATGAATTGAAATCGCATAGGCCAGAGCCAGGTCTGACAACTCTCCTTTTTCAAACTCTTTTATCTCCTTCTGGAATTCTACCTGAATCTGACCGGAGTTAATATCAATTCCGGCAATAAAACCAACATCTCCATTAAAAAGGTTCTTATCGTAGTTGTTTCGAAGCTGAATCACTTTGTCCCCTGTTCGGAACTGGGTACCGGAAACCTGCTGGCTACGACTGGAAGGTTTTAGCGCTTCCTGTAAAATGGTATTGAAGTTCTGGATACCAGCCACACCACGGTGCATCGGCGCAAGAACTTGAGACTGCCTCAAGGGGTCATATCCTCGATTGGGTAAAATGTCCCGGCAGAGACGCACAACCTGATCCACACAATCCTGAGCATCCACCGCCGGAAGAAAGTGAAAGTCCTGATCCTTCGATCCAATGCCGGCCTCAGGGAGATTGATCCGGCCGGCAAGAATATCGTGGGCAGTTGATACAATACTGCTACCGCCGGCTTGCCGAAAAATGGTATCTAGTCGCGTAACAGTTGCCAAGCCACACTGAATGAGATCTTTTAGCAAATTACCTGGGCCGACTGATGGCAATTGATCAATATCTCCAACCAATAGGAGGTGCGACCCTTGCGCAATGGCAGTAAACAGCGCGGCGCCAAGCCGGGTATCAAGCATACTTGCTTCATCAACAATCAGGTAATCGCAGGCAAGCGGGTTCCCTTCATCATGGACAAAGGAATTCTCTGCAGGTTCGTACTTGAGCAGGCGATGAAGCGTACGGGCAGGATGCCCAGCACTTTCTGCAAGTCTTTGGGCGGCACGGCCTGTAGGAGAAGCGAGTTCGATTCGAACCTTTTTTGCACGAAGAATGGAGACCAAGGCTCTAAGAATCGTGGTTTTTCCTGTTCCCGGACCACCAGTAAGGATACAAACACGATTATTCAGTGCCATTTTAAGTGCAGCTGATTGCTGGGGAGCAAAGTTAAATCCTGCCTTTTCCTGTGCCCACTCAACTGCCTTATCAACTTTAATGGGCGGAAGTCTGGAATGACCGCCCAAAAGGAGGTGAAGCCCTGAAGTAATTTTTTGCTCAGACTGTGAGGTAGCAGGAAACTGGAGATAACCATCCGGAGGTGAAGCAACCAAGGCAGTATCACGAACAAGCCTATGAATACGACTTTCAAGAACTTCGGGTCGGGTCTTGAGAAGTTCCTGTGCAGAGCGGTTTAAAGCTTCAGGTGTAGCACAGGTGTGACCATCCCCCTCAAGGGTGTGCATCGCATGAAGTATGCCAGCATCGAGGCGGGCATCTCCTTCATTCGGGAAGCCAAGGTTAAGGGCAATCTTGTCCGCTGTAAGGAAGCCTATTCCATCGACCTCCCGAGCGAGACGATATGGTTCGGTCTCAAGGATGGACTGAGTCTCAGAGCCATATTTCTTGACGAGACGTACACACTGGGCAGTTCCGACTCCATAAGTCTGGAGAAATATCATGACATCCCGTAATGCCTTTTGCTCCTCCCAAGCCTGCTTAATCTGTCGGGCACGCTTTTGCCCGATCCCGGGAACATCCTGCAATTTAGCTGAAAAATGAGAGATGACATCAAGTGTGTCCTCGCCAAAATGATCGACAATCTTGTTGGCATATCCCTTACCAATTCCCTCAACAAGACCACTGGATAGATATTTACGGATTCCATGAACGGTTGCCGGAAGGCGGGAACTAAATCCAGAAAGCTTGAACTGACGGCCAAAACGAGAATGATGATCCCATGAACCCTGTAGTTCCAGGGTCTCTCCACACTGGACACCAGGGAGTCGACCAGCAATTGTTACTGTCGCACCACCACCCGAAGGAGTTAGTTCACCAACACAGAAATGATTTTCCTCATTATGGAAAAGAATCCGTTCAAGAATCCCCGAGAGTGTATCTGGAACATTTGCCACTTCAACCAGGGAGTTGCACCATTTGGATACGTTCAGAACAAAGGTGTTCTTTTGTCAAAAATTGTTTTGCGGGATTGGCCACGATCCTGATCCTTAAAAAGCCGAGTTGAAGAACATGCAAGCCGAACAAATAAAGGCCACCATCAAAGTGGTATCCGATAAGGAGGCAGAACAGGCAATGGTAAATGTCTCCGGGGACTGGTTGTTAAAGACCCATTGCCCTCGATGCAGTGATTTATGGAACCTGATCCCAGATGGTTCAAGCAAATGCCTGAAATTTAACTTTTCGAAATTAGGTAAATGGGACACCGGATTAATGGTTTTTCTGATTGGCTGTATGGAATATGCAGAAAAGAAAAATATTCTACTGGATGAAAGTACATTTCCCGATGGAGTCTGCAAACTATTGGAACTTTCCCGCGCAGTTCCGGAAAAAGAATCGACGTCAAAAAGCGAACCAGACGGATTTCTCAACAATATCGGTCGTAATACCCGTGAAATACTGGAAGGAATTCGGCACTTTCTATCCTTTACCGGAGAGGTTGCCCTTGGAATCGGAAGAGTACTAACCGGGAAGAAGATATTTCGGGGGGTGGACTTTTTGACCATTCTCTACCAGTGTAGTGTTTCAGCCCTCCCCATAGTGGGCCTGATAAGCCTGCTATCTGGACTGACAATGGCGTTTGTCGGCGCAGTTCAACTTCAAAAATTTGGAGCGGAAATATTTGTGGCTGACCTTGTCGGACTAGCAATGGTTAGGGAAATGGGGGCCCTGATGGCAGCCATCGTAATGACTGGTCGAACAGGTGCATCTTTTGCCGCACAATTGGGAAATATGCGAGTTTCGGAAGAGATTGACGCTTACAAGACCATGGGCATCCGCCCAGTGGACTTTCTTGTCGTACCCAGATTACTCGCCTTAATCCTTGTGATGCCGATGCTGTGTATGTACGCGAATTTAATCGGAATAATAGGCGGATATCTAGTAGGCGTACTTATGTTGGACATGTCGCCCCACCAGTATCTTACCCAGACCATAAATGCCATGAGTCTGAAGGACCTCTTCAGTGGGGAGATGAAAAGTTTCTTTTTTGGAATGGTCGTGGCAGTCTCAGGCTGTTTCTATGGAATCAATTGCGGACAAAGCTCAGTTGCCGTGGGACAATCCGTAACAAGATCTGTTGTAACAGGAATAACATTTATAATTGTAGTGGACGCGATCTTTGCCGTGGTTTTTCACATTTTAGGAATTTAAGTCAGTGGCTATGCCAAAATCTAAGCAAATAAAAATAAATAATCTGGAAATGGCCTATGGTTCATTCGTTGTGATGCGCGACTTGAACTTTATTGTCGAAGCAGGAAAAGTAACCGTGATCATGGGAGGGAGTGGGTGCGGGAAAAGTACTCTACTAAGACATATGATAGGTCTGCATGAACCCTCAAAAGGTAGTATTTTATATGGTGATATGAATTTCACTGCGGCTTCTGAAAAAGAGCAGGATGAAATGAAACAACGCTTTGGAGTGCTTTATCAAGGAGGTGCACTTTGGAGTTCGATGACACTCGAGGAAAATATCTCCCTACCCCTTCAAACCTACACAAAACTCAAGCCAGAGGAAATTCGTGATGTTGTCTCCCTGAAGCTTTCTCTCGTGGGGCTTTCCGGATTTGAGGAATTCCTTCCCGGGCAGCTTAGTGGCGGGATGCGAAAAAGAGCGGCGCTAGCAAGGGCCATTGCACTGGATCCTGATTTCCTTTTTTTGGATGAACCTTCTGCCGGACTTGATCCGGTTACCTCAAAACGTCTTGATGAACTAATCCTTCAACTACGAGACACCCTTGGTGCAACAATCGTAGTGGTCTCACACGAGCTGGCCAGTATATTTGCGATTGCTGACCACGCCATCTATTTGGACGCAATCAGCAAACGTATGACCGCACAAGGATTACCCACAAAGCTGAAGGCTGATGTAACCGATTCAGGGGTTCGGGAGTTTCTGTCTAGAGGAAGCTCCTCATTAACCTCAACCGGTCGGGATTAAATCTTTCAGGGAATCGGATAATTAACAAAGGGATATAGGGATTGCGGGCATGAGCAAAAAAGTTATGTTAGGCACTTAAATTCTTGGAATGAAGAAAAAGACCAACACCACGGCAATCGGGCTGTTCGTAATTGGCGCAGCTATTCTGTTATTTACAGGAATCGTATTTATTGGATCATCTACCGCCTTCTCCAAGACAGAAAAGTACGTTCTTTACTTTGATGAATCGATCAACGGGCTTGATCTCGGAGCAAAGGTTAAATTTAAGGGCGTACCAATCGGGAACGTTGTTGAAACTTACATAGGATATAACTCAAAGGATGGAAGGACTGCGGTTCCTGTCATCATAGAGATTCAAAAAGAAAAACTATTTGCTGAAAAAGGATTTGGATTTGAGGAAGGTGCCTTCAGTGAAGATTTCCTTCGTGGACTGCGCGCAAAACTTGTAATTGAAAGTCTGATAACCGGTATCCTCTTTGTTGATATTGATTACTACGGGGCAGAGTACCCGGGCTATGCCTTTGAAAACTCAAGCAAGGACGAGCGGGTCATCCCCACACTGCAGTCTGACCTTGAATCTATCCGACAAGCGGTCACCCAAGCTGTCAAAAACGCCGGACAGATTAACTTTCGTGAAATCACAACAAACCTGAACACCCTCCTTACCACTGCTCAAGCAAAGATTGAAAAAATTGATGTCGAAAAGCTAAATACAAACTTGGCAAACCTAAACGAACTGGCAAAAACACTTACAAAGTTAATTGAAGACGGGACAATAAAGGAGACGTTAGACTCCATAACAAACACCTCCCAAAAGTTTGGTGATCTTGTGGACAAGACCAACGAGGAACTGGATTTGAAGGAACTTTCGAGCGAACTCTCAAGTGCACTGGACCAATTGACCGATATCGCTCAGGAAACCAAGACTATCCTTAATTCTGACTCAGGCTTTCGGCATCAAATTTCTCTTACAATGAATGAGATAAGTACAGCTGCACGTGCCGTTCGCCTGTTGGCAGAATTACTGGAGCGTAACCCTAACGCAATACTTTCTGGAAAAAAAACCCGGCAATAATGGTTCGTCTATGAATTCCTACAAACCAGCAATATTTTTAATAACGATCTCCTTGATTCTTGCAGGTTGCGTAAACCTTCAACCGATTGCAGATAATTCCAACTACCATCTGCTGGACCATTCCTCGATTTTTAAAAATGAGCCAATTGACCTATCCTCAGAAACCCCGCATATATACTTTTCCAGAATTGATCTACCAACCTATCTAGACAACAAGAAACTGGCGATTCGGAAATCTCCAACAGAGATTCAATTCTCGGAAGTACATAGATGGGTGGAACCTGTCGAAGACTCCATTTCTCGTGCACTGGCCAGCAATCTACAAGAAAACCTGCCGAAGGAATGGACTGTAAGTAGTTACCCGGGGAGACGAACCAGTTCCCTTGGATACGAGGTTTACCTTAAAATCACACGCCTTGAAGGAGTTGCTGGCAAGGAAGCCATACTCGAAGGAGTGTTTCAAGTTTATCAAAGTAATCCAGAAACAAGGCTTAGGAAAAATGGTCAATTTCGCCTTAGTGAGCCTTGGAATGGTAAAGATGTAGCCGAATTACCCAAGCTATTCAGTAATATTACAAGGAACTTGGGAGAAGTCATATTGGCTGCAATACGTGAGACCGCTATCAAAACAGGGTCTAACAATTAGTCGCTTATAGTTTTCCTGCAATAATCAACAAAGCCCTGTGCCTGCTTTTGCAGGCGATCGACAAGGTCCCCATCAGTAATCTGTCCATGTTCATCCAGTTTGTTATGGATGGCAGATATAAAGACTCTTCGCGGATAGATATGGGCGTTTCTGTATCCAAAAACCTGTTGTAAATGCTCAACCGCTCTAAGCCCAGCCCATTGCCCGGAGGCAATGCCAATGAAGGCTACCGGTCGATCTTCAAAACTTTCAGGGGAAGGTAGCAGGTCGATGAAATACTTTAGTGCCCCTGGCATGCTGCCATTGTACTCTGGCACAATAACAAGCATGCCATCACACGATAAAACTTTATCAATAAAAGGCTGAATTTCTGCAGGTTTTTCCTTATAGACCTTGGGGCTAAAAGCAGAGGAAGGAAGATCAACTAGATCAATCAGTTCAACTTCAGCCGCATAAGAGGAATCCTTGATGAATTCGACAACTTGGGCAGAGACCAAGGCAGAACAACTGCCTTCACGATTGGTCCCACTGATTACAAGTATCATGCGGGGGAATTTCTGAGACAAAGTCTCCTAAAGGTCCATCCGAAGGGCCAACTCGATAAAGTGAACCACTGATGGACTATAACCATTATAACTACCGGTATTAAAAAGTCTGTAGGCTAGAATAGCAGAAAGCCGATCTGACACACGATAGTTTGCTCCAACCATAAACTGATATGCAAATGCAAGTTCACCAGTTTCAGGGACATTTCCAAATACTGAATAGTCTTGAACATTGCCACTCAGGTTGGCGACTGACCAACCAAGGCCCAGTCCGGTATAAAGATCCAAATTATCAATAAAAGGAGCGTCAAAATCCTTGTAGGCATTGATCATTAAGGAGTAATACGAAATCTCCAGATCATTGGCACCAGCTTTACTACTTTTTGCTGATGAACCCTTCCACGAGGCCTCAACTTCCATTCGAATATCATTTGAACGATTCAGACCCACGGCAATACCATAGCCCCAAGTGGTTCCGGGGTCGATACTGATTCCACCATTGGGACTGCTAAATTCGCCATCAGAAGCCCGACCAAAATGAGTAAAGGTACTAATATAGTAACCATCCGTACGTCGCGGAATAACAGCCTTGGGAGTTTTGGGCTTCGCTACAGGAGGAGTTGGAGGCTCTACATCAGTTCCTTGGGACGGTTCCGGTTGAACAACAACAGGAGTAGGAGGAGCAACTGGAGGTGTTGGTTCAGTAGTAGCAAGACTGGAACCAAGTAATTGTATTTGCTCTCGCAAGGCAGCCATCACCCTTTCATATAGAATATCCTCTTCACGCTGCTGAAGATCAACGCGCTTGGAGTTTTCCCGGATTGATCGTTCCACACCGTCAAACACGGAGTCGACAAAAAGTTTGGGGTTCATAGAGAGGCGGTTAGCCTCCTCAACTGAACCGATTAGCAACTCAACTGCGGCATCCACCACCATTTGCACTCCTATCTCAAACTTGAGATCTTTCTGGAATGCAGAGTGCATCGTCCCATAGGTAATGCCAAAGGAGGATGAACTTGTGATACCTTCCATGGAAGCTCCCTGAGGGAACAACACGTTGGCTGGACTTGTAAGAAGGATTGCCAACAGGAGGAGAGGTGAGGGCTTCTTCATGTCAGACATTTAAAAACAGATGGATTCTTGAGGAATTGATAGGCCCAAAGAATGGCCTTTTATGAAAACATTAAAGATTATGGAGAAACGCCTAATCATTTGTCGACCCCTTTCTGGGATAAAATTTGCTTGTTACAAAATGAGTATTCATCAGGATTTGTGAGGCTTTCAAAAAACCAATATGAAATTTCTTGACCACGATCCGACACGACACGAGACCATGAAACTGATCTCGAAGGGAGTTTTTGAAAATATTCCGACAGATGAACTGGAAGAATTGCGAGAGGCAGGAGAATGGGGATGGGCGGGAGAAGATGAATTGATTCTGGAGGTGGACCAGGGACAAGATTACCTGTATGTGGTGATCAAAGGTTCTGTTGCCGTATACAAGACACATTTTCGGAGTGGTCGAGAACAATCATTGGCTGAGCTTTATGAAGGTGAATGCTTTGGAGAGATGGCGTTTCTTGGCGAAGGGCGTGCTACTGCAAACGTAAAAGCAAAAGAACGTACACTGCTATGGCGGCTCAGCCATGAAAACTTAATGGAATATCTGCAGGACTATAAAGGCGCCGGACAAATGTGCCTAAATCTGGCAGCCATCCTCGCGCATAGATTAAAAGAGGGCAACACTCGCCTCAATGGTCTTGCTGCGGGGCTCAGTGCCTATTTTGGGCTAAAGTCTCATCTTGCCTCACAGGAAATCGAAGCACCTGACACCCCCAGTGAAGCCGCAGAATTTGAGCTTCCACCGGCAGTGATGGATAGTTTTGTCAGGGAAACTCTTCGACTGAAAAAAAATGAGGATGTCTACCCTGACCAGACGGAACTGGTCGAAGAAATGCTGGAGAACGAAAAAGTAAATGTGGTCAACTGGTTGGAGTCCGGGGCATCGGGACATCGACTGAAACTAAAGCTTCATTTTGTAGAAATTGACCGGGATGGAAAAGAAATTGATGAGATGGCAAACCCGGCGGGCAATAAATCCATCCATGTCTCAGAGGCCCCCACAACCGCCTCACCAAGAGCCAAGACAAAATCAAAGCTAGCTGGTACACCCCTGCAAAAACAAGATAAAGGAAAACCTGTTGGCAAAAAGGCATCCAAACGGCCAGCGAAGGCATCAAGGAAGCAGGCACGCCCTCCAATACCTCAGGAGGAAAAGGAGCCCGGACTTGTTAAAAAACTACTATTCCCGGTGGCCTGTATGTTTTTTGTTTGGTTGCTGTGCATGATCACCATCCTCGTGATACCTGGTCCGAAAAAAGCAGGATGGGTCATGAATGATGAAGGCGACATTAATCGATTAATGCGTCAAATGCTTTTCCCCACCTCTAATCTGCCATTTGGAAAGGTAGAAAAGGACTGGAAGATGAAAGAAGGAGAAGAGCTCCCATTCCAATGGAATTTATCGAGTTACGTAACCGATAAGGGATGGTTGGAGATCAACTTGGAACTAGGAAAACCACTCAATGATGAAATAAAAATGAAACTTTATCTTGAGGGACCAGATACAACTGAAAATCTCCTCAATGGGAAAAAAAGTAATGATGTCTGGGCATTAAAAGAAGGTGACTGGCGTTGGAATATCTACTCTGCATATATTTCACCGGATGCGGGCACCGACTACACATTGATAATGGACCTAATGGATTCTCCCGGGGATGAATGGGAGAAAGCGAAAGTTAAAGTTCACGCATTCCGCTAAAATATAATCCACCAAAAAATTTTGGTGTGGATACTATTCCTTTTCCTTCTTCTTGAAGGAAAAGCGAGTTACCCCTGACTGAAGAGGAAAATGCTTCTTGATGATGTCCTTGACGACAGAGATGGAAACACCCATTTCCTCCGCAATTTCCAAATGTCGCTTCCCTTCTTGTTTTAGTTTCCCGATTTTATCGATATCTTCTTTTTCGATAAGTTGTTGGTCCTGTATCTGATCCTTCATTCCTGAGGCAGCCAGATTGGAGCGTGCCTTCAGTTTCAAATTTGCAAGTGTTTCCTTGGAGATCGGCTTCTTTTCCATAATTATCTTGTTAGGATCAAATTTTTAAGGGGTATAGATCAGTGGGCACTGGAACCTCCGGACTTCTTTATCTCCTCCTGTCCATTCACAAACTTCTTGTTATATTGGCGTTTATTATGAATATTCCAGGTTTCATAACGACCATCAAGTTTGCCGGCTTTGAATTTGGTTTTAAGGCTCTTCTCGCCTGTTTTATGGAAGGCCATATACTCGCCATTTAGTCTGCCATCCAAATATTCAGCATTGAGCTTTTTAAAGCCTGATTCATACCACTCCTCAAACTTGCCGTTTAGTACACCATTTCCCCATGTTTTTTTATAAATACTGGGGCCATGGCGTTGCCAATACTGCTCGGTTCCATGCTTGATACCATCCTTGTAATGGCACTCATACAAGACTCGTCTGTAGATTTTGAAAAAAGGCCAGTTCCGATAAAATTCCTTAAAATGGCCAGGCATGGCCAAGGGAGTGTAAGCGTAGCTTTCTCCATGACTCCCACCATGCCCACCACCGTGTCCGCCACCGTGATCGTCCACGGGAGGTTCACCTTCAACAAGCACACCATGATGAGTGAAATAGAATCCTTTGGGCGCCTTCGTTGATTTGTAGACCGTGTCAACACCATCCTTTCCCGGGTCACCATAGAAACGATAAGCCGTTCCTGTAAATGGCCTATAAAGTCGAACACTCACTATCTCCTTCCCATCAAGTTTCAAGGGATTCGCATCAACCAATTTGACTTCACTTGAAGAATCTATCGTATCAATTTTGATTTTGGTTTCCTTGCCTTCAACCAAAACACCAAGGGTATCCCCTTGTTTTAATTGGGACTGCAAATCTGAATCTGTTGCGGACAAAATCCCCGAGCTTTCGTCATAAGTAAATTTCTTGCCCTTAACATTTTCAGTGTAAAAGACCTCAAAATTAATAATGGTAAGATCTGATAACAACATTTCAGGTGGACCGAATGTGTAACTCGCCAACCAAGATGGCCCGACGCCGTCAAATACACTGGACCGTAAGTCTCCGACAAGCTTTCGCTGCTTGGAAAAACCCATCCAGGCACCAAGTGAAGCAAGTATTATTAAAAAGGCACAGAGACCGATGAGAAACTTCTTTACTGTAGTTTTGCCAGCCATGTTAAATTAAGGACAACAGGGAATCGCTTGAACCACTGGGACGCAAGTGCATTTGAATTTCACCTTAATAATAGTAGATAGTCGGAAGAAGTTAACAGATGTTTAACCGATCGGTTGTCCCTGCTTTGTAAAGTACCCCCTAAATAATAACAAGCCGGCCAGTACGAAAACTGAACTAAGAACAACAAACCAGTCCCCATGCCGGACGTAGAATGTCTGACGACCTGCAAATGCACGAACACGCTGTACATCAAGAGCCAAGCTCCCCTGTAAATATACCCCGTCCGCCGGATGCTCTAAAACCTGACGTATAATCCCCAACTCATTGATCCACCCGGACCAACCGTTGTTGCCACAACGCAATATGGGGCGTCTGGTCTCAACGGATCGCAAGACAGAGTGTGCCGCATGCTGATAGGCAGCACCACCTGTACCGTACCAACCATCATTGGTTGCCACATAAAGAAAATCTGCTCCATTGAGGGCATGCTCACGGGCAATTTCAGCAAAAACATCCTCATAGCAGACCAATGGACCCACCTTAAAATCCCGGGTCCCAACCCGAACTGGAATCTGTACCGAGGATCTACCAGGTAAAAACTCTTCGTCCACCTTGACGATTTTCTTCAAGAAAGAAATGTAGCGACCAAGTGGTACATATTCACCAAACGGAACAAGTTTTTGCTTTGCATAAAAAACCTCATCAATCCCAGTACCGGGTTCCACATAAAAGATTCCGTTGTACAAGGTGGTAAACCAAACCACCGCAAGTTCCCCCGGTAGAAACTTTCCATTATCTGAAACAGACAGATCAATAGTTCCATCCGAACGGACTTTGGCTTCAACATGAACCTGCCCCTCCTTGGATTTTGAATATGTCTTGATTTTGGGAGGGGCTTGATGGGGAGAAAATCCTTCCCCAAGGCCGGTTAATTGAATGCCTTCCAGATTGAGAGACCTCATTTCCGTAGCCCCTCCTCCTTCACGAGGATGAAGAACAACCCGCACATCATCAGCCCGCATATTACCCATGAGCAACGGCGTATCCAAGGTGTTCACCATTTGCTCTACAATTTTCCCAACATCTTCTGATGCTCGTGTATTGCCAAGTGCCTCAACTGGTGTCGCTGTCTCTGGCCAAAGAAATAATTCCGGTGGTTTCGCAATATCATCCAATCGAAGGTCTTGCATAAATTCATGCAGGATACCCAGTATTCGGCTAGTCTGTAGTGGATCAGACTTTGCGGACTGCGGGATATCCGGTTGAATAATGCCTGCACGGAACATTGGTTCTCTCTCCCGGGCTTTATCCAAACTGAGAAAAAACATCCATATCATTAATCCAATAATACTGAAGAGGATATAGAACTCGGGACAGAATCGCTGAAAGAAGGATCTTTTCGCATACCCACGCTGTACCAGGTGGCGAACATAGATAGTGATACCAATATTAAAAAAAACCAAGTAGAAGGAAAGACCCCACGCCCCTGTGACCGAAGCCAATTGAAGTAAAACCGGTTGCTGCCAAAGCGAGGAGGACAGGGTATTCCATTGTACATTCAGAATGCTCTCTCTTGCCCATTCAATAAGGACCCATGCACCCGCAAGACAAAGAATCCCTAGAAACCGAACCCAGAAAGGTCGATCCAGGACCAACGGAACAATCCGATGCATCAATAAGAGCCATATCCACATCCCAAAACCAAAAATGAGAGAACAAAATGAAAGGCAGGTATAACCAAGCCCTCTACTACCAAGATGATCCCCGAGGTTCACCAACCAATGAATACTAAAAAACCAGCAAAGAAACGACGCCAGAAAAGCAGCAACGGCAAACCGCCTTAAACCCGGGCGAAACATTGACCATGCGACAAAAGGTGTCAGGAAAACAAAAGCAGACTCAAATCGGTTATATGGCGCAAAAGCCAAAGTGTAGAGGGTTGTGGTTAAAACCACGCAGACAAAAGGAACCAACCACCAGCGAAAGGACTTCCTCGAGGGGACTGGTAAAACAGGAATATTGGCTACTTCAGACAGTGGTCCTACAGTGGACTGTCCGCCATCACCTTTCATTGCAGAATCATTGGTTTTACGATTTCAAGTCATGCCTAACCGCAACATTTCTTAAATTTCTTACCACTACCACAAGGACATGCTTCGTTGCGCCCCACTTTGGGCATCGCACGGCGAATTGGTTGCAGTGGTTCAGCTTGAGGTTTTGGAAGGTCTACATCACTCCCGCCACCTGAAGCCTGTACTTGGGCATCTCCCTGAAGCAGACCCACCAGGGAATCGCTTTCAGATGGACCTTCCACTTGAACATCCTTATTGAGGATGCTTAACATATTCTGGAAGGCTTCCAAGTTGGTGGAAGAACGAAATACGCCATTACAAATCTCTGCACGAACATTCTCCATCAGTTCCTCAAAGTACCGATACGCCTCACCCTTGTATTCATTTAATGGATCTTTCTGTCCGTAACCGCGAAGTCCAACACTTCTACGTAATTCCTCCATTTCAGTCAGATGGTCCTGCCAGTGCCGATCGATGGAACGAATAATGACATATCGCTCAAGTTGAACGAGGGAATCTGAATCCTCTAGAGATGCTTTGACATCGTAGGCGTCCTTTATCTTGCCAAGAATACAATCCTTGAAGTAATCTGAAACCGAATTATCTTTTGCAGTGGAAGGAACTGACTCTGTCAAATCCTCCATCTTGATTGCCACGGGGAAAGTGGTGTTTACCCAATCGATTATACCCGTTAAGATGTCTTCATTTTCTGGAGAATCCAGATTTGGAGAAAGCGCTTCCAGTCTGTTAACAACCTCATCTTCAACCATCTCGTCAATAATTTCCCGAGGGGTTTCACTGTGGATTGCCTGATTCCGAATTTCATAAATGACCTGGCGTTGCTTGTTTAGAACGTCGTCATACTGAAGCAAGCGCTTGCGAATTGAAAAATTCTGCTGCTCCACCTTCTTCTGGGCGTTCTCAATGGACATGTTAAGGAGGGGGTGCTCCAGTTCATCCCCCTCCTCAAAGGAGTTTTCCAACATTTTGGATATGGGTCCCGCACTGGCGAAAAGGCGCATCAGGTTATCCTCCAAGGCAATAAAGAATTTCGACATACCAGGATCCCCCTGCCGGGCACAACGACCACGGAGTTGACGGTCGGTACGACGGGACTCATGGCGCTCCGTTCCAAGGACCAGTAATCCACCAAGATCTTCAATCCCGTCTCCAAGTTTAATATCAGTACCTCTACCGGCCATATTGGTGGCGATTGTCACCGCGCCCCTCTGCCCTGCACGGGAAACAATTTCCGCTTCCTGCTCATGAAACTTTGCATTGAGAACGTTGTGAGTAATCTTCGTCCGCTTGAGCATACGTCCAAGAACTTCGGATGCCTCAACAGAAGCGGTGCCGACCAAGACCGGTTGCCCTTTATTATTGGCTTCCTGAATGTGCTTAATAACAGCGTTGAATTTTTCCCTGCGGGTTTTATAGACAACGTCGTTAAGGTCTTCCCTTATACATGGCTGATTGGTCGGAATAACCATGACTCCAAGGTTATAAATCTCGTTGAATTCAGAGGCTTCTGTTTCCGCAGTCCCTGTCATTCCTGCAAGTTTCTCGTACATGCGAAAGAAATTCTGAATCGTGATGGTCGCATAGGTCTTGGTTTCCTTCTCAATGGCAACGCCCTCCTTGGCCTCAACGGCTTGATGAAGACCATTACTCCAGCGGCGACCCGGCATGAGACGACCGGTATTCTCATCAACAATCATGACCTTGCCTCCCTGAACCACGTATTCCTTGTCTTTCTCATACAAGCTGTAGGCACGAAGCAGTTGGCTGATGCAATGGATATCCCCACTGACTTGTTCGAAGCGTTTCTGGGCTTCAGACTTTAGTTTATCCCTCTTTTCAGGATCAGTCTGTTCATTCTCGATCTCCATGAAGATCGTGGGGAGGTCGGGAATAACAAATGCGTCAGAATCATCAGGTCTTAGGGTATTGCGTCCCTTTTCAGTGAGATCGGCCTGGTGGTTTTTCTCGTCAATTGTATAGAACAGGTTCTCCTTGAGCTCATGAGCACGCGTCTTGTTGAAATCCTGATTCATATCGAGGTCGAATTTATCTGCAGCACGATGCCAAAACCCGACTTCCATAAGACGAAGAAGCCTCCGATTGGTGGGCATCCCATGCTTGACCTGATAAAGACCTTCCAGAATCTTTTCAAGTTCCTCCCCTTCAGGTTTAGAATCAGGATCAGCAACTTTGGCCATATCGTCACAGAAACCGGTCTGCTGTCGAACCAAACGCCCAATAGTCGTCTTGAACTGGGAAAAAGGCATTGGGTTATCCTCCTGCATGGGACCGGAAATGATGAGCGGTGTACGTGCCTCATCCACAAGAACGGAGTCCACCTCATCGATAATACAGAAGAAATGGTCCCGTTGAACCTGATCATCCTTGGTGGTGGCCATACCATTGTCGCGCAGGTAGTCAAAACCAAACTCAGAAGCTGTTCCGTAGGTTATATTACAGTTGTATGCCTCTCGCCGATCAGCTGAGCTCATATTGTTCTGGATACAACCTACGGTGAGTCCAAGATATTTGAACAACGCACCCATCCACTGGGAATCTCGGCGGGCAAGATAGTCATTCACCGTGACCAGTTGGCAATTACGACCGCTCAATGCATTAAGATAAAGAGGCAACGTTGAAACCAGCGTCTTCCCCTCTCCAGTAGCCATTTCAGCAATACGTTTTTCATGCAGGGCCATGCCGCCCATCAACTGGACATCATAATGCACCATGTTCCACTCAAGGTCATGGTCGCAGACATCAAACGATTGTCCACAAAGGCGACGGGCAGTATTTTTCACAACTGCAAAAGCTTCATCCAACAGGTCGTCCAAGGACTCACCATTCTTGAATCGCTCCATTAGCTCAGGTGTCTTTGCCTTAAGTTGTTCCTCCGTCAATGACTGGTACTCCTGATCAAATGCATTAATGCGCTTGATGGCAGGCTGTGTCTGCTTGATATAGCGCTTGTAGTGGGCGCCAGAGAATTTCTTTAGGATCTTTCCGATCATTTTTTTTAAAGGATGTATGCCGGTTGCCCTATGGCAACTTATGGGTAAATTCGAGAAAAAGGAGCGGAAAGTAAAGCGAATGCATCCCGCTTTGCAAGACGATTGCAAACATGAAGGAACAAGCCCAGATTCCACCAACAGCAAGCTACTTCTGTGCCTTGAAATATTCGATCGTTCTTGCAAGACCATCCGTGAGTGAAAACTTTGGTTCCCAATCCAGCTTATCGCGAGCCAGTGAGATGTCAGGTTTTCGTTGCAGGGGATCATCCTGGGGAAGTGGTTCATGAATGATCTCGGAGTTGCTGCCGGTTAGTTGTAAAACCTGCTCAGCAAGCTCCAGGATTGTGAACTCCGCAGGATTGCCAAGATTGACCGGACCGAGAAAACCTTCCTGGTCCATCATGGAAAGGAAACCGTCGATCAAGTCATCAACATAGCAGAAGGAACGCGTCTGGCTTCCTTCCCCATAGACAGTAAGATTCTTGCCACACAATGCCTGTACGATAAAATTGGACACCACTCGTCCATCATCAGGCAGCATCTGTGGTCCGTAGGTGTTGAAGATGCGTACAACCCTCACGTCCACACCATTCTGACGGTGGTAATCGAAGAAGAGTGTCTCCGCGCAACGTTTGCCCTCGTCATAGCAGGAGCGTGGCCCAATGGGGTTCACATTTCCCCAATAATCCTCTATCTGGGGGTGGACTACGGGGTCCCCATACACCTCAGAAGTCGAAGCGTGAAAAGTCCGAGCATGGATACGCTTGGCCAACCCCAGACAGTTGATTGCACCCATCACGGATGTCTTTACAGTCTTGATCGGATTTTCCTGATAGTGAATGGGCGAAGCCGGACAGGCCAAATTATATATCTGGTCCACCTTAACCTTGAACGGATCCACCACATCATGCCGAATAAACTCGAAATTTGGATTACCCAAAAAAGGAACTATGTTACGCCGACGCCCAGTAAAAAGATTGTCGAGGCAAAGTACCTCATCTC
>JABJCN010000099.1 GCA_018668635.1 Opitutia bacterium
GTCAGGGTCAAGGCGAAGGTCAGGGTCAAGGCGAAGGTCAAGGTCAAGGCGAAGGTCAGGGTCAAGGCGAAGGTCAGGGTCAAGGCGAAGGTCAGGGTCAAGGCGAAGGTCAGGGTCAAGGTCAAGGTCAAGGTCAAGGTCAGGGTCAGGGTCAAGGTCAGGGTCAAGGCGAAGGTCAAGGTCAGGGTCAAGGTCAGGGTCAGGTTGCATCTGCCGCTCAGGCACTTGCACAGGCTGCTGCCGCACAAGCCGCAGCGATGGCGCAATCACGTAATGCCAGTCAGGCTCCGGGGCAAAACCCCAAGGGAGAAGGAATGCAGCTTAACTCAACAAGCGGTGCTGCTATAATTGCAGGTCACATGGACTATGATGCCTTACAGGAACTCCAGCGCAAGTCCGAGCTAGACTGGGGCAAACTCCCCTCCCAGATGGCGAAGGATTTAATCGAAGGTAGTAAGGAAAATATTTCCGGAGAATATCGCCATCAAGTTCAAACCTATTTCCGGGCAATAGCTGAACTGGCCCGTCAAAAGAAAGAAAAGAAATAAACCATTTAAGGAATTTCATTTTAAAACCCAAAGAATTTTTGATTTATCCAGAATCCTCATGAGTCCCCACTCTCCCCAACAACTTCTAAATTGGTGTGGTTTTATTAGCCGCTTCAGGCAGGTTTGCCTATTGATCTTTCTTTCGACCTTAGTGAAGGACGGTAATTTACACTCCGCTGATGAACCCAGCCCGATTGACGCCATCGCAAAAGATCGGGTTGATGTGGCCGTTGAACGTGCCACCCGATATTTGATGACCAGACAGGATGCCAAAGGCTCCATTTCAGATCGCAGTAATTCAACTACGATGACTTCTCTGGCTATCATGGCAATGGCTGCGACAGGCAACCAACCAATTGACCCCACTCCGCAAGGTAAATCCATGCGTCGAGCCATAGAATTTGTTACCCAACAGGACAGGCAGGATGAAAATGGCTACTTCGGTAATCGTGACGGTTCACGTATGTATGGCCACGGCATAATCTCCCTGATGTTGTCAGAGATGCTAGGAATGGGACTAAATGACAAGCAGGACCGCATCACCCGGGAACGTTGTCAAAAAGCCATCGATCTAATTCTCCGGTCCCAAAAACATCCCAAGAACTGGCAACATAAGGGCGGATGGCGCTACACTCCCGATTCAAAGGATGCTGATCTCTCTGTAACAGTCTGGCAACTAATGGCATTACGCTCTGCCAAGAATTCGGGACTCAAAGTGCCAAGTACCGCCATCAAGGATGCAGTTGAATATCTGAAGCGATCTTACAGATCAAATCTGGATGCCAAAGGCAACCCTATCGATAAAAAATCAGGCTTTGCCTATCAGCCAGGTGGTGGACCTGAGTTCACAATGTGTGCAGCCGGACTTCTTGCCATGCAGGTGTGTGGTGAATATGATTCACCTTTTGTTCATGGTGCAGCTGATTGGTTGCTTGAGCATCCGCCCGCCAAGCACAATAAATTTTTCTTCTACGGCACATACTACTATTCTCAAGGTATGTATCAAAGAAAAGGTGAACATGCAAAAATTGCACGCAAGCAGGTAGAGGAAATTCTCCTGAACATGCAATCCAAGGATGGTTCATGGCAAGGGACCGGTCAGGAAGGCGGTGCCGGCAAAATCTACAGCACCTCAATGGCGGTCCTTGCCCTGGCAGTAAAGTACCACTATCTGCCCATCTACCAGAGATAAACTGAGGAGTTTATTTTCGTGCCGACTCAGGACGGGTAAAAATGATCGTATCACCAACCGACTGTTGCTTATCGTAGGTATACCCTCCCAAGCCAAAACTTTTCAAATCAGATGGGGTCTCCACTCTCTCCTGAATAATAAATCGGCTCATCAGTCCCCTCGCCTTCTTGGCGAAAAAGCTTATGATCTTGAAATTACCATTCTTCTCATCCTTGAAAACTGGTGTTATAATGCGTGCACCCAATTTTTTTTGATTGATGCATTGAAAATATTCGTTGGAAGCAAGATTCACCAATATGCCACTTGAATCTGCAGATAGCGCTGCGGTTAGCGCATTGGTTATAGAATCACTCCAGAATGAATAGAGATTCTTGCCTCGTATGTTATCCAGCCCGGTGCCCATTTCCAGGCGATAGGGTTGCATAAGGTCCAAAGGGCGCAGAAGACCATACAAACCTGAAAGGATTCGCAGATGGTCCTGTGCGTAAGCAAGGTCATCATCCGAGAAGATATCAGCCTGCAATCCAGCGTAGACATCGCCTTTAAATGCCAGTAAGGCAGGCTTTGCATTTTCCGAAGTGAAAGGCGTGGACCAATCCCTAAAACGACAAAAGTTCAGCTCAGCCAACTTGGTGCTTACACCCATAAGATTCCCCAGTTCCGCGGAAGAAAAATCCCGCAATCGATCGATGAGGATACTTGAATCCTTCAGGAATTCAGGTTTAGTGAAAACTTCAGTACAAGGCTGAGTTTCGAAATCTAGGGTTTTGGCAGGAGAAACGACAGCAATCATAGGGCTAAAATATATGTTTAAGGCGATTGATGAATAAATGAATAATTTCTGTCAACGGCATTGGTTGAATTGTATACTCCCAGGTCTTTACCTGATATCCTCATCGCTTGGGCACGCTCATCCAGCATGGTTGCATACCAAAGTGGAAGGCGAACTATTACACGGCACCGTACTTAATGTTGACGGTACCAACCTTATCCTACAAGTCGCAATGTGGCAAAAAACAGGTCAAACCAACAAGGAAACACTTAAAATCACATCCGAGACTAAACTGGCCATCCTTGTTCCTGTCGATCTGGATAAAATACCAGAATTTTCATTTGTGAAATTGGAAGGACAGGTTGTAGATAGGCAGCAAGAATTTATTGGAAATAAACTGACGGTCCTTCCCCCCTGGTATCCTGAGACACCAGGTTTCAAGGATAAATCTGCAATAGGAATTTTTCGCCACAACCGTAAAGGTGAACTATTCATCCAAGCCAAGCGTCGAATGATCAAAATCCATAACCAATCTAACCTGAAGTCTTTCAGGTTAGAAGAACGAGGTGACATTTCCTCGCTCAGAAAAGGACAAGAAATTATTCTTTCACAAACCCTAAAAAATGGGATACAGACTGTAACAGCACTTTGTATTCTCGATGATGAAACTGAGAATGAGCGTTAGACTTGCACGTTAGGCAAGGAAACATAGGATTCATAATAAATCTAATTTTTGTGAAAATTTGCTTCCCTATTCAATTCGCTCTCGTTTTCTCGGTATTACTATGCTGGAGTTGTAAAACCACCCATCAGGAACCCATACCGAGCGCTTCTCCTACGGTACCAAAGTCAAAGTCAGCAAAGATCATTGAATACAACGGGCTTTATTATCAGGAAGGGACCACCATCCCATTTACAGGAAGGCAAAAAAGTTACTGGCCGAATGGTCGCATGATGCAGGATGTGTCTTTTCACCGAGGAAAAAAGAACGGTAAGGAGATTCGGTGGTTCTATAATGGAAAACCATACTATGAAAAGAACTTCCTCCATGGTAAACTACATGGTGTCAAAAAGGAATGGGATATGCAGTCCGAGTTAAAAGTCAGTGAAATCTGGAACAGTGGTAGACTTCACGAAAAATTGAAATAAGCCTGTTTCAATCCACAAGAATCCAATGGATTCCAAATGCTAAAAACAATCACAAGTTCTTGTGCATCCAGGTGGCAAAAGTCCAAACTGACAAAGGCAACATAACCCGCAAGAAGGATATTGGCACCAAGAGATTGACGTAGGAAAAACTCATAGAACAATTCATACCTTGGGACGAAAATATTAAAGCAAATTTCACCCTTTAATCACCAACAATGAAAATCAACCGCATCTCAGCTTATCAGGTAAACCTTCCCCTTCATGAAGGTTCCTACAATTGGTCTGGAGGCAAGTCAGTTACGATCTTTGACAGTACAATTGTACGCATTGATACAGATGAAGGATTGACCGGTTGGGCGGAAGTTTGCCCCCTCGGTCCCTTCTACCTTCCTGCGTATGCGGAAGGTGTTCGTGCAGGTCTTCGTGAACTTGCACCGCACCTTATCGGTCATGACCCGACCCGAATTATGCCGATAAATAAATTGATGGATAGCGCGCTCAAGGGTCATCCCTATGTTAAAAGCGGGATTGACATAGCCTGCTGGGATATCCTGGGCAAGCATTCCGGCCAAAGTATCTGCGAACTACTTGGTGGGCGCCATGAAGAAGACTTTATTCTATACAGGGCGATTTCCCAGCAGTCCCCGGAGGAAATGGCAGCCAATGTCCAAGCCTATAGGGACGAAGGTTACACACGCTTCCAACTAAAAGTTGGTGGAGATCCAGACACAGACATAGATCGCATTAAAGCCGTAGCAGAAAACCTAAACGCTGGGGACAAACTAATTGCTGATGCCAATACAGGGTGGACGCAACACGAAGCAGCCCGAGTAGTTCGTGGAGTAAAGGATGTTGACGTCTATATCGAACAGCCTTGTCTGACCTACGAAGAATGCTTGGCTATTAGGCGCCGCACGGATCATCCATTCATTCTCGATGAGAATATTGATGGCATGCAAGCTCTGCTTCGGGGCTTCGCTGATCAGGCCATGGATAACGTGAATATCAAGATCAGTAAATTTGGTGGACTGACCAAGGCAAAACTGGCACGAGATCTCTGTGCTGAGCTAGGTATCGCCATGACCATTGAAGATAGTTGGGGGGGGGATATCACCACTGCAGCTATTGCGGTACTGGCGCAGAGCACTCCCCCTGAATTACTATTTACCTCCACTGACTTCAATAGTTATGTCACCGTCAGCACAGCCACGGGAGCCCCTCATAGAAAAAATGGAAGAATGGCTGCATCCATGGAACCGGGACTGGGGATCAAGCCACGTATGGATATCCTGGGCGAAGCAGTGGTAAGCATCGAGTAATCATGTTTTCTCCTAGCAACCTTTTGCTGTTAGTTCTGTTAGTAGTCCTAAACCTTACTCTAGTGGCTGAAGACCCAAATCTTTGGCTTGAAGAGGTTGAAGGCGAAAAGGCGCTTAAATGGGTCAGGAAGCAGAACAAAATTTCTCAAAAAACCATTGAGGCACATCCAGCCTTTAAGAACATTCACGAACAGACCCTCAAAGTCCTCGAGTCCGATGACCGCATTCCCTACTTCAAGCAGCGAGGCAATCAACTCTATAACTTCTGGCAGGGCCAAGAACATATAAGAGGCCTTTGGCGGCGTACCACATTGGAAGAATACAAAAAGGAGGATACAGCATGGGAAACAGTCATTGACATCGATAAAATAGCCAAAACAGAAAAAGAAAACTGGGTATACAAGGGTGTTGAAGTATTACAACCCAGTCATGATCGCGCAATTGTAAGGCTTTCCCGGGGAGGCAAAGATGCATCCGTATATCGCGAATTCGACTTAAATTCCAGAACCTTTGTTCCCAAAGGATTCAAATTGGAGGAAGCCAAGAGTGAACTTACATGGATGGACCGCAATACCACTCTCGTTGCCACAGACTTTGGGAAGGATAGCCTTACAAATTCCGGTTATCCACGAATAGTTAAGCTTTGGAAGCGTGGACAACCTCTGTCAGATGCCAGAAAAATCTTCGAGGGGAAGAGCACAGATGTTGGCATTTGGCCTTTAACCCTCAATACCACTGATGGAACGCTCGCTTTTATCAGGCGTTCTCAAACCTTCTACAAGGGGGAGTACCACTTCCTCAAGGATAACAAGCTCCTGAAACTACCCTTGCCTGAGGATGCCAGAATCAAAGATTACTACGATGGACAACTGTTGATCGAACTCAAGTCCAAGTGGGATATAAATTCAAGAACCATGGCTCAGGGCGCATTGGTGAGTCTTGATCTGGAAAAGCTTCTGAACGGGGCCATTGAGCCAAAAATCGTCCACAAACCAGATATACACTCAACAATTACTTCTGTAGATGTCACCGCTGATGCAGTGATTGTCAACACGATGACAAAGGTCAAAAGTCGCCTCCTTCGCTACATAATGAATGACGGAGAGTGGATAAACCATTCAATCTTCAAGGAACTCAAAAACGGTGTTATCTACATATCCAATACGTCCCCTCATAGGCAAGACTACACACTCAGTTTCCAGAATTTCCTAACACCCGCCACACTATACCATGTTCCCCCGGTCCCGAGCCCAAGAGTAAAACTAAAGCAGGCACCCAGACATTTTGATGCTTCCCGCCTAACAGTACAACAACACTGGGCAACGTCCAAGGACGGCACTCAAGTACCCTACTTTCTTGTGGGAGACAAAAACCGTCGATCTGATGGGAAAAACCCGACACTACTTTACGCTTACGGGGGATTTGAAATCTCCATGCGGCCATGGTATTCATCCACAACGGGAATCAACTGGTTTGCCCGAGGCGGTGTCTACGCACTTGCAAATATCCGTGGTGGAGGGGAATTTGGACCGTCATGGCACCAATCCGCGCTCAAAACCAAGCGTAACAAGACCTACGAGGATTTCATTGCAGTTGCAGAAAACCTTATAAGGAAAGGTATAACAACCCCACGACACCTCGGAATACGTGGTGGAAGTAATGGAGGGTTACTGACTGGTGTGGCATTGACCAAGCGTCCCGATCTATTCAATGCGGTCGTATGCCAAGTTCCATTGCTGGATATGCAACGTTATACAAAGCTACTGGCCGGACATAGTTGGATTGCAGAATATGGAGATCCGGAAATACCCGAAATCTGGAATTTCTGGAAAAAATGGTCCCCTTATCACAACATACAAAAAGACATTAAATATCCCAGGGTTTTATTTACAACATCGACCAAGGATGATCGTGTTCATCCCGGTCATGCACGCAAGATGGTTGCTCGCATGAAGAAACAGGGGCACTCTGTCCTATACTATGAAAACATTGAAGGTGGCCACTCCGGAGCCGCAAACCTCAAGCAAACAGCCTACGCTCAGGCAATTGCCTATGCATACCTGCTTCAGCAATTAAAATAGAGTGATCCTGATCCGGCAAAATATATTTGTGCTATTATCGGCAATTCTTCTGCTACTGGGTACAGGCATTCTTAACGCCCAGAATCTGGATGACCTGATAAATGGAACCAAAAGCTCAAAGAAAGAGTCCTCCATCCTGGATGAACTTATTGAGGGCAACTCCCAAGGTTACGCAGTCCGGTTAGTCAGGTTTGATTCCCCTGAAGATAATATTGATGAACACCTTTTTTGGCGAACCTACAAAGGTCTCGTAACGGCTTCTGCAATTCCGGATGAGTTTAGTATAGACGGTGAACCGATCATGCAGACCACCGTCGGCCAGAAACAGATCCTGGAAGGGCCACTTCCAAAGCTTAAGCCGACAACCGGCTTCGCAAAGCTTGAAAAACGTGAGCACATTCTCAATCCTGGTCGTATCAAGATTCAAGCCCCAGGTGGAGATGTTGAGACAGGTCACCCGGCAGTCATAATTGATAAGACCCCCGTTGGAACAACCCTGCGC
The DNA here is from genome assembly GCA_018668635.1 of Opitutia bacterium. Lineage (GTDB taxonomy): Bacteria > Verrucomicrobiota > Verrucomicrobiia > Opitutales > JABJCN01 > JABJCN01. Next base: position 7,564 of record JABJCN010000099.1, read on the forward strand.
ATCCAGCTTGCACCGGTAATTTTTGAAAGTCTGACAGATGATGACCAACCGGTGCCCTTTCATCCAGAGGTAGTATGCGCTGAAAAACCACTGCTGAGTAAGTCCCTCCGCTTCCGCAAGCTCACATTGTGGCTACCCATCGGGCTTACATACGAATCTTCATTTGGCCGATTCCGCCTTGAGACAGATGGAACAATCCGATATGTGGAGGAGGAATTCCCGGAAGAAGTAACCTTTTCAGGCAAAGGTTTCATTAGAAAATACCCCGCTCGTGAAACAAGAGAATCCCGACCGATCGAGAATCCGGAATTCCATGTTTTGCGACGTGATAATAAAGTGCTGAGTATCTACACTGAACTATGGACTGAGCCTGGTAGACCACTGTTAATCGCACTCTCAGCAAAACAATACCAGAAGATCACATCAAAACCCTTCAGCAGAAAAAACATCCTCCGTAAGCCCCGGGCCGGTAAACCCATCTTTGCACGCAGGGCCAAGCCACCCTCGACCGAACTGGAGGCTTATGTTGCAGAAAAGCTGGAATGCCCCGCTCAAGACATAGTCTGGAACAGTATAGATTTTGAACAGCACAAAGGACCCACATACGTGCAATTCGAAATAACTGGACTGGGTACAATTCGTCGCAATATTCTCGTTCAGACCAAAGGTGATGGACTCTACCTCCAAACTCATCGACAACGCAATGCATTTGCCCCCGATGAAATGGCTCCCATAAACATATATATAGGCAAGGGGTTTCCTGGAGGCACAGCAACCTTTACCGCCAGATCCCGGACAGGTTTAGCTGGAGAAAATCAACATATTGCCAAGATCAAGCTACCCACAAATCCTGGTCCAGGGTACGATTCAAGGTTACTGCATCTTCAGACAAGCTGTTTGGCTCCCGGCCAGTATAACCTACATATTCGACTCAATAACAAATGGCAATCGCAGACCTGTCCGATCACCATAACTCGTGCTCCAGTAAAAAGTCCTTTCACGCCCTTCGTAAAGGATTGGTTCGGCAATATTGAGAATCATGAATTCCTCCAGATTCTGGAAGACGCCAATATCAGATTTCTTGTCAATGGGCCTCGTCTCCATTCTTCGATGCCACGGATTCATAGTGACCTGCACCGACGATTGGAATCCGGGTTTGGCGCCTTACCACCGCCTGAATCAGTAACTTCAGCGACTCACAATGACAGAGTCCTCGACAATCTGCTAATCCACCGAATCAGTCACATCGACTTTGCTCCAACACGTCGCGATGCACTCTACAATGAAGGTAGTAGTTACCATCACAGCCATCAACCGGATGTTGAACGCATGATTCGTCGTCTACAGATATTCTCTCAGCAGACAATGGACTATCCAAATGCAGTTGGAGTCACCCTTGCAATAGACACTCGTCATGAAGGCTCCCGATACGGATTTGGCACGCCTACGGATACAAATGTTATAAAACGCAACAAAGCCCTTTTTGACAAGCTGAAGAGTCAGGGGTTAACACCACTTTCCCGCGAAGAATTTCAATTTCTCCAGCAGAATCCGAGGAGTCAGGATTCCATGGTTCGCGAAAAGGTTGATAGCCTGCGTGAAAGAGATCTTGCCTACTGGAATGCTTCCGCAGCGGAATCCTACCAGAAACACAATCTCATCTATTTGGAGGCGATTAAAAAAATTAATCCCCTAGCAAAGGCTTTGGTACTGGAGGAATCTGATTTTGCCAAGGAACATCAATCATTGGAAAGCTTCACTGAATCCAGCATATATTTTGCAAACATGAATTCAGGAGACTGGCCCATGTCGTCTGCGTTTACCACGGACTGGGCTCGAGCTCATGCACCGAAACGTCCAGTTTGGTTGACTGTACAAAGCGACGGCCCGTCAGAAGGCACGATCAAAAATCTACTCCACGCCTTTGGGCGCGGACTTCAAGGTGGAGGAATAGACCTGAATGCAAATGAGGATTCATCCGAATTGAGACGTCGCGCCAAATTCATGAAGTTTATTACGCAATATGGTGCAATTGCAAAATTTGCAATACCTGACCAAACAGTCACAATAGTTACCACTGGAGCAAAACAGCGCTATGTTCGCAATGGCATTTTTGATTACCATGCAGTCTACACTTTCTTCACAAGGCTTGGGTTCCCTCCGAGACTGATGGAGGAACGGGTATTCCACCCCCCTGCACAACCGAGTCTGATCGTACTGGTAAACGAAGAGCATGACCTTCTCCCGAAAACCAGGGCAAGACTACAGGAAGCCCATAAAAATGGGCATGAGATACTGGCTATTGGCATCAAACCCAGAGATGTCCCAGTTGACCATCACATTGAAAACAACCTCCTCTCCATCTACAAAAACACCAATGGATCCGGATTTGGAACGGAATCTCATCATTGGCTATGGGACCAATTCATAAAAAGGAAAGATGAATTTTCCGGGGTACTCAAAACAGCCAAGCTTAAGCCCAAGGCTTCCACCGATTCAGGGCGAGGTTATGTCCTAACTCTTGATGATGGCCCGATACGTTACATCGTGATAATTGCAGACAGGGCCCGTAGTCATCCAAGCAAGATCGTACGAGAACCTGCTCTGCCCGTTATTATAGATGGTAACTGGCCCGTTGTCAGAGACCTTCGGCTCCAGAAGAATCTACCAACAGAGAAGAAAAACAATCAAACACATGTCAAGGTAAGCCTTGAAACCGAACCCTGCACACTACTTGCCCTTCTTCCCGAAAGAGTAGAAAAGCATGACCAATATCGTGCCCCGGCGCTTATTGAGGTACATGACCAAGAAGGTAATCTACTAGAAAAGAGCTTCAGCACAACCGATGCATCCCTAAAGCGAGAGTCTGGTGTTGTTACCTTACAGGAACTCCTTACTGGTCTCACGACAAAAAGTAATATTTCTGTAACCACGACAAAAAAGATAATACATAAGGTACCGGAGGTACACGTAGTCAATCCACTCCACAAAGTTCCAGAGTTAATTCTTCTGGAAGCAAATCGAAGTGAAATCCTTCCCATTGCCAGGAATTTGGCCTTGAAGATAAATGCTCGCCTTTGGCAACTTCAATCAGACGACTTCGATGAACATCCATTTCGTTGGCAACCCCGTCCAAATGATCATGCCCGAATCCAGCAAATTCGTAATGGGAAACTCGTAGGTTACCGGAAAAGCCTGTCCTCCTTCCTTGATGCTGACAAACGTCACAATCCTGCACTGGGAGGATATCGTAGCATCAACCCACCCTTCATGATCGGTCAGGATTGCATCCTCTTTAGCGGAGGTGAGTTGGCCAACAGCCTTCGTGAAGTCTCCTCTTGGCTCGATACACCGAGCTCGCCTGGCCGAGAACAAGCCCGCATCCTAACCGTCCACAGCCCTTTCTTCTCAGGCAAACATGCTGTTTGCCTTGTGGCAAACGATTTGGACGGATTCAAGAAAGCGGCAGACCACCTTGCCAAAGAAAAGAATCGGGAATCAGGATCACAACAAACCAGCAGCCTCGCATCAGATCCCGATGCAAGCAAATCAGTGGGGCGAAAACCAGTCCCGACACCCTTCCGCAACTACTCCGCTCACCGCCATATCGAAGGGATTCAAACAACCTCGAACGGACAGACATCCATCCTGTTCTCTGAAGAAAACGGTACAGCCATTGTCTCTCCCGAAGGCAAGACAACGGTGGCAATCAAGCCTCTTGATCACCCCGTCCGCATCCTCCCCGATGGTACACTTTGGGCTGTCCAGACCTACGGAGACGAGACAGGTCATGTTGTATTTCGAAAACTCGACTCCAATGGCAATCTTCTTCGGGAATTTGAAATCAAGGACTGTAACTTCAGCCCAGTCGGGTCCAAGAATTCTCCCACAATCAGTCCAGATGGGAAAACCGCCATTATTGGACGGCCTGGTGAAATTCTCTTTATAGACCTTGAAGATGATTCTATAAGGACTTTCGACGACACTTCTAATATCCCACACAAATACTCCGCCTTCTATCCCCGTGTGCCTGTCAGCACCACGTTTTCCCCGAATGGGAAGTATCTACTGGTAACACTTGATTCACGCCCTCCCATCTCAGGAATATCTTCATCCACATTTCGTCCGACCTTCTCAACAACTCTTCTACTCGATACAATCAGTCCGGAAAGCCCGATATGGATAATGGATGAAGAGAAGTCCAGGAAATCCACTTTTGCAATCCACCAGGGTTTCGCTTCAGTTGCCAACGATGGCACCTGTGCCCTGGCCGGGTACGATGGAGAAATTTTCATAATCGACCCGGACGGGGAAATTTTGCACAGACATAAATATGGAAGCAACAGATCGGGAAATATTGATCGCCAAGGCCCCGTTGATGGTGTCACAGTTGCCATAGCAACAAATGGTGGTCTAGCTGCATTTGCTTTCCGGAAAAAACTTTATCTCTGGAACGATGGAAACTTTGAGGACATCGATATTCCCCAAGGGATTATATCGCTAATAGTTCAACCCGATGGATCTCAAGTCTATTTATCCACCGATTTAGGCAATCTCATGGCGCTGGATCCAAAGGGAAATGATTTGTGGAAAAAACAACTACAACCTGATGTTCATCTAGCCAATGCCCCCGACCACAATCTTCTTGCTGCAGATGGAAGTGGCATTCTCCATCAGTTCTCTGCTGATGGTCAGCTTATTCGCAAGACCAATGTCTGGGAAGATTCTCTTCCCTTGACGCACCAAATAGTGCGACCCATGGGATTTAAACGTGAGGATGAAAAAACACACTACAATGAACCTGAAACCCTTAAAATCGCACAACAAATTCTAGATGCTGAGCAAGTGGACATATGGGAACCCAAGGGACTGAAACGCGAACACCACGGAAAAACCTTTCACTATCTGGAAGGGCAAATCACATTCAATACGCAAGATTGTGAGGATACGTTCCTCCACATGGTTTACCACAAGAAAAAGTCAGATAACTCTCTTATCGTAGAGGTCGATGGCAAGAAGAACAATATCTTCCACCTGGATATGCCGACCCCTGCCTACCGGGTGGTCAATATACCCATACAAGGTCTCAAAACAAAAGTGGTAATCCGGCTTAATACCTCCATTGGTATTGCTCATTGCTCTCTCTGGTCAATTCAGTGGCCAGGAACCAATATCGCCTACCAACCACCAGTTAGTACTCTGCTCGAACCTGAAAATGTAATTAAAAAAACACAAAGTCTTACTGACGATCTTCTGGGAGAAGATTTGCTACAAGACATACAAAAAAAGTCTCCACAGGATAATCCCGTTACTAAAAGCACAAATGGGAAACAACTTCGAGTATGGTGGCCAAATACGGACCCACTTCGGACCCAAGGTCACTTTCTTACACCAAAACTTGACCCGCGACTCATTGTTGACCGAAATCGCTTTAATGCCACTCCTCCCTGGACGAACTACCATGCCCCTTGGGGAGGAAGTTTCACCATTGAGTTTAAACGACCTATTAAAGCATCTCTAATCGCTACCTACGATCGTGAAACACGTCAATCCCGTGTGACAAAATCCATTGTGGCTTTCAACGGTATCCCTCGTAATTCACATGATAGTCCAACACCCTTTGATACAATAATTAACAACGATCAGTTCTGGAGGCTTATCCGTCTTTCAAACCGTAATATCAAGACTCTGGGTGTGCATGCATTCAGCGGTCATGGTCCTGATGGACTCGGAGAAATAGAAGTCTACCCGTCACGAAAAAATAGTGGGCAACAATAATGAAGCCAATGTAGCAAGCATAACTCCCATGCTTAAATCTCCCGCTAGAAAACACTTTAAATTCATCCTTACCATGGGTATAAAATAACATCAAGCAGAGGTTTTAATTATCCATTACCCCATCTATTCATTTTATTTTCTACTGGCCAAAACATATCAAATACGATTTATAGCCATGCCTCATTGGAATTATTATATATAAATATTAAAATGATATCGCGTCCCCTTCAACGGTTTACACAACTTGCATTATTCATGCTGATTGGTATGGATGCAAAGGCAACATGGTACGACTACGCCTTCGCTGAGACAAGTGGCCAAAAAGACGCAGAGGGTAACAATATTCTTAAGCCCAATGGTACGCCATTACCCAACCTTCCACAAGGCCTGTCAAAGGCAACCACTACTCTAGATAATTCAGGCAACCTGTATGCAGCCTATTTCCTGGAGATCGAAAAAGATATCGTAAATCCAGATCTTACAATAACCAAAAGCCTGATTCCACACTTAACATGGATTAAATGGAGTAAAAATGTGTGGAAGGAGCAAACGGCCACACTCCTCACTGGCATCACCTCCCCCCAAGTTGCGGTGGATTCAATGGGAAATGCCTTTCTCTTTTTTCTTAATGATGGAAATCTTAGATACGCACTCTGGTCAGATGCAAACCAGAGTTTTGACCCGACAAAAACAGCCATCAACACCAATGAGTATGTAGCTCAAGTCAGCTACGACTCCATCAATAAGAAACCTCGACCACAAGTAACCTATTTGGACAAGGGCTCTGTGAAGCATGCATTCATTTTCCCTGAAACTGAGAGTGAATCTGTCATTGAGGTCAAGGCAGGTGTGTTTTCATCTCTATCCATGGCAATTGATGCCAATGGTAGTCCCCACATTCTATACCATGACCTCGGTGAAGACACAAACCGTAATGGTAAGCTCGACGGTAATGAGGATGTCGATGGTGATGGTGAATTTGACGAAGGTTCCCGCAATCTAAAATACGCAACCTACGATTCTGCCCTACAAGGATTCATTCGCTACACCCTTGCAGCAGGACATGAAGCTGGTTCACAAAATTCGATAGCAATTAGTTCAAACGGGAACATACACGCTTGTTATTATGATGCCAAACGTCTCGAGTTACGCTACATTAAGCGCAATATTTCTGGCAATTGGGAAAATCCCCAAACGGTTGATAATAATTGGATTAACGGAGGCTTGAACCACTTGGCAACTGATGCAAATGGCAATATTCACATCAGCTATCTCGGTTATTATGGGTACAATGTTAAATATGCCACAAACCGAACAGGTTCTTGGACTAATGAGATCATCCAGACTACCAATGAGCAGGATCACTTTCGAGGCACTGCAATTGCTGCAGACAAGAATGGTCATCCACATATTCTCACCATTGAAAACGAGACTAACTACCTTCACTATATAACCACAACCACGGACAAGGTTCCCTTGGTTGACTCCGACAACGATGGAGCCACGAATCTTGAGGAAAAGCTTCTTGATACCGACCCACTTCACCCGGACTCAGACGGTGATGGATTGACTGATGGCGAAGAAAAAGTCCTAGAAACTGACCCGAACAAAATAGATAGTGATGGAGATGGATTAACTGATGCCAAGGAGGAGAAACTCGGTCTCAATCCCAATGGAGAGAATACCGATGAAGATTTTGCTCAAGCCTTGGATGCTCACCGGGGTTATCCCAGAAGAACTTTCAAGACTTCCCCTTATACGGATGGCTGGTTCTATACGACAGACATGGGTTGGCTTTATACCTCACCCGACTTCTTCCCTTATATATACAAACCTGATGAAGGAACTTGGTTCTTCTTTCAGGAAGGAACCAGTGCTCCCCGATGGTTTTTTAATACAAAAACCGGTGCGTGGGATCAGCGCTAAAATTTCATCTAGGCCAGAATGTCATGGATAATATGTCCATGAACATCAGTTAATCGCATGTCCCTCCCACTAAAGCGAAACGTGGAGCGTGTATGGTCCAGACCCAGTAAATGAAGCATCGTTGCATGAAGATCATGAATCTCCAGTTTGTTCTCCTCAACATAGTAACCAAAGTCATCTGTCCTGCCATGAACATGACCACCTTTCACTCCACCTCCTGCCATCCATAAGCTAAAGGCGAAAGGATGATGATCACGACCATCACGACCTTGGGCAAATGGTGTACGCCCGAATTCTCCGCTCCATACGACAAGAGTTTCATCCAGCATTCCCTGCTGCTTTAAATCCTTGAGCAAACCCGCAATCGGTTGGTCAACGGAAAGGGCGTTGCCAGCATGGCCTTTACGCAGTCCACCATGTTGATCCCATCTGTCTCCGGAACCTCCTGGACACGTAAGTTCAATAAAACGCACACCTCTTTGCACAAGACGACGTGCAAGCAGACAAGACCGACCGAAAGTCTTCGTGTGCTTATTCCCATGATCAAGTCCATACATTCCCTTGATCGCATCAGGTTCATCATCAAAATCCATCAAGTCCGGTACTGCCATCTGCATCTTGTAGGCCAGTTCATAATTAGCTACAGCAGACTCCAGTATATCATGACTTCCAGCCCTATCAAGGTTCTGCTTGTCCAATATTCTCATCAGGTCAAACTTGCTCTTCTGGATATCATCGGAAGCATCTGCACGACGGGAATTGGAAACAGGTGGATTTGATGGACGAAAAACACTTCCTTGGTATGCCGCAGGAAGAAAACCCGCGTTAAAATTATCCAGACCTCCTGGAGGGGTCAAACCACTGTTGAGAACGACGAACCCTGGAAGGTTTTGACACTCGCTCCCGAGCCCATATGTGGTCCACGCACCCATACTTGGACGCCCCTGTAACCCACTGCCGGTATGAAGAAAATAATTGGCATTCGTATGTTCAGAAAACTTGGATGTCATCGAACGAATAACGCAAAGGTCGTCGGCACATTCGGCAATATGAGGAAACAAGTCACTGATCTCGATACCACTCTTGCCACGGTTCTTGAATTCCCAGGGACTGGCAAGTACCTTGCCGATATTGTTAAATTGTGTAGGCTGTACATTCATGTGCTTGTACGGATCCTGACCGTTATGCTTGTTGAGCATCGGCTTGGGATCAAAAGAATCTACATGGGAAACCCCGCCATCCATATAAAGAAAGATAACACTCTTTGCTTTCGCATTGTAATGTGGCTTCCGGGGCTTAAGGGGATCAAGGGATTTTGTCCGATCAATACCGGAGGCGTCCACACCAGCAAACGCTTTATCTTGAAGTAAACCTTGCAAGGCAATTGAACCAAATCCCAAGCCACAGGTTTGAAGAACCTGACGACGCGTAACAGGCGATTTCCGAAATCTTCCGCAATGATGTTTCATAAACAATGGCGTAATATAACTAGTTTGTATAAATAAACTCCTTGGTATTAAATAAGACATGAGCCAAATCCCTCCAAGCTGCAGTGGGATTTAACTTTGACTGTCGCTCTAGAAATACCTTGGAGGCATCCAGTTCTAACTGACTTGGCTCCCGGGCAAGAGCCTTTTCATACATGTCTATTACTCGATCATCAATGGAACCTCCCATTTTCTGTACTGTATCCCCCCAACGTTTGGCTTCAGCCAATACAAAGGGATCGTTCATAAGCATGAGCGCCTGGGAAGGCACATTTGAGACTGTTCGCCGGCCCACGGATTGAAATGGACTCGGGGTATCAAACGCCAGCATCATGGGAGAAAGGAAATTTCGGCGTACAGACAGGTAAACACTACGACGACCGGAACCATCCAATGGTCCGTTTCCGGGTCTCCCTCGACCCGTCATGAAAGATGTCAAATAAACAGGGACGGATTTGCCATACATCCTGTCATCCATTCGCCCTGAAATTGACAAGATGGAATCTCGAATAGCCTCTCCTTCAAGACGCTTGACCGGCATCCTGTGCCAAAAACTGTTGGTCGGGTCCAGTTTTGCCGCCTTGAGATCATGAGCCTGACTGCTCATCTGATAGGTTTGGCTGTGCACAAGAAACTTAATATGCTTCTTAATGGACCAACCATCCTTGATGAATTTCATAGCAAGGTGATCCAACAATTCCGGGTGTGACGGTCGTTGACCTAGGTAGCCGAAATCATCGGTTGAGGCGACAATGCCCCGGCCAAACAAATGATGCCATATGCGGTTGACGATCACACGGGAAATATAAGGATTTTGAGGGGAGACCATTTGTTCCGCAAGTTGTAGTCGACCACTACCGGTATCCTGAATTGGTTTTCCGCCCAAAGCTTCCAAGAACCGACGAGGCACAAGTTCACCCTTGTTGCTGTAACTACCCCGTATGAAGACATATTCATTCTCAGCATCGCCATCCTGAATGGCCATGGCCGTACGGGAATCCTTCCTGATTTCAGAAATCAGCTTATTGCGTTTGGCTATAAAATCCTGGACCACGGCCAAAGAAGAATGATCATAACCCCATAAATTCTCGTTAGCCATCAACCAGGAAAGGCCTTCCTGTATAAGTGTTTTCTCAAAACTTTCCGCCAATTCCGAGAATGATGTGCCATCAAGTTTGGTAACCAATTGAGACTTTTCCTTTTCTTGCAGATAGCGTAGAACTGCATCCCGTGAAGGAGAATCATCCCCCTGCACAACCATAACTACCTCAAAATGCTCTTTTGACGGCGTAAACTCAACATGCACACGATGCCCGACAAAGCTCTGGCCACGCTTGTCCAAGTGGTGCGCATACCAGTTTAATTGCCCCTCTTTACCAATCCTGGCCTTTACATTCCCGTGTAGAGGCCCCTGCACCATACGATGAGAGTCAACCACAACCATCGCAGTTGCCTCACCCTTCACAAGATACCAAACCTTTCCATGATCGATAGAAAATGTTGGTGTACGAAGCGTCATGCCGGCTCTGGCATACCCAAGCCCACCATGGTCCAAGGCGGAATCAACAATACGTAATCCATGCCATGCGGGATTTTTGCGGGCAGATCCATAGGATGCGAAGCCGAGAATAGGGCGCTTGAGGTCTTGACTCCATAAAACCTGACCAGCGCGAACAGTTCCAGATCCAAATGTGTAACCATCCTGAAGAAATTCGTGGGGCTTCGACATACCATAATCGATAACCATATCCAATTTCTTCATGGCTTCATTATAAGCACCCTCTTTGGAGCCAAAATCCTGACGCCTTTGAGCAATCTTCCTCAAACTGGAATCCGTCTTACCCGACGATGCCAAGGCCAGTACATGCATGGGGCTTTGAACATCCTGTGAAGCTGCTTGTATCGCACGAATCCAGAATTCCAAACGATTAGCATCCAGCTTCTTCTCCTGAGCAACCTGCTTTAACATGTCCATCGTAGTCTTGGCAAACTTCTGCTTTACAGAAGTTGTGGCGATCGCCCCTCCCCCCTTGGGTCGGTGATTGGTGAAGACAACATGGTCAAATCCAATGTTTCCCCACCCCCCCTTATGGTTGTCCACCGCCTGAATCTGCAGCATTTTCCCACGAAACTTACGAACATCCCAGAACTTGTTCACCATCGTGTTGTTCTGTGGTCCCTGTGCAGTCCCGACAACCCTGCCATCAGCAAGAAGGTTCAGGCAGGTTTTCCCACGGTGAGATCCTCCATCGATCAGGAATGAAACATAATCACGCTCAACCTTGAAAGCAGGGCTGGTCAGCGTACCTATATGGGCATCACCTTTTCCGTTGTTACGCATCTTATGGGAGTTAACAAAGAATTTACCATGATGTTTGATATCCACCTGATGATCAGGCTTGGTCTTATCTGTTAAAGGCCCATCACCAAACGCGTCTCCGGTTGCCTTCCAACCCTGATAAGAACCATCCTCGAAATCAGCAAATACGATGTCCCCGTCAGGTTCCAGGGAGATATCGCCTTCTTCATACTTAATTCCTTCCTGCAATATCACATTTGCGGCCAAAAGATATTCTGAAGTATTTGAGACTTCGCTTTTCAGTTTGGACATAAGAGCTTTTAATGCCTCTTCTCCCTCGGTACGTTCAAGCTGATCAATTGAATGGGCAATTTTTCCGTTGTGCGTAATGGTTTCATAACGGACCTGGCGATAGTTTGAACTCTGAAGAAACCCATTAAATGCGTAAAAATCCTTGGTTGAAATGGCATCAAACTTATGGTCATGACAACGAGCACAAGCTACTGTCAACCCGAGGAAGGCCTTGGAGGCGACATCGACCATATTGTCAAATCGGTCAGCTTCATCCTGACGTATATCAACCGGTGAATGAATCCACTCTCCGAGGAACCAGAAACCGGTACCAAGGATGGACTCATTGAAATTCTGTTCCGGATGAAGACGTGGATTGGGTATCAGGTCGCCGGCAATGTGCTCAGTGACAAACTTGTCGTAAGGCACATCCGAATTAAAAGCGCGAATAATATAGTCGCGATAACGGTGGGCATTAGCCGCATTGTAGTCGAACTCATGTCCTCGGCTCTCAGCGTAGCGAACAAGATCCAACCAATGACGTGCCCAGCGTTCACCGAATCTTGGAGAGTCCAAGAGTCGATCAACCAGTGTACCAACTGCTTCCGCTGATTTGTCCTTAAGGAATGTTTGAATATCCTCCTGAGAAGGAGGAAGACCATGAAGCGCAAATGTAAGACGACGAATAAGTGTGCGTCGATCGGCAGGGGACACTGGCTTTAGCCCAACAGACTCCAGCTTATTTAAAATAAATCGATCCACAGGGTGAGATGACCAACCCTTATCGTTAACCTTCGGGGTTGTCGGTGGAGTAAGAGGTTTCCATGACCAGTGGTCAGCTCTGCGTTTGGCCAGATCAAACTCTTTCTCAGAACCAAAGGAAGTAGGAATTGGCTCATTTGGCCAAGGAGCACCTTCAGTAATCCATCTCTCAAAATCCTTAATCTGAGAATGAGTCAATTTTGACTTGGGTGGCATTTGGAAATCGGGATCCTTATATTGAATACCTTCCATAAAAAGACTCGCAACCGGCTTCCCTAGGACAATGGAAGGGCCATTTTCACCACCTTTGATTACGCCTGCCCTACTATCCAGATATAGTTTACCTTTTACCTTTTTAGCCTTATGGGAGTGACAACTGTAGCACTTATCAGCAAGGACAGGTCTGATCTTTAGCTCGAAGAACTGAATTTGCTCGGGCGTAAATTTAGAATCAGCACCCTGAAGTCCAAATAGGCTAATCAGATGAAATGCCTGGAACACAGCTAATATTTTCAATTTTCTCATAAAATTCTGGCCTCATTCGCAGTAGTCAAAGTCATAGAAATTGATACTCCTTTGTTTGTGCGAGAATAATGCATAATGCTGAAATTTAAGCCCGAAGACTATTGTAAAAATGTAAAAATTAAAAAAAAGAAAAAAATCACTAAAAATTATTTTACGATAAGAGTAGGTTTCTCGATAAATGGTAAAATCATAATATCTGAAACAAACCAAATTACGAATAGATATCCTTGACCAACGCATATCTATTTTTGACCTTCAAAAGCCAATTCGTGCAATCCCAAGAGAATTATTTTTCAAAGCAAGTAACCGATGCCAGACAAATCTTAATCGGAATTCCAGATAAAACCGACGAAGAATTAAGCGTGGTAAGTGTCGGTTGCGAACGTTGCTTTCCGGAATTTCTGGTTGACCGAAAAACCTTCCCGCAACATGCAAACACGCCGAAGAACATGGACTTCACAACTTTCGAATTCGTTTTGGAGGGAGAGGGACAGGTTCAACTTGGGAGGGATTTTCAAAAGGTGAAAGCCGGTTCAGTTTTCACTTACTCGAGAGGGGTTTCCCACAGGATAGAGAACTCGAGAAAAAAACCTATGTTGAAATATTTTCTCGTCTGCGCACATCATTCCTCCCAACAACCTTTCAAGGCGATTCATCCAGGAAGAGCAGGCTTTTTTCAAATAAGCTCGATTGGCGAAGTAATGGAATTGTTCGAGTTGATTCTAAGTAATGCTAATTTAGACTCAGAATATGGACCTTCCATATGTAACTCCTTGGCAAAGGCTCTACTCTTGAAACTTTGCGAGAAAGCAAACGGCCCGAGCCAAAACGAATCACTAGCGTGGCACACGTATGAACGAGTGCTTCAATTTATTCGTAAAAATTACTTTTCCATCAAGTCAATCAAGGAATTGGCCAATGAAGTCCATGTGGACCCTGCCTATTTGTCGAGAATCTTCCGGAGGTTTCACAAAGATACCCCTTACAAGTTTCTGATTCGCTTGAAAATGGGACATGCCGCCTCCTTGCTTTTGACAACAGGGAACCTCGTCAAGAACATCGCCTTTGAACTAGGTTTTGAAAATCAATTCCATTTTTCAAGAACCTTCAAGTCAGTGTACGGGGTTTCTCCCGAAAACTTTGTCAAACAAAGAAGGCTTGAGACAAACGGCACTCCAATCAAATGAATGCATCAAACCCAGAAAATGAAAACCGGATTATTATTGAATACTGTCCAGGTTGTAGATGGTTGTTACGGTCGGCATGGATGGCTCAGGAGATCCTTACGACATTTGAAGCTGAAATTCACGAGGTCACTTTGCGACCTTCCAAAACCGAAACTGGTCGCTTCACAATAAACTTTGGAAAAGAATTGATTTGGTGCAGGAAAAGGAACGATGGATTCCCCGAAATAAAAACACTAAAGCAACTCATTCGCAACAAGATCGCCCCAGATAAAGACCTTGGTCACATAGATCGGTAACTCTGAGATCATTTATATGTTAACCAGAGATACGTTCCGCTGCATCAACTCCAAAAAACTTTCTGAGAAAAGTAGGTTCAACATCAGCCAAACGAACAAGAATAAGCCCCACTGTGGTGTTGTTAAAAGTGGAGTCCACATGAAAATCCAAAAGGGTTCCATTAAGCTTTAGATAATGACGAAGGAGAACAGGAATACCCTTATCATCCTCTTCAATACTGGAGACTAATGCTGAAACATCTTCAACTGTGCAGTTTGAATCTTGCAAGTGTGCATGTAGATTCCGCGCGAGGTTACCAATCCGAGGCGACTCCTTTGCCTTCACAAGGGCGGCCAAATCCTCGTCACAGTATTTGAGCCTTAGAAACTGGACCATGAGATCACGTGAAATAGGGGCATAATCGGCTGTAAGACTGACACAACCATAGAGATTTCCGTACTCAGGGTTACGGGCCATAAACTGGCCAATACCCTGCCAAATAAGGGAGAGTGAAGCGTATTTGCGCTGATATTCAGGTCTTATGAAGGAACGACCCAATTCAACCGTCTTGCCAAGGACATCAATGAACCCGGGCTTGAGGTCAAACAAGGTAGCAGAATAAAGACCTCGAACCCCATGCTCACTGACAACCTGATCCATCAGGCAAAGGCGATATGCACCAACGATTTCCGAGGTATTATGATTCCAGAGAAAAAGTTGGTGGTAGTGGGGATCGTATTCATCCAGGTCAATAAAACCGCCTGTGCCCTCACCCGCATCCCTAAAAGTTACTTCACGCAAGCGACCAATCTCTCGCATTAATGGGGCAGGAAGATTCTCACCTGTTTCGCTGTATATTGAATATTCCCCCTTACGAAGAAGTTCCAAGCTTGCCGGTAGTGAGGCAATACATTCCTTAAGAATATCGGAAGGCACAGGTTGAATGATTTTTTCCTGCTGGGTCTTAGTATCATTAGAATCTGGTAATGAAACCTGATGATCGCCCTTGCCCTTCAGCGCATACGTGGAAAGCCGAAGATACTGGCTGAGTTCCTCATGGTTATCAAATTTCCGAATCTTTTCTGGTCCAATTGGCCTGCCGACAGAAAATTGAAGAGTGGAACCCGATTTATTGATCATTTCACGAGGAAGCATGACTGTCCTCAGACGCGGGTGCACCATGCCTGCCCCTTGAAACTGCAAACTGTTTCGGCCTTCGAAATAGATGGGGACAACCTTCGCTCCTGATTTTTTGGCCAGGGCAGCAGCATGGACATTCCAATGATCGTCGGTGACCTGCTTCTGCTTCCAGTCAAAATGAGAAACCTTGCCCGCAGGGAAGACAACAAGGCATTTCTCCTGCTTGAGCCAACCCAGGCTCTGGCGCATCGATTGTAGATTACTGGCCTTAGGGCTTTCACCGAAAGGATCTACGGGAATTGCCCAGTCACCCAATTCAGGTAAAACATTAAGCAGGTAGTTAACAAGTAGCTTAAAGTCTGGTCGAATCTTGGCTAAAGCTGCCCCTAAAACAAGCCCATCAAGGCCACCGAAGGGATGATTTGAGACAATTACAAGCGGACCTTTCTTAGGAATATTCTCAAGGGCACCGGCAGCAACCTTCCAGTCAATCTGCATTTCGCGAAGAACATTACCAAAGAAATTTCCGTCGGCGCGCAGGACGGCGCGATCATAGACTTTCTGCAACTGGTATGTCCCGAGAAGCGGACTGACCGGCCAGCCAAGCTTACGATTGAGATCATTAAGACTAAAAGGAGATGCAAGAGCGGTGGTAGAGTTCATGGTATTTGCAAGGTTGAATTAATTTTAACCTTACAATTGCCGATACCATGCCAACTTAGTGAAATAGAGATACAAATATGAATTGAAGCCTTTGTTTATGCGGAATGCAGAAAAAAGCACAATAAATCGCACATTACCACAACGACATAAATTGGACATTGATGCACATTTTACGCACAGCACACACAGGAGCCCGAATGACCAGGCTGGAAATCTGGAATGCAATTATTCAGTAGCCTGCTTGACTTGGCGTCGTTGGGCCACAGCACGCTTGATCACCTCGTCGGCAATAACCCCGAGGAGAATGACCATTCCAATGATAGCAAACTCCAGGGTGTCCGAGATTTTAAGGAGGACAATGAGGTTGTAGAGTGTCTGCATGACAGCTGTGCCAATCACGACACCGAGGATACCTCCCTCCCCTCCACGCAGGCTGCAACCGCCAAGGACTGCAGCCGCAATGGCATACAGCTCGAAAAAATTACCAAAGCTGGACGGGGCAACAGAGTTGGAATCAATGGCAAACAAAATTCCTCCCAAGGCGGCAAGGCCTGTGCAAATTATATAGGCCACAATCGTCATTCGGTCCGTATTGATCCCGGAGAAGCGGGCGGCCTCCTCATTACGCCCAAGGGCCAGCATGTAGCGGCCATAAATGGTCCGGTTCAGGAAAATGGCGGCGAGGATGGCAACGATGACCAGGATGAAAAACGGATAGGGAATCCCAAACTCCCCCCAAAGGACAAACTTCCCCGAAGCCAGCGGAGCGAGGGAGGCATCATATTCATTACCCATGCCAACGGTCTGGTCGTCCACGCTCCAACGTGAGATGCCGCGGTAAAAAAGAAGACCGCAAAGGGTTACCACGAACGGTTGCAACTTTAGCTTGGTGACGAGGAGCCCATGGCACATTCCAAGGGCCAGACCAGCCCCCAGGACTAACAGTAACGCAAAAGGCACGGGCATACGCTGCCTTCGTTCAACAGGCATGGCGAGCCATTCGCTGGTGACTGAACCCAGTTCATCGTCAAGCGAGACAATAGTGTTCCCACCGGAAGCAGAAATTCCAGTGATACCCAGGTCAGAGAGTCCGGATTCCGGATGAATGAAGGTTACCCGGTCACGGGCAGCCAAGTTGTCATGTTGTCCGGCAAGGCTGACAGTAGTAGAATCCCCGTCCGTCCCCACATTCTTAACCTCATAAACGCGCGCGATCGTGCCACGTCGATCTGAATTGCCCTTCAAACCCTCCACCATCAACCGCGTGGCTTGGACGCTTTTCTTGTCCCCTTCCTCGAAGGTATGGTTTTCCACAGACGTGATCTTGACCAATGCACTCCGGGCTCGTCGCCCACCGTAATAACGCACGTGGTCTCCTGACTGGAGATCACTGTCTTGGCCCGTCAGGACGATAGTTTTTGCATCCGGCTCAACAGAAAGAACATCCATCCCGTCAAAGGGCTGGTAGTCCACTTTTAGAAAGATGGTGAGCAGGCAGGCGCTGAAGCAGACAATGGAACCAATGGAAAGGTCTATTCCTGCAGTTATAATGACAAAAGAGACACCGATGCCTAGAATGCCGTACATGGCGGTACGCCTCAGTAGGTTCTCGATGTTGTTGCCGGACAGGAAGGATTCTGGAACAGCAATGGCCATTACAGCCCAAAGCACGATGAGAAGGATTCCAATTCCAAGGACTTTTACGTTCACAAATAGATTTCGGGTTTAAGGTTATGCGGCAGTCTGGCCGGTGGCCAACTGCATGATGGCTTCCTCAGTAAGTTGGTCGCGGGTAAGTTCGCCGGTAATACGCCCCTCATGCATGACAATGGCGCGATCCGCCATACCTAGGACTTCCTCCATTTCACTAGAGACAAAGAGAATAGCAACCCCCTTGGCTGCAAGCTCCTCCATGAGGTTGTAAATTTCGCGCTTGGCACCGATATCGATGCCACGGGTTGGCTCGTCAAGAAGGAGGATTCCGGGCTCCATTGCCAGCCATTTTCCAAGGACGACCTTCTGCTGGTTGCCGCCGGAAAGGTAGCGAATAACCTGGCGGTCGTCTGGTGTTTTCACGCCCATGCGATCAATCATTTCTTTACTGATGGCCAGTTCCTTGGTGAAATCGAGGAATCCCACGGAACGACTGTCACGTTTCAGGGCGGCGAGGGAAAGATTTTCACGGACAGTCATCTCGATGACGAGTCCTTGTGACTTACGGTCCTCAGGCGCAAGGGCAAGACCGGCATTGATGGCAGACTGCGGGGTGGCGATTTGTACGGCATTGCCCCGTATGCGAACCTCACCCGACAAGGCGGGCGTCACTCCGAAAAGGGTCTGCAGGACCTCGCTCCGACCGGCACCGACAAGTCCGGCGACACCCACAATTTCGCCGGATCGCAAATTAAAATTCAAGTCATACAGGGGGTTGGCGGGGGTACGGATTCCCTTGACCTCAAGAATGACTTCACCCGGTTCTCGGGCTTCGCGTTGAAAGTGTCCGGAAATATCACGGCCCACCATGAGACGAACCATGTTGTCGTGATTGATCTCCTCACGGTCAAGGTGACCGGCGTTCTCGCCGTCGCGAAGAACAGTCACACGATCCGCAAGTTCCGTCACCTCACTCAGGCGATGGGAGATGTAAATAATACTGACCCCACGGTTCCGCAGGTCCTTGATGACCTTGAAAAGGTTTTCCGCCTCCGCCTGGGAAAGACTGGAGGTGGGCTCGTCCATGATGAGAATGCGCGAATCCACTGAGAGGGCCTTGGCGATCTCGACCATCTGCTGACGGCCGATGGAGAGGTTACGAACCAGAGTGTCGGGATCCACATTGAGCCCAACCATCTTCAGGAAATTTCGGGATTCCTCCCGGATAAGGGACTTGTCAATTAGACCATTTTTCAGCGGCTCACGGCCAAGAAAAACGTTGGCACCGACATCAAGGTTGTCTGCCAGATTAAGCTCCTGATGAATGAGCGAGATGCCCAGGTCCATGGCAGCCTGGACGGTGAAAGTATCCATGGGGCGGCCCTCGACAAGGATTTCCCCATCGTCAGGCGGCTGGACCCCCGCAAGGATTTTCATGAGAGTGCTCTTCCCCGCACCGTTTTCACCGATAAGTGCGAGGACTTCGCCCTTATGCAAGGCGATGTCGACCTCATGCAGGGCACGGACACCCGGAAACCGTTTCCCGACCTTACGGACTTCAAGACGTGGGGGTCCGTCCTTCTGGGGGGAGTCGGGCATCGGCACTAAGGGCACAAATGAATCAACCCGCCTTCTTGGCCTTCAGATCAGCCCAGTATTCATCCACATTCTCCTTGGTGACCTTGCGCGGAGGAATGTCGATGAAATCCTTGACCTCTTTCTTCTCCAGGATGTCCTTGAGAATCTTAACAGACTGGTAACCATACTCGTAAGGATTCTGGACAATGGTGCCTGCTACAGTACCATCTTTGATGCCCTGTAGAGTGACATCGTTCTCGTCGAAGCCTATAAGCTGTATTTGACCGAGTTTGCCGGCCTGCTTGAGCGCCTGATAGCAGGCGGGCGGATTATACTCAAACAGCCCGACCATAGCCTTCATCTGCGGAAAGGCGTTGATGGCATCAGCAGCCTTCTGTTTGGCAACCTCGGTCTTACCCTGATCGGTCAGAGTATCAAGAATCTCGTATTTATCACCCTTGATGACTTCATCAACGGGATCATAGGAAATATTTTTATGCGAATCGGGAACAGGACGGCCTAAAAGTTCGTCTATAACTCCTTGGCGACGATGCTTGGAATTATCCTGCTCAAGGCGTCCAATGAAAAGCATGACGGCACCACCGTCAGGCAAGGCTGTCTTGATGAGTTCACCACACATGCGACCGGCCTTGTAGTTATCCATCCCGATGTAGCAAAGGCGCTTGGCATTGGGAGCATCGGAGTCGTGGGTGATAAGCGGGACCTTTGCTGCAATACTGTCCAACCAGGCAATCTGGTTGTCCGCGTCAAGGGGACTGATGGCGATACCTTGGATGCCGGAGGAAATCAAATCCTCGACAATCTGCTTCTGCTTCACCACTGAGGCCTCAGGAGGCATCTTGACCTCAACCTTGACACCAAGTTCCTTTTCGGCATCGCGACAACCGGCCTTGGCAATATTCCAGAAATCGGCGATCTGGTTGGTGACGAAGGCGACATTAAGGGTCGAGTCAGAGCCATGGTCATGGCCATCATGGCTTTCGCTACAACCGCCGACCCAGAGTGAGGCGACGAGAAGGAGGCTGGCAATAATAAATGGATGTGTGTGGATTTTCGTTTCTCTTTTCATGATTTGATTATTACTAAGTTCCGCTCAGCCGGAAAATAGCCGTCTGATTTGGGAGGTGATGAAGTTTTTTTCAATATTTCTACCATGGGGTCAACCCTCCAGTTACACAAAGCGTCTGGCCGGTGATGAAAGAGGCCTCACTGCTGGCAAAAAACTGAACTGCATGGGCAACATCCTCGGGAGTGCCCCAACGCCCCGCAGGCACGGTGTCGAAATAAGCATCCTTCTGCTCCTGTGGGTCGTTGTCATGTCGTTCTGTCGGAATCCATCCTGGGGCAACTGTGTTAACCGTAATCCCGGAAGGCGCGAGCTCTACAGACATACTTCGGCTCCAACCGATCTGACCGCCTTTGGCCGCAATGTAGGCACTGAAGTTCGGGAATGCCGCATGATAGGCGGATGAGGTCACATTGATAATTCGACCCCACCCCTTTTCCTTCATGCAAGGGACAACAGCCTGTGCAAGATGGAAGGGACTAAGGATAAAGAAATCCAGCATTTGTTGATAGAATTCAGCATCATATTCCTCAATTGGGTTTTGGGGTTGATCCGGAGTTGCATTGGGGACCAAGATGTCCACCGGGCCAAACTTCTCAGCTACAGCCTCTACCATGTATGGAAGTTGCTCAGGATCTGAAGCATCTGCACGAACAAGCATGGCAACACCCCCTGCCTTTCGAATTTCATCAATCGTGGCATGCGCTGGTTCGGGTTGATTGAAATAATTAACTGCCACACGGGCACCGGCACGTGCAAGTTCCTTTACAATACCCTTGCCGAGGCCACGACTACTGCCGGTGACAAGAGCCACGTGTCCATCAAGGGAAAAGGCCATGGAAGAAGCTACTTTAAGGCGTGGGTTTCCTTCTTGCCATTGGTGGTGAGCACCTGAAAGTGATGAACCGCACGTAATTTTTGGGATTCAAACTTCCAGAGCACCTTGCCATCCGGATTGACCTCAAGCATTTTAGGCTGCCCCTTTCCGGCACGATAGCTGGCAATTACAGTGTTTCCGTTGTCGAGGCGCTGGACCCCACACGCATCCTGGATAAGTCCACCAGCCTTGGAGTTATCCACTTTCCACACAACTTTTCCTTCCGAATTAAATTCAACAACCTTGTTGCCCATTGTACATCCGACCAAAACATTCCCATTGGCCAATTCAATGGCGGTAAAAGGCCAGTTTCTTGCATCACGACCTCCAAGATCACCACCATCTGTACGGAAAGTTCGAAGGACCTCCCCTTCTGAATTATACTCTTTGATCGAATGGGCCAACAGATGGGGCACCCAATAATTCCCTGAAGCATTTTTGCGAGCCATACGCGTCTGCATGTGTGCATTCGTGGTTTCTGGTTTTAGCGGAAAATCCACCTCTACCTGGCCCTTGTTGTTTACCTCGACCAACCGGGGCTTCGGTCCCAGTTCCGTGATCAGAAACTTGCCTTTGCTAAGGGGGGCAACAGTTCCAATTTCTCGGTTCTCCCCACTCAACTTGTACCTGAAGATCACCTTGTTTGCCCGTGTCATCTCAAGAACTTCATTCTTCCATGCTATAACAAAATTTCCATTTGCAAGAGCGAAACCGTCACGAGAGCCTCCCTTACAGCGCCACACAATTTCCCCTGATTCATCAATCAAGGCAGTATCCGGTCCCGTGACCAGAAAAGAATGTTGAATTTGAAATTCGCTAACTTGCCTTCCAATCGGGGTTTCCGCTACAACCTTTGTTATGACTACAAATGAGCATAGTATCGCTGAAAAATGGATAAATATGCGAGAACTCATGAGATTAGATTTCAGGACAATTACCTCCAATGAACAGTGGTAAAAAATGAATCAAATACCAAAAAAACACTCAACTGATTAGTCAATACATGATTCCCCTAAATATACTCTGAGTATCTGGGTTGATTCGTTGAATCTTGATTACTTGCACACAATGCCACACTGTAGATAACAATAACAATGCAAAAACTGTTTTGGAACCTGTGTTTAATCGGATACTTGGCGGGAGCTATCCTAATTGCCAAGGAGGATGCGAATAATGCAGAAGAAAATCAAGCAACAGTACGCACTGTTAATGGTGAAATGCTAGTAAAATGGAATGACATCTACTTTTATGACATTGAAACCAAGCCTTTTAGTGGAATCGCCATTTCCAAAGCCACCAACGGGAAAAAAACATACGAGGCTCACCTGCATGAAGGTAAACCCCATGGCACGGTAACAATCTACTACAAAAATGGCGATAAGCAGTCCGAAAGCCAGTACAAGAATGGAATCCAGCATGGCATTGAAATAAACTGGCACCCGAACGGTTCCAAGCAATTTCAAGTTAACCACAAAAACGGTAAACGCCATGGGAAGATGACATCATGGGAAGCAAACGGACTTAAAGAGATGGAAGTCTTTTTTGTGGATGGTTTGATGGACGGACCTTTCAACCTTTATGATGAAAACGGCCAGCAACTCTCTTCCAAAATATATAAAAAAGGTAAAATAGTATCAAGTACCAAAGAAAAATCCCCAACCATTTCAACACTTCAACCCAAAAATCTACTTGCCGACAAAAAATTTAAAATGGGCAATCACAACAACCCTGACTTCCCCAAGTGGGATGAAAGGGAAAAGTTAATGGTACTAACTCCCAGCAGCAAGAAACAAAGTAGTGGATGGTTCTGGATGAACGATGAATTTGCCCCTCCCTTTGAGTTGAGCATGGAATATCTGGCCAAGGCCCGTTCAAAAAGAGGTCGAACGACAAGTCATTCGGGCATGTCCATTCTATTTTGCTCGGAAACCACAGTAAAAGGAAAACCTCAGACAAATGAAAAACCGGGATTTATCAAGAACAGTTCGGGCTATGCACTTCTTATTTCAACCAGCGGCAAAAAGAAGGGATTACAAGTACTTGACGCAAAAGGGACCGTTCTAGAGAATTCATCCAAGGAGAATACACACTCCGGCGGAAAATGGAAAAAAGTGGGTCTAAGAGTACAACATGAAGGCATTCATGTTTACTTTGAAAACCAGCCTGTATTTTCTATCGCGAATCCAGAGCTAAAGAATCTGAAGGGAGGATTGGGAATCGTAGCTGCAAATGGCAAAACCCAATGTATGCATTCAATTCGTAATTTGGTCATACGGTCTTGGAATGATCCAGTAATCCCATCCCAACCCAAACCCAATTTGCTTTCAAAAAAGAATCAAGTTTACACAATCGGCT
This sequence comes from Opitutia bacterium, assembly GCA_018668635.1. Lineage (GTDB taxonomy): Bacteria > Verrucomicrobiota > Verrucomicrobiia > Opitutales > JABJCN01 > JABJCN01. The sequence goes on from JABJCN010000099.1 coordinate 31,448, forward strand.
ATGCACACCTTGAAAACAAGGATGGTATCCGCTATGAAACCGGCACCAACAAACCATTTTCCGGCAAAGCCATCGACTTCTATGAGGATGGGGGTAAAAAACTTGAATATCACTTCAAGGATGGACTTCAGGACGGCGGTTCCTCGTTCTGGTATCCCAATGGTCAATTGGCTGTCCGAATCAAATACATCGAAGGTGTTTCCGTTGAGGAAATAAAATGGACGGAGGATGGAGAAAGAATCCGTTAATTAATTGTTATCAGCAGTACAATATTGAAAATCCAACTTCAGGATGTCCTCCCCGAAGGAATCCCCGTAAAACGGGAAACCCATAGTATTTGGGAACGGAAAATCGAACTCGATTTAAAAAGAAACTATCTGGTGCGCGGGGCTTCGGGAAGAGGAAAGAGCACATTCCTCCACATACTTCTCGGAATTCGCAGGAACTATTCAGGGCAAGTGATCCTTGATGAAGAAAATATAGGCAACTTCTCTAGTACAAAATGGGCTCTTGTGAGGCAAAATACTCTGGCCATGGTTTTCCAAGACCTGCGCCTCCTAGGTGAACTGACGACAAGGGAGAACCTTGCTATCAAAATCAGTCTAACAGAAAGCCCACAGTGTAAAATAATTGAAGAACTGACGGAACGTCTGGGAATAAAAGAACAACTTGATCAACCCTGCCACTTGCTCTCCTTCGGGCAACAACAACGATTGGCCATACTTCGGGCACTACTTCAACCATTCGAGGCACTACTTCTCGATGAACCGTTTAGTCATATTGATCCAGACAACTCCCGAATCTGCCTTGAACTCATATTGGAAATCTGCGAGGAGCGAAACGCAGGACTATTTCTGGCCACGCTAGACGATGACTATGGCTTAAACCCTTATCAAGAACTGAGGGTATAACTGAGCAACCCGATGCTTCGAGAAAAGGTAGCATAAACGTAAAATAAGTGCCAGAAAAAGGCGTCATTGAAGAAACTTCAATTCAGGTTTGCTCAAATCATCATTTAAGAGAATTGCATCCGCCACCAAATCCGGATTACATTTCTCCCGGTAATATGACTGTCCGGGCATAAAACGTTTGGTATATTTTTCCAGTAGTAATTGGATATCCCCAAAATGCTTCAGGTCTCTTTTTTTGGCCCTGCCCAAGGCAACCCCATCGGATGCTTGAACTAGGATTTTGTAATCGAAACAGTCCACGATCTCATCGCGGAATAACATAACTCCCTCAAGAATGAGAATGGCAGAAGAAGAAACCTCAACTGGAGATGAAATAATGGATTGCTCCACCGTATGATCGTAGATTTCAGGATGATATTTTAAATCTCCCAGCGGTCCCAGTGGATTTAGAACAAGCTCACGAATCGCTGAATAATTAAAGGAATCCTCTACATAACCCTCGACCGAAAAAACCCCTCGACGATGACGAGTCTCTCTCGGATTATGAAAACCATCCATGCCAACACGAACAACTTCATGCCCCATATTTCGTAAAACATCGCCCAATTCATCTGCAAAAAAGGTCTTTCCGGATGCGCTAACTCCATCAATGCCAACCCGCACTGGATGAGATAAATTGAGATCAGAAACTTTTTCTGCAATCATACCCAAAACCCTCTTGCGATCAAATCCATTCATTCAAACAATGAAGCCAAGAATTACTTTGGGATTCAACAATGAAACCATTACTGCAAGCAACGCATTGCACATAGGCATACACCTTACCAGTTTCCATCAATATGCTCTTTAAGCTTCTTTGGCGAAATCAATCCCTATGGCAAATCCTAGGAGCAAGCCTAGGTGCCCTGACGGGTATCACGCTACTGCTATTAACCCTGCAAACCCGGGAATCCTTTAATGATGTGCTCAAGAGCGAAGATGAATTATTTCCTGCGCAATACCTGACACTGAGCAAGAAGGTATCCCTGCTAAGTAATCTGCCAGGTATGCGACCATCATTTTCAGATCGAGAAATTGAAAATCTAAAGAAACACCCCGGTGTCATGAATGCCACCACATTTTCTGCAGCGGGATTCCAGTCTATCGCCAACATGGCCATACCAAACTTCCCCGAATATCAGACTGAACTTTTCCTTGAGTCCCTCCCTACAGAATTTCTTGAATCTCTGCCTACTGACTGGGGATGGACCCAAGAAAGTCCACATGTACCAATTCTTCTACCCAATAGTTTCCTTCATATGTACAACTTTGGATTTGCTCCTGCCAACGGTTACCCGCAGGTGTCCAAAGGCATGATTCACAAGGTTGGATTCACACTCTTACTACGGAACAAAGAAGGGACGGAACTTATATTGCCAGCAAGAATCTCAGCCTTTAGCGACCGAATCACTACCATTCTGGTACCTGAATCCTTTATGAAATGGTCCAGTGCCCGATTAAATACCAACAATAACCCCATCCCCTCCTATCGCATTCTTTTACAAACCCGAACACCCATCTCCCAGAGTTTACTCGATCTACTTAAAAAAAAGAAATATGAAACAAACAGTGAACTGCTTAATGGCACCAAGGCTGCAAGCATGGCAAAGCTGGCTCTAGGCGGCACGGGATTCATTGGATTACTATTGCTTCTTCTGGCTTTCCTCGCTTTCTGGCTAAGTTTTCAAGTTCTCATCCATCGTTCGGCAACCCAGATTCGCACACTACTACACATTGGATACCCCCCAAAAGAGCTTTTCCAGCACTATCTATACGTCTTCATCGCTATCGGATTCACCTTGTATACACTTGCTATAGTTGCTGCTTATATCGCCATTGCCCAAACAGTTGTCATTGCAGGCAATTACGGTGTCGAACTAAAATCGGGACTCAACACAACGACCCTCGCCTGGACCCTTGCACCAATAGTCGTACTTGTATTGTTTCAATGCCTTAGCATGCGATCCACACTAGAAAAACTTGCAAGAACCTAAGACATCGGAATGAAATTGCTCAAGAACGCTTATGAGAAAAGCAAATCAAACCAAGATGAATCAATTCACTAAAAAAAATTTGATACTACTGATAACCCTTGGTCTTATCGGGTGCAGTGATGATACACAAAAAGGAACGACCAAGAATATTCAACCGCCTTCCGGCGATACAGATATTGTAGTTGAAACAAATCCAAACAATCCTCCAAAGCCCTCTGATTTGCAACCCGATCCGCCGCCTAAAGGGTCTGTACCAAAGCCTGTATTGAATATTCCTAAACCCGAAGAAAACAAAGGGAAAACGACATCAGGGATATCAAAAGAAATACCGAATACTCCTGTTGCCGTTAAGAAAACTCCACCCGTCGCACCCAATAAAGCGCAACCAACATTGGAAGGCTCTCCAGAACCACAAAAAAGTGAAGTTCACTATAACCAAATCGATCAAATACGTCTCAGGGAACAAAATATTTATTATCTAAAATCCACCGATAAACCTTTTACCGGAAAAACCTATAAGGAATTCCCCAGTGGAATCCACAGTTTTGAAATCGATTGCGTGGATGGGAAGACACAAGGAATGCTCACCCAGTATTATTCAAATGGCAAGAAACGCTTTCAAGTCCCCATGCAGGACAACCAAGCCAATGGAGATGCAGTTGGTTGGTATACAAGCGGAGCAAAAAAAAGCGAATACCCTTACGAGAAAGGTGTTGTAAACGGGGCTTTCACCGAGTGGTTTGAAACTGGACAGCAAAGCCTTCAAGCAAATTGTATTAAAGGAAAACTTAGAGGTAAAATCCAAGGATGGTATCTTGATGGAACTCCCTACATTATTGGAGAGATCAAAGGAGATGAACCAACTCGTCTTTCAGTTTGGTATGAACACGGCAGCAAGTGGAAGGAGATTGGTTGGCGCGAAGGTAAATTATGGGGATACTATATGGAATGGAACCGGGATGGGGACCTCACATCTGTCAAAAACTACAAAGACGGAAAACTCCACAAGGTCATTAAGTAGACCGTGGTACATTACCTGTATTATCAAGTACAAAAATCCCCGCCACAAAATCAAACCAACTGCAGCTTGAACTAATTTTCAAGCCAGCAGGCTATTCGTAATCATAAATCTTCAAGATTGGCACACAAAATGTATGTGTGAGTTGAAAAGATAAAATCATGACCAAAATTCAAATCATTTCTCTTTTATTAACCACTTGTGCGCTGCCGGCAGCGACTCAAGAGTCGACATATTACTTTACTCAACTGAGCCAGCTAGAAATTGTCGAAGGAGAACTTCCTTCACTAAAACAGCCACATAAACAAGTCAGGAGCTTTAATAACCAGAAGCAAAGAAATCTGGGCAACAACCTGTTCCCTTATATAATTGGTAATAATCATGAGATTTACTACCTGACCATGGAGGGTAACTCTCGTCTCCTAACCCGAGGAACATTGGCCCAATCGCTACTCAACCTCAGGATTGCCACCAAAACCGATCCAGGCAAGACTCCATCTGGAATTCTTTATTTACCCCGAGAAGACTGGTCAGGTATGGAAACTGTGAAATTTCGTATCCCCGCTGCCCCAATCAATCAGGTAAAAGCGAAGGCAGATTACCTAAAGAGTAAAATTGCTCATTTCATCCGCCTGCGAAACCTCAATGTAACCGGAACAGCCTGGTATCGTCATCAAATTCAGGAAGCCGAAGCCTTATTGAAAAAAATTCCCGAAGACAACCGAGGTTCCACAACTCTTAACCGTAACCTATCTTCAAGAAACAACCGTAATAATCTCGAATCAACATATAGCCTCTTTAGTGGTGGCCGAGCTGTCAGCGAAAATCTCCAAATTGACCGCCAACTCAGAATCAGTAATAAAAAAGAGGAAGAACCAGAGGACACCGACATCCAAGGTATTCAAGGTATAACCATTGCGGAAATAGACTGGAATTCCCGTATTGATCCCAATAAAGCCTTTCAACCAGACAACCTTGCGAAAGCTATCCCGCATGACCAGCATGCCCTATTCTTTTCCAGTTTCCAGGCATTGCTTGATCTGATCGACCAATCAATGGACCAAGGAACTCCTATTCTTCGCCTACTTGAAGATCGACCGGAAGATGCACTTACGCAGGACCGATACCAACAGCAACTCTGTTTGCCATTGGACAATCTTGCCCGTATACTTGGCTCAAAGCTAATCAGGTCAGTTGCAGTAACTGGTTCTGACCCCTACCTGCGTACCGGGTCTGACCTGACCATTCTCTTTGAGGCACAAGATGCAGATGCACTGACTGCAGCACTACAGTTACGTCGCCAACAAATTCTTTTAACAACAAAACCTGCCCCCAAGACTTCGACCGGCAAAATCCTAGGAGTTTCCTACGAAAGCCTAATCAATGAGGATCGAAGTATCAGTTCATTTCTGGCCAGTCACAACAACACCCTCATCGTCACGAATTCCCATGTACAACTGGAACAAATTCTGAAAACCCTTAAAGGCAACAATCAATCCATTGCCAGCCTATTGGAGTATAAATGGTTCCGCCAACGATACGAAAAGGGAAACAATGAAGAAACAATGTTTTTTCTTCTGACTGATGCAACCATCCGTCGCTGGTGCGGTCCCCGTTGGCGTATAGGTGCTTCCAGGCGCACGCAGGCAGCAGCAATCTTGTCGGAACTACAGGCACGGAAAATCGCAAACCAAAGTAAAAAAAATGATACACCAAGCTTCCTGGGGCTGATTAACCATAAAGGTAATAAAATATGTTCATCCACCTTCGGGAACCTTGCCTTCCTCACTCCAATTGCAGAACTGAAGATCAACAAGATTACCCAATCTGAGAAACAAGCATACATAAGCTTTCGTGACAGATATCAAAAGCGATGGAGGAACTTCTTTGACCCCATTGGTGGAACGATCACGGTAAAAAGCGGTAAACTGGCCCTTGATATTTCGATTCTACCTTTAATTGAAGGCAGTGAGTACAATGACTTGCGGGAAATTGTAGGGGATCAGCAATTCATCAGCAATGCAGCCACCCCCCGCAGGGAATCACTTCTGCATGCGATCTTTGCCATCGACATGAAAACAAGGACCATGAGACAAGCTGGAGGATTTCTTTCCAAGACAACGCCCTCACTTGGTACAAATGCACTTGGTTGGATCGGGAAGTGGGTCTCCTTCCAACTTGAAGACAGTCCATTCTGGGACGAAGTTGCCCGAAAAGCCATGGAGGGGGAGGATATTGATGATTTTATGGAAGAGAACTTTCACCGTATCCCGGTAATTGCCAAGATCGACGTACGCAATCCCTTTAAGATGACAGCTTTTCTTGCCGCATTTCGGGCTTTTCTCAACCAAACCTCCCCGGGGATGCTCGCATGGGAAAACCAGACTCACAAGGATCAGACATTTGTCCGAATCTCTCTTTCGGAAAAGGCAAAAAAGGAAATGAAAAAGAGCCCATTTCGTGACTTCGCACTCCATTACAGGGTGGAACCAACGCGGCTCACTTTTGCGCTCAGTGAAAAACTTATCAAAAAAACAATTGAAGGTAAAATTGATAATAACAAGGAATCGCAATCGGGCAAAAATAATACTTCACCGGAAGGATCTCAACCAAAATGGTCAGGAAAGAGCATGGGCATGCGCCTCTCTGCAAAGGCAATTCCTCATATTCAAAACCTTTCTCAGGAAAACATCCAAACGACGCTTCAATGGCGTTCATGGAACAACCTACATATTCTAAATGAATGGCGCCGTCACCATGGGATTGAAAACGCATTAAAGTTTCACCAGAGAAACTGGAATACCCTTCTGGTCTGCCCCGGTGGGGGTAATTACCAATGGAATGAAGAATTCAAAACCTATGAGTCCAGTATATTCGGACACCCCGCGAGGCCAAGGAATCCTGACACATTGAAGACTTCACCCTTTAGCGGATTGAATGAAATCAGCTTCGGTCTGACTTTTGAAGAAGATGGAATGCGTGCAAAAACTGAAATCCTTAGCAAACCGACGGGCAAGCAAGCACCCCACTCCAAATTTTAAAGGCTACCCAAACAAGACTCGATACGTATTGTTTATTTTTTGAAAAGCCCTAAAAAACACCTTGTGACATCTCATCAGGATCAAACTTATCCATCTCATATAGATTGGCGGTTTGGCATTCTGGTCTCTATGGGTCCGCTTGTTTGTATCAATCTTGGAATCTACTTCCACAAGGCCAACAATAATACTTTGGGGACTCTCTGTATGCTATCTGGAATTTTATCAGGCATCTGTATCTGGTTATTGAAATTCCCCAGTCAGTATACATTGGGAACAAGCCAACTCATTATTCAGTCCGGTCTACTGCGAAAGTATATTCCCTATGTGGAAATTAAGTCATTTGAAGCAGCTAGCAAACAAGAAAAGAGTCCAGTAAATCCCCTTAATCGAATCAGAATCCAGCACGGCAAAAAGGCGACTTACGTATCCCCGATTGAACAGAAGCAATTTATTGTTAAGCTTCAGGAAAAAGTGAACCAATCAAAAGCCACGAAATGATTCCTGTAAATCTACTCCTCGTAGTCGATAACTAGTTGGAGGAAGTACATCGAACTCAAACTCCCAACGGCCTTGAAAGTGTAAGTCTCGGTGGTCGTATCATCACCATTATCCATATTTGTAATTTCAGGAATGGGAAAGTCTCCTGAGGGTTTCAATGCATCGGCCCAAACATTGGTGGCATTGAAGTTTTGACGACGGAGAATCTCGAAGTTCCAACCAGGGTCAAGCCCCTTGCGTTTCCGAAAGGAGAAAGCAATGTCACCAGTAGCTGGATCAAAATTCAGGGAGGGCCGAAGATAATCAAATGAAATTGGACTTCCGCCGAAGAAATATTCGAGAAGGTTATTGGTGCCATCCTTATCAGGGTCTGCAGTGAAGACTTGGTCAATCATCGGCAACTTGTCCAAACCAGAACTGGTCAACCAGTCGACATAGCCTTGCGGTTCAGATGCAACAATGACTGTACGGGTTGCCTTGACCTCATTACCGGAGGTGTCCTTCACGATATAGGTTACGCTATAAATACCGGTCTTACTGGTATCAACCGGGTTGTTAGTGATGATTGAGTCTGTTAAATTGCCATCATAGTTGTCTGTGGCCATGGCTCCGGAATCTAAGTACACATCTCCTTTTTTCAGCTTAACAGCAAACAGTCCCCTCATTGAGAGCACAGGTGGAATGGGATCAACAACACGAACTGTTCGAACCAATGGATTGGCAGAATTACCCGCAGTATCTGAGACGTTATAAGTGACAGAATATTCACCGACCTTCGATGTATCAACCGGATTTCCAACCGTAACCTTGGCTGAAATATTACCCTCGTATGCATCCAATGCAATGGCGCCCAGATCTGTATAAGTATCGTCAAGTAAAAGGGTAACAAAACGAGGCCCAATCAAGGTAATCAGAATCGGTTTTCCTGTATCAGTAACAGTAACTTTCCGGCTAACTTGAACTTCGTTACCTGCGCTATCGCTGGCTTTATAGAGCAATGTGTACTCTCCTTGCTTATCCGTGTCCACCGTACCCGCTACAGTCAGCTTGGTAATTAGATCGCCTTCGTATGCATCAACGACCGTGGCACCTGGATCCTCAAAGGCAGATTTCACTTCCACTACCATCTCCACATCTCCATTCAGTGTGATGACCGGAGCAATAGTGTCTGCAACAGTAACCTTGCGGGAAAC